>CAYZVT010000320.1:0-5693 GCA_964481585.1 uncultured Pirellulales bacterium
CAATCGTCCAGATCGCGCCCCCGACGGCGGCCAGCGCTTCGACCACGCGGCCGAGAAATTCCTTGTAGTATTCCTCCGCCGGCAGCTCGCGCTTGGAGAGCGCGGCGATTTCATCGACCAGCCCCCGAATCTGCTGTTTGGTTTGTTCGATGTCTTGCGGGTTGACCGATGGTTCGGAACTCATCGCGGCGCTGCCTTGTGGGGCGGAGGAATGAAATGCGTGAGACAAAACCCGAAGGGGAGGAGACCCCGACCGGGACGGTCGCGGCGGTTGCTGTGCGGGCGATGCCTGGTTGGGAAGTACGGCCGAGCGGTCCCAACGGCCGCTTGTCTTACTCTAATCGGGGAGCCGATTTCCCACAAGAAAACCGCAAAAAGCCCCCTCCTTTTTCGGCGATCGGCGGGCGAGTGCAGCGGCTGTGACGGTTGTAGTACGGTCCCGCTCGCTCGGCGGTTCATACGCGCGAGGCACGAGGGGCGGCTGCGGCAAACTGTCGCGGCCAAGTGTTGATTTTTGCCGATAAATTGGTAAATTGCGTGGCCGAGGGACGGGTGGCGGGGGCGCCCCGCGAGAGCGGAAGCCCCCGGCGAGTCAGAATACGTCTTTCCCGCGCAGGCGGGAATCTAGACCGTGAATGTTCGCCACGGGACACGCCGCTTGCGCGGGAAGGACGAACTCTGCTGACGACTGACGACTAACCCTGCGGGGGCTTCGCTTCGCGTGCGCCCCCGCCACCCCTGAAGGCCAAAGGCTCCTTCCAAGAAAAGTCGCTGATCCGGGGTCATTCCGGGACAAAGCGAGACACGCCAGCGGCCGAAACCGTGACATTGCGAGCCAAAGCGGGACACCGCTGGCACGGCGGCACGGGAAAATGTCACGCCTGTGTCACGCTGCCGTGACAGCGGATAGGGCGGGTAGCTATTAGCGGTCAGCCTTAAGTCCCGTCCTTCCCGCGCAGGCGGGAATTTAGGCCAGAGGGTGCATGGATTTCTCCTCTAGAGCGCCAGCGTTTCCTTTAGCGCCAGAGCGGCTAACCGGCCTGGGGGCCGCGGGCGAAAAGAGGTGCAGCCCGCGCGACAAGGGAAAGGTAGTGCGCTCTAAACGCTGATCGCTGACAGCTCATAGCTAGTAGCCCTAGCTTACAGCTAATCCGGCGTGTCCAGATAAGGATCCTGGCCCATCTCGGCCTGCATCTTTTTGCGCTGCTTTTCGTGGTAGAGCAGTTGCTTGCGGCCGCGGAAGTTGCGGCGCTCGACGCGGTCTTGGGCGGTTTGAAAGAGCCGCTGAAGTCGGCTGGCTTCGCCGTTGAGTTGCTTGCCTTGCTCGATCCGCCGCTTCGCCTTTTTGGGGCCTAAGCCGGTGAGCAGAATGTCGTCGTCCAGGGCGAGGTATTGACGCACCGTGCCGGGATCGCCTTGACGGCCGCAGCGCCCGGCAAGCTGGCGGTCGATGCGGGCGGAGTCGTGCAGTTCGGTACAAATGACACACAAGCCGCCCAGTTCTCTGACGCCGGGGCCAAGTTTAATGTCCGTACCCCGGCCGGCCATGTTCGTCGAAACGGTGACTTTGCCGCGCTCGCCGGCGTGGGCGACGATCTCGGCTTCGGCTTCGACATGATGGGCGTTGAGAACCTGATGCTCGATGCCCGCCTCCTGTAGCAGCCGCGAGAGAAGCTGAGAACGGTCGATCGACCGCGTACCGATCAGCACCGGCCGGCCGGTGGCATGAACCTCGCGGACCTCCTCGACGATCGCCCGCCACTTGGCTTCGGCGGTGCCGAAGATGCGATTCGGGAGCCGCTGGCGCTGCACGGGGCGATTGGTCGGGATCGGGATCACGCGGAGCTTGTAGATACTTTTCAGTTCGCGCGCGGAACTCGACGCGGTGCCGGTCATGCCGGCCAGATGCTTGTAGCGAAGGAAAAAATCCTGCACCGTCACGCGGGCGGCTTGGCCGGTATCGACGGTGACTTCCAGCTCCTCGCGGGCTTCGATCGCTTGATGGATGCCGGACCGCCATTTGCGGCCTTCGGCAAGCCGGCCGGTCGATTCGTCGACGATCACCACTTCGCCGTCGCGGACGACGTAATGACGATCACGGATGAACTCCTGGTTCACCTTCAGCGCCTGCTCAAGGTAGTCGTAGACATCGAGGAAGCCGACGGAGTCCATTTCTTCCGGCTTCGGCAGCGAGCGTGCGAGCTGGCGGCCTTCGATCGTCAGCTCGGCCATCCGCTTGTCGTGGTCGTACTCGTAGTGCTCGTCTTCTTCAAAGCGCGCGACCATTTCCGACGCCCATCGGTAGCAGACCGCCGCGATGCGTTCCTTCTCGCCAGGAAGGCTGCTGATAATCAGCGGCGTGCGGGCTTCGTCGATCAGCACGCTATCGGCTTCGTCGACCAGGGCGAAGAACGCGCCGCGCTGCACGGGCTTATCGCCGCCGCCGATCGGTTCGGGCGTCATGCGGCTGCCGGGCGAGCGAACGAGCGGCTGCCCCGTCTCGCGGAGCAGAAGCCGATCACGGAGAAAGTCGAAGCCGAACTCCTTCGCCGTGCCATAGGTGATGTCGCAGGCGTAGGCCTTGCGCCGCTGGGGCTGCGGCATTTGCGATTGGATCACGCCGACGCTCATGCCGAGCAACTCATAAACGGGCTTGAGCAGTTCGGCGTCGCGGCGGGCGAGGTAGTCATTCACCGTGGCGACGTGCGAGCCTTTGCCCGGCAGCGCCATGAGATAGACCGGCAAGCTGGCGGTAAGCGTTTTGCCTTCGCCGGTTTCCATTTCGGCGATCGCGCCGTGGAACATGGCGATGCCGCCGAGAAGCTGAACCTCGTAGTGCTCCATCCGCAATGCTCGCCGGGCCGCTTCGCGGACCAGCGCGAACGCCTCGGGCAGCAGCGCCGCCAGCGGCTCGCCGCTTTTCGCGCGGAAGCGCAGCGCCAGGCTCCGCTTGCGGAGATGGTACTCGTCGAGCGCGTCGAGATCGGCTTCGGCCGCTTGGATCTGCGGGAGCAGTTGTTTGCGCCACTGCGCCAGCCGCCACTGGTTGGCCGCCTGCCACAGCGACAGCGGACGCCCCACGGCGGGCGAGCGAGCGGGCGAAGCAGCACCAGGATCTGTAACAGACATAGCCGTCGGGGGCCAGGAGCAAGCAAACGAGGACCAGCGGAGGGGGCAAGCCGCCCCGGCTCAATTATAAGTGGAGAACGCGGCCGTGGCGCGGAAAAGGAGAGGAGCTTAAGGCTGTAAGCTGGAGGCTGTAAGCGTCATGCCCGCGCAGGCGGGAATCTAGACGGTGGACCCTGCGCCCTCTGATTCCCGCCTGGGCGGGAATGACGGTTCTTGCCACTGACGACTGACCGGTCTGGCGGCCGCGGGCGAAAAGGGTTTGGAGCCTACAGCCTACAGCTTATGCTCCTCTCCCCCCAGTCTGCGGCAAAATCGTTTCAAGCCTTACAACCGGAACTGCCGACAGAACCTGTAGAACCCGGACAATCGTTGCCGGCGTCAGTTCTTGAGTACTGGTTAGAGCCATTCGCGCTCTCCAGGTCTCGGCACAGGGGGGGCTGCCGGGGCCGCGTTCGCGGTCCGCGTGCAGCCGTAGCTTGGAAGGTACGAACGAGCCATGAAAATTCCATCTTGGCGGTGGCGGGGCGTTTGCGCGCTGGCCGCTTCGCTTGCGCTGACAGGAGCGACCACGCCGGCGGACGCAGCCGAGCCGACACGCTCGGCCTCGGTCGCGGCATTTGAAAGCGGACTCCATCAAGCCATCGCCAGCGATGACGCGGAGGAAATCCCGCCCAATCCGTTCGCCGATGATCCGATTGCGACCGACATGCCGGTCGGCCCTAGCATGACGCCGCCCAATGGCATCTCGGCCGCTCCGCCTTGGCCCTGCGACGACTGCGAAGGCGGTTGCACGACCGGCCGCTGTGGCGTCGGAAGCCGGCTGCTGGGACGCGGAATCGGCCAGGGCTACTTTGGCGATGGCCGATTGCTACGACGTCTCGGCGGCAGCGGCGGCTCGTACGCCCGCGTCGAATACCTGATGTGGTGGACCGACGGGATGGATCTGCCGGCGCTCGTGACCACCAGCCCTGCGGGAACCCTCCAGGGCGACGCGGCGGAACTGCCGGGGGCGACGGTGCTTTTCGGCGATGAGTCGGTGGACGATGATCTGCGTTCGGGCGGACGGCTGGAGATCGGCTACTGGCTCGACTCCTGCCATGACTACGGCCTGGTCGGCCGCTTCTTCGCGCTCGGCGAAGGCGACGTGCAGTACGACGCGGCGAGCGACGGATCGCGGATTCTCGGCCGGCCGATCGTGCGCTCGGAGTTGGGATTTATCGAGCAGGCTTCACTCATCAGCTTTCCGGGTCTGGTCCGGGGCGCCATCAGCATCGACACCTCGAACGACGTGCTGGTGTCGGATGTCTTCCTGCGGCGCAGCCTCCTCACGACGCGCCAGGCGCGGCTGGACTTGATCGCCGGTTACTTCTTCAGCCGCATCGACGAATCGGTGGAGATCGATTCGAGCCAACTCGGCCTCAGCGGCGGCGGCGCCGGCACGCGGATCGACGTGTTCGACGCCTTCCGCACGGAGAACGAATTTCACGGCGGCCAGTTCGGTTTGATGACCGAACGCGAGTGCGGCATGTGGTCCTTGCGGATGATCGGCAAGGTCGCCCTGGGCAACATGAACCAGCGCGTTGACATCGCCGGCTCGCGCGTCACGACGGCCGGCGGCGCGTCGGCCTCGTCACAAGGCGGTCTGCTCGCACTGGACTCGAACATCGGCGAGTACGAAACGAACGAGTTCGCCGTGGTGCCGGAGTTCGACCTGACGGTCGGCTACCAAATCAGCCGCCGCCTCGAAGCAACGATGAGCTACTCGTTCATCTACTGGAGCGACGTGGCGCGGCCGGGCGACGCGATCGACCGCACGGTCAACCTAAGCCAAGTCGGCGGCGCCCCGCTCACCGGACCCCGGCGGCCGGTCTACAACCACGAGGACAGCGACTTCTGGGCCCAAGGCTTGAGCTTTGGCCTGAAGTACGAGTACTAACAACTACGCCAGTCGGAATGCCCGCTGGTCTGGCAACTGGGCGGGCAAAAAAAGCGACAGCCGGCGACATCCACGGATGCCGCCGGCTGTTTTTATTTCCGCGTCTCAAAAGAGGGCCTGCGTGCCGCTAGGCACGTCACCTTAAAAGCCGCTGAGAAAGAAGAACTGATCGACCGACTCCAGGTACTCGTCGTCAGAGGACTCCTCGTCGGCCGGAGCACTCGTGGTGCTGCCGGTCGTCTGCGTCGTGGTGGTCGAGCTACTGTCGAGAGTGGCCGCGCCCTGTGCGGTCTGGTTTCCGCCCGCTTGGAGCGTCAGTCCAAGTTCGCTCGGCGTGCCGGTGAGGACGAATTGCCGCTCGCGGTAGTTGACCCACTGGAACAGGTAGGGGTTGTTCGTGCGCACCGTGCCGGTGTACACATTGCCCTGCGCGTCCTGGGCCGTGATCGTCGCCCGCGAGAGATCGGAGGATAGATCGACATCGATCGAGGTGTAATTCTCCCAGCCGCCAAGCTGCGCGGTGACCGCGCCTTGTCCGGTGGTGGGATTGGCGGCCACGAACACGCCCGCCTGCGGTGCGTCGGAGAGGAAGAACAGCAGGTCGAGCGCTGCGTAAGGCGACGGCTGG
>CAYZVT010000321.1:0-5637 GCA_964481585.1 uncultured Pirellulales bacterium
GTTTAGCGGCGGGACAACGTCCCGCGCGTTTTCCGAATGGGACGGTGCACGCGGGACGCTGTCCCGCCGCTAAACGGGGTGGATAGCGTCCCGCGCGTTTTCCGAGTTGGACGGTGCGCGCGGGACGTTGTCCCGCCGCTAAACGGGGTGGATAGCGTCTCGCACGTTCCGCGTCGATCAGCAGCCCCAGGCGGGGAAATAATTGCAATGAAAGCAGCCGAACGTTAGGCTGCGTATCAGGGAGAAGCTTACCATCAACAGCGGAGGGGAGGGACCCGGGGCTATGAGCAGTAGTAGCTTGCAGCATGACAGCAGCGTCGCGCGGGGCGTGCCTTCTTTTCCGCCCAAAAAGCTGGCAACGCGTGCCTCCCGCTCGGCCGATAAACCGGCGGCCGCCCAACCGTCGCCGGCTCGCATTGCCGCCGCCGCCAAAAAAGCCCCGCAGGCGACGCAACCCGCTCCGGCCGCTACGGTCGTCTTGCCGGAGGAGGAGCCGTCGCGCGGTTGGCGACAAGTGTTGCGGGAGGCGCCGAGTTGGCTGGTCAGCGCCATCGCGCACATGATCGCGCTGCTCATCTTGGGGCTGATCACGCTCACGGTGCAGCAAGAGCCGCCGGAGATGGCCCTAATCGCCAACAACGACGCGGCGAGCACCGAGCCGATCGAGGAACTCCAACTCGACGCCGAGCCGGTGGAAATGGAGCAACTCGACGTTCAGCCGGCGATGAGCGATCTGCCCGACCCGGGCGCGATCGCGCTGGGCGAAATCGCGGCCGCGAGCGAGACGCTGAGCACCACCGGCATCGGCGCGATGAACGACAGCCCGGTGGGCGAAATCGGCGCGCTGTTCGGCACCGAGGGGAACGGCATGGCCGAGGCGGGCCTCGGCATGGGAGGGGCGACGTTCTTCGGCGTGAAGACGTCGGGCCGCCGCTTCGTCTTTGTCGTCGACAACTCCAACAGCATGGGCCAGGGGCGGTTTGAAACGGCGGTCGCCGAAATCATCAACGCCGTGGGCCGCCTCGATCGCAAGCAGTTTTTCTACGTCGTGTTCTACAGCGACACAGCCTATCCGCTGTTCTATCCGCAAAGCTCGCCCCGGATGGTGCCCGCCACGGACAAGAACAAAGAGATGTTGGTCAACTGGCTCTCGACCGTGCAGATGTGCCTGCAGACTCGGGGCGAGGAGGCGATGCAACTGGCGCTTTCGCTCCAGCCCGACGCGCTCTATCTGCTCGGCGACGGGGCCTTCACCGACAAGACGATCGAAAAGACGATGGCCCTCGACATGCCGCGGCTGACGATCCACACGCTCGGCTTTGGGATGAAGCCCCACGACGCCAAAGCCTTCGGCAAGCTGGCCGAACGCTTCAACGGCACCTTCACCGACGTGGTCGTGCCGCCGGCGATGGTCCAGCTCGACCAGCGACTCCAGCGCCCCCGCAACCGCGAGCAGAACGGCCCCTGGGGCATCAAGCTGGGCAAAGCGAAGAAAAAGTAGCCACCTTTCCTGCCCGCCCCGTTTAGCGGCGGGACAACGTCCCGCGCGTTCTCGGAATTTGCATGCGGGGATAGGTGCGCGCGGGACGTTGTCCCGCCGTTAAACGGGGAGATGGACGCCACCCCGCGCTCTCTGCGCTGCTACTCGGAACCGGGCGGCTCGTATTCGAAATCTTTCCACTTCATCGCGCGGCGGAAGGGTTCGATGCGGAGGACGACTTCGCCGTTTTGGAAGATGCGAACCGTGCCGTTCGACTCGCTGACGGCGACGGCGATGGCTTTGGTCGAGCGGCTAATCGCGGCGGCGGCCCAGTGGCGGGAGCCAAGTCCTTTGGAGAGCGTGATGTTGGCCGGCGGCGCGGCGATGTGCTGCGCGGCGGCTTCCACCGTTCCATCGGCGGCAATGATGATCGCCCCGTCGAGCGGCGCGATTTCCTTGATCCCCTCGCGCACCCGCGCGTCGGCCAGGTTGCGATCCCGGCGCTGGTAGCCCTTCACCGGATCGAAGCCGAGCGGCTCGGCGTGGGCGAGCACCCGGCGATGATCGCCGACAATGAGCAGCGTGCCGACCGGCTTGCCTTCACGCCCTTCGCGGCCAATTTCGACGGCCATATCGACGACGATTTTCAGCGTTTCGAGCGGGACGCTGGTTTCCAGCTTGCGCAAGTCGCGGACCGTGAGCCGCCCCAGATGTTCGTCGAGCCGCACGACGCTCATCGAGTCGATCACGCCGGGATCGAAGCCGCTGTAGAGCGCCACGACCGAGGCGCCCGGCTCCAGGATCTCGTTGGCAACGCATTCCAGTAGCGACTGGGTGAGCTTCTCGTAGATCGGCGAGTCGGGCATCGCGATGACGACCGTCTCCAGCCCTGCCTCGCGTGCCCCGTCGACTTCTTCGGCCACATCGACCGAGACGACGACTTTCTCCTCGCCGGTGGCGCTGCGGAGCCGCTGCCAGTCGGTCGGGCCGTCGAGAATCACCAGCAGCGCGTCGGCCTCTTGAGCGTGGGCGGCCTGCGCGGCGAGTCCACATAACGCGTGCAGTTGGGCGGTGAACTTGACCGGGCTGAGCATGCGGCGGGAGCGGTGACCATCCGAGAGTGCGGAACCAGCGAGGGGGCCGGTGCGCTGGGCGTCTCCTACCCACGCGAGCACGGCGTTTGCAATGTAATGAGTTTTCGACGCGAGAGCAACCGCCGGTGCGATCAATCCGCGCTTTGTAAGCCTGCTCGCTTCCCGCCTTGGGTGGGCCGGCGTTCTCTGAGCGCCAGAGCGGCTTTCCGGCCTGGGGGCCGCAGGCGAAAAGAGGCGCAGCGCAGGCGATAGCAGAAAGCAGACGCGCTCTAGCGGATGAACGTGCCCGGGTCGATTAGCTCCGGCAACAGCGCGGCGCGCGGCGGCGGTTGCTTCTCCTCGGCGGTCGCTTCGGCGTCGTTCTTCTTGCGGGGTGGCTGGGGATGTTGCAGCGACTCGACCCGCTGGTCGTACATCAACAGCGCGTGCAAGGCGTGCCCCAGCGGGCCGATCTCCCACTGGCGATGCTGCCCGCTGATGAGGGCGCCGGAGAGGAAGTTGATCGCGCGGCACATCGCATCGCCCTGAAACTCGTCCTCGGAGAGCGAGAGCACGAGCCATTCGAGAATATGGCCGCTCGTCTGGATCTTCCGCCCCACGTCGTTGCGATTGCCGGGACGGGTGAACCATTCGGTGCTGAAGCTGCCGTCGCGGTTTTGCAGTCCGAAGGTGTAGCGGTGATAGGCCCGGATGTACTTCTGGGCGCGGGCATACTCGCCGTCGATCGGTTCGCCTGCTCGCGTGCGCCGCTGCACGGCGTAACTCAGGCCAAACAGCCGATGCGTGCCGCCGCAGGGAGCGCCGCTGATCGGCTGGGTGATTTCTTCTTGAATCAGCCGGGGAATCGACCAGCTGTGGCCGTATTCGCTTTGCCAGGTGTCGTCCAGGTCGTCGAGGTAATGGGCCAGGGCGATCAGTTTAAAGGTCAGCTCGGAGCGGGGAATGCAGGTGGCCTTCTCGAACTCGACCAGATCGGCCACGGTGAAGTCGCGGCCTTCGACTTTGATCGGGTAGTCGAGCATCACACGCGACTGGGCGAGCATCGCTAGGAATTGACCGTGATGCCCCTGCACGCCGGGACCTTTGAGGGCTTGCAGCCGGTTGTTCGACAGATAGAACAGCCGCTTGCCCTTGCAAGGCCCGTTGAAACAGAGCCAGCCGATTGCATTGGCCGAACGCCCACCCGGGCCGCCGATTTGAACTTGCTGATCCACGCCGTAGGCGATGAGCGAGTGCATCACCTCCCAGGCGTCGTGGTCGCGGGTATTGAGTTGCCGAGGCCGGTAATGGTCGAGCGCCTGGCGAGCCTTCCGCTGCGCGGCGAGCACTTCCGGCCGCAAGGTGACGCTCGGCAGCGTCGGAGCTTCGGCGGCATTCGTCTCCGGCGCGGCGCGGCGAGCAAGCGTCGGCGGCTCGGGCGCGACCGACGAATCGCGCTGGCGGTCGTTGGTCCTCTGCGCAAGCTGCGGGGCGGCGTCGTCCGTCTTCAGTTCGGCAACAGTTCCAACCGCCGCTTTGAAGCGGCGGGTCTGCGAGGGACGCGGCTCGCCCAGCGCCGCCGTCTGGTGCACCGGCGCGACGCGCTCTGGCGCGACAGTCCACTGGGCCGTGACGACTCCCTCGGCCGAACCGTCGCGCACCGGCTGCGTGAACATCGCCTGCACGGCCGACGACGGCGCGAGATTGGGTGAAGCAGCGCAGCCTGCGAGCGAAGCGGGCCGCGCGGCGGCGAGCGCGCTGGCCGTGGACTTCTCGTTCGAGGGCGCGTGCTGCCAGCGGTGGGCACTGACGGCGAGTAGGCTGCCAATGACGGCGCACAGCAAGGTGGCGGTGCGAATCATGGTAAACGTCTCTTTCCATGAGCAGCCACGGGGGGGCGCTCGTTGGCTAACGGGCAGGAAGACCACGGCTCATGCCCACCTCCGAAACCGCCATCGGTAGGAGTCTCACGACACAAGCCCGACCGCGCGGGTAGCACTCATATCGGTCGATTCCCCGGCAGAATTGACCCTACCTGAACAACCCGCCCATACCTCCAACCTCCGAGGGGCCAGGGGGTCGGGGACCGGGGGACGGAAGCGATCAGCGGTCCGCAATCAGCGATCAGAAACAGCCTCACATCGCCGTCAGGCCGGCTTTCCGCTTTCCGCTTTTTTCCGCCCTCCGCCCTCAAAACGGATTCAGCCGCTGAATCTGCTCGGCAAACGAAACCGGCTTGGGCGTCGGCGTCGTACCCTGCGCGTATTGCCGCCAAGCGGCGACGTCGTCGCCAAAGTCTTCGCCGGTGGCCTGCTTGAGCGATTGCATCGCCCGATACTGGAGCGCCGGATCGGGCGACTCCAGCGCCATCGCCAAGGCCGGCATCGCCGCCGGGTCTTCCAATTCTCCGAGCGCCCGGGCCGCCGCCAGCCACACATCGAGCGTGGTCTCGCCCTGCACGACCCCGCTGAGAACTTGCACCGCGCCAGGCCCGCCACGCTCGGCGATGGCCTCCACCGCCGCGATGCGGACCTGCATGTCGGCGTCTTGCAGCGCCGCCCCGAGTAGGCGGGCGGCCGTCGGCGCTTGCAGCGGCGCGAGTGCGCGAACGACTTGTTCGCGGACAATCGGATCTTGCTCGTTTTGAAGTTGCTGCCCGAGCTGGACTGCGAGCCGCTCTTGCTCGGCGGGCGTGCGACCGGCCGCTTCGCGGGCCACCTGTTGCAGCCGCTCGATGCGTTTGCCGGGCGTTTGGTAGCTCGTTTTGTCCGGCTTGGCCCGCATGAGCGAAGGCAAATGGCTGCTCAAGCCGCCGTTGCAGCCGGCCAGCAACAGCGGCACCATCAGCAGCCAGATCGCAGAGTCGGAGAGACGCATCGGTTCGGTCTTGCCTCGCTTGCAAGGACAACTTGGACACCAGGGGAGAGCGCAAACGCGGCGGGACTATAGCAAAGGCCCGCTCGCCCCGCCAGGGCACCGCGCCGCTCCCGCTTCTCGGCACCCCTCATTCCGGCGTAGGGTGCCACTGCTGGCTTGCCCAGCAGTGCCGTGGGTGAGCCTCGGCTAACGGATCAGGCTTGCCCC
>CAYZVT010000322.1:0-5634 GCA_964481585.1 uncultured Pirellulales bacterium
AAGATGTCGCGGGTGATCTCGATCAGGTAGCTGTTCAGTTCGCCCCGATTCCACTCGGCGAAGACATCGTAGAGTTGGTCATTGGTCATGCCAATGGCGTTTTTGAGCAGCCAGTAGGCTTCGCAGATCATCTGCATATCGCCGTACTCGATGCCGTTGTGGACCATCTTCACGTAATGTCCTGCACCACGCGGGCCGACCCATTCGGCACAGGGGATGTCGTTGTTCGGCCCGACCTTGGCGGCGATGGCCTGGAAGATCGGCTTGACGATCGGCCAGGCCTCGGCGGTGCCGCCGGGCATCATGCTCGGTCCGAGCAGCGCGCCTTCTTCGCCCCCCGAAACGCCCGTGCCGACAAACAGCAGCCCTTGGCTTTCGATTTCTTGCGTGCGGCGTTCGGTGTCGAGGTAGTAGGAGTTGCCGCCGTCGATGACGACGTCCCCTTGGTCCAGCAGCGGCATCAGTTCTTCGATCACGGCGTCCACCGGCGCGCCGGCCTTGACCATGATGAACACCTTGCGGGGCTTGGCGAGCGACTGGACGAGTTCGGGGAGCGAGTGGCAGCCGACAAAGTTTTTGCCCTGGGCACGGTCCTGCATGAACTCATCGACCTTGCTTGTCGTGCGATTAAACACCGCCACGCGGTAGCCACGACTCTCGACGTTCAGCGCCAGGTTCTCGCCCATCACCGCCAGACCGATCAAACCAAAATCGCAAAGCTCTGCCATCGTCCTGCACTCGTTTCTAAAAAGTTTAAAACGGGCTGCGCCGCCGCGCCCGATAGGTGGCTGGGAAATTCGACGACTTCAGAAACCCCTTATACGACCGGCCACGGGGGCTGTTCGGGCAGGTATTTATCAAACTCGTCGAGCAACCTCTGTTGATAGTCGCCGGCGAACGTGCCGCCTAAGAAGTGGTCGATCCCTTCTTCGTAGAGCCGCTTCCAGCTTGCTTCTTCGGCCCCCGGATTGATCGGGAAGAACAGACAGCCGGTGGCCTTGGCCGCTTTGTAGTCGCCCGGCGCATCGCCGATCATCAGCTTCTGATTGTCGGCATAGCCGACGGCCTTGGTGAGCACTTCTTGCTTCGTGCCGATCTCTTGGCCGCAGATCGCGCGCACATGGGGAGCGATTTGGTGCTCGTCCCACTCGCGCTGCAGGGCGTCGTTCGGCGTCGCGGAGACGACGTACAGATCGGCCACCGTTTCCAGCTTTTCCAGGCATTTGCGGACGAATGGGAAGGGGGGCACGTTGCGGACGATCTTTTCGACCGTCTCGTTCACGGCGTTCGACCAGGCCAGTGCCCGTCGGAGTTCCGGGTCATTCGTCTCGGCGACCTTTTTTTCCAGCGTCGGATTGCCGAGCTTCTTTTCGGTCTGCACCCACTCGATGAGCGATTGCGGCCGGGGAACGTCGATGCCGCGCGCCTGGACTTCGGGACGACGCCGCAGCCAGTCCAGTTGTTCGAGCAGCGCGGGAAAGCGGTTGATGCCCCGGCTCTTGGAGTAGAGATTGACAAACTCCGACGCTTCGCGGGCGTACTTGCTACAGCCTTGCAGGTCGTAGTAATTGATGAAGTTGGGAATGAAACATTCCTTGTGCTTCAGCTCCATCGAGTCGAAGACGCAACCGTCGGAGTCGATACCGACGAAGAACTCTTTCTCTTTCGTGATGTCAACCATGCTCACTCGGTCCAACAGGAATTGCTGCAAAGCGGCTCGGCGGGATTTTTTCGCCGGAGCAAAAAGCCTGGATTCTAGCCGCTCGCAGAGCGTTGGGCAATGAGGGGGTGGCGGGGGCGATGGGTGGCGGGGGCGCACCGCGACAGCGGAAGCCCCCGAGGCGCGCGAAAGCGGAAAGCGGAAAGCGGAGGGCGGAAAGCGGAGGGCGGAAAGCGGAAAGCGCGAGGGTGGCGGGGGCGCACCGCGCAAGCGGAAGCCCCCGTTGCAAGCAACTGTCCTTCCCGCGCGGGCGGGAAGGACGGATTTTGCTGACCACTGATAGCTGACGGCTGATCGCTAACCACTGGATTCCCGCCTGCGCGGGAAGGACGTGTGCCGGCTCGGCTAGCGCAGCGGCAGGCCCTGATAGCCGGGGAGCGACTCGATCCGCCGCTGGATCTCCGCCACCAGCTGCTGGTAGCGGGCGTCGTCGTCCGAGCCGATTTGCTGGAGAAAATCGTTCGTGCTTAGCCCTTCGGGCAAGCCATCGACCGCCGGCATGTAGTCGCCCGCCTGGAACTGCTCGGCGACGCGATCGAGCGGCAGGCGTTTTCTTGCCACGGCGTCGGCGAAGGCGATACCGGCTTTGTCGGCGGCGAGATCGGCGAAGCTAAAGCCGCTGCCGGTGGTCGAGTCGATCATCTCTTTGGATAGTCCGGCCGCATCGGCCGCCGCCGCGCCGGCGAATTCGGTAAGGAAGGCCGAAACGAAGAAGTGCTGCGCCAGATCGCGCCGCCCCTCAAGCGTCGGGCTGCCGAGCGCGGCGATGCGGCGCTGACGCTGGGCTTGCGGCTCGACGCTCTGGCAGAACTCGCGCGTCTGCGGATTTTTGATGAGGATGTCCGAGTCGTCAAGCGCCAGCCCGACGGCCAGCACAAACGCACTGGCCGCATGCTCGGGCGGAAGTTCTAGCGCCGCCTGGGCCGCTTCGCGGACATAGTAGCTTGTCAGCGCGTCCCCTTCGCGGCGCACTGCCTGAGTCGGCACCACAGCAGCCGGCTCGGCTGCCGCATCCTTGGTCGGAGGCGGCGGCAAAAAGTCGAGCGGCGCCGTCTCCGGCGTGGTCGGCGCGGGAGCAGGCTGCGCCGGCTCCGGCTCGTCGGTCAGTGCCGGGCCGAGTTCCGGCTGGTCGCTCGTCGGGGCCGGCTCGCCCGCCGGAGTGTCAAAGAGCAGATCACCCAAGTTGCTTCCGCCTGGAGCCTTGGCCGGAGCGGCCTCGGCTCGGGTGATCGGCGCGGCAGCCTCCGGCGGCGGCGGTAAGAGCGGATCGGCGGGAGTTTCGGCAGCCGGGGCCGACTCGGTGGCGGACTGTTGCGCCGCCTCTTGTTGCTTCGCCAACTCCGCCGCTTGCACTTGGGCCAATGTCGGCAACTGTTGATTTTTCTCCGCGGCCTGGACCACCGCCTCGACGATTTGCCGCGTCGCCTCGGCGAGTTGTTTGTCTTGCACGGCCACCTGCGGTTCGAGCAGTTTGCCGCCCATGATGAGGCTTAAGTACTGCCGGGGCGCCGGATCGTTGGGCATCACCTTGTCGAGCGCCGAATAAATCTGCTGCAAGCGGAACCGCGTCGCGGCCGAGAGTCCGCCTACGTCGGCGACGCCTCGGGCGCGCAGTTCGTCGGCGAACAGATTGAGCGCCAGCGCGTTGACCGGATCAAAGCCGATGCGGAACCGCGTAGCCCGCGCCTGCTGATCGCCCAACTGAGGCCGCATCGCCGAGTCGCGCTCCGGGCTGTGAACCGCGCCGAGATAATGGCCCAACTCGTGGAGCAAGACTTCCAGACGCTCGGCTTCGCTCATGCCTTGCGAGGCTTCGCGGATCAGGATGTAGGGATGCAGCGGCCCGCGCGTTCCGCCCAGATGGGCACCCGGGGCACGCTCGCCGTACTGACTGGTAAAGCCGATGGCGAGCCGCGCCGGCTCGGGATTGACCTCGCGTTCAAATTCCCGCATGGATTCGGGAAACTGATTCTGCGAATCGTCCGAATCCCAAGCCTCGATCGCGGCGACTTTGAAACGGACGCGGCAGTGTTTTTCCAAAATGTCCGAGGCCGCGTCGATGCGCTGGCGCAAGCGTGCTTCCCAGTATCGCCGCGCGGCGCGCTCGTCGTCATCGACGAGCAGCTTTACGGGAATCTCAACCACCTTGTCAAGCTGTTCGCTGTGGACAACGCCGGTGCCGGAGAACGTGCGTTCGTCGCCGCCGAGTCCGATTTTTTGAAGCTCGACGACCCCTTCGTCATTCGGCGCGAAGAAGTACGCACAGTTTGCGTCGAGCAGGTACGCGCCTTCCTGGTCGTCGGTGCGGAAGGCCATTTGCGTCAGTCCCACGCAGGGGATCGCGGCAAGCTCGCCCGGCGCGATCACGGCCGTGCGGGGCGCGGCGGCAAGGGCGTTGCCTTCCTGGTCGGTCGACCAGACCGAGAGCGCGACGTGCTGCAAGCCTCGGTTGGCGAGCACCACCACATCGGCCTGAGCGGCCACTGGGAACGCGAGCAGAGCCAGCAGCACGAGCCGAGCGACAAGCGGGCGGTTCATCTTCAATCTCATCCGGGGAGCGTTTTTTTGGCGCAGAACGAGCCGAAATCGGGCGGCAGGAATCGCCTCCGATGGGCTTTAGTATAGCCAGCGCCGGAGCCGATGGCGAGCAACTAAAGCGCATTCCCTTTAGCTGGAGCCTACAGCTCATAACCTAGAGCTAATAGCTTACCGCCTATAGCTCCCGCCTCCCCGCTTCCCGCTACACCAGCCCTTTGCGGACCGCCCAAACCGCCGCCTGGGTGCGGTCGGAGACGCCGACTTTGCGGAGGATGTGCTGCACGTGTTCCTTCACCGTTTCATAGCTGATGTGCAGCGCCTGGGCGATTTCTTTGTTCGTCAGACCGAAGGCTAGCTGCCGGAGCACTTCGCTTTCGCGCTGGGTCAGCGGCACCTCGACATCGGCGGCCAGCCGGGGCGTCGCCAAAGCTCCCGTCACGCGCCGCAATTCGTCGCGGGTCCAGGCGGTTTCGCCCGCCGCCGCCGAGCGGATGGCTTGCAGCAGTTCGTCGCGGCTGCTCCCCTTGAGCAGATAGCCGCTCGCCCCGAGCGCCACCGCGCGGGCGACGTAGGTGGGGTTATCGTAGGTTGAAAGCATCAGCACCGGCATTTCGGGCCGGTCGAGCTTGATCCGCCCCAGGGCGTTGAGGCCGTCGCCGTCGGGCATGCGAATGTCGAGCAGCACGACGTCCGGCTCATGTTTCAGTGCCAGCCGCACGGCTTCTTCGCCGGTGGCGGCTTCGGCCACGACTTTAATATCTGTTCCGGCGACGAGGCTTTTCAGTCCCGTCCGCACGACCTCATGGTCGTCGGCAATTAGCAACGTGACTGCCATAGTACACTCCGCATGGTTCACGAATTGAATATCGCAAATACTGCAACAGTCTGCCCGGGGGCGACTGGTTGTATGGGAAGGGCGGCTGGCCTGTCCTAACCTCCAGAGCGACTCTGGGGGGGGAGCCAAGCCAGTTGCGGTCGGACCGACCTGTCCGTACCCTGTGCCTGCATTGGAGTCCGCGCGCCGGAACCTGCGAAAAGGCGGCAGCGTGGCGAGAAGCCCACTCCCTGGGAGTAAAGGGCTTCCCCACTAGATTCTAGCCACCGTCCCCCCTGACGGAAACTAGCTCGCGGGCTTGTCGATGAATTTTCTGTAAATTAGGTCGCCCTGCTAGCTTTGGGGATCAGCCTGCCCAGATTAGCCTTTATCGGCGAGTTTGGGAGGCTTTTTGTGCGTGCACTGGCGAGATGCGGCAGAAACCGCACCCGCTGCACATCCAGAGCGGTCCCCGCTCCGCGCAGCCGCCCCGGGCCGGGGGGGGGGCCCCCCCCCCGGGGGGGGGGGGGGGGGGGGGGGGGGGGGGGGGGGGGGGGGGGGG
>CAYZVT010000323.1:0-5632 GCA_964481585.1 uncultured Pirellulales bacterium
CTCTTGGCGCCCGTGGCGGTCGATATTCTTCTGCTGCGGCGGTCGGCTTGACCTCGACCGGGGACTGCCGCGTCAGCCGGGCCTCAAAGGTCTGCGTTTGCGGGATGCAGGTTTGCGGATTGCAGACCTGGGCGACGACTTCGCCGCGAATCGTGACCGACTCGGGCTCGACGCCCGGCGCGAACGCGATGGGTCGATACCACGTCACCTTGCCAACATGCTCCTCCAGCGGCAACCCCGGCCAGATCTTCTCGGCGTAGTGAATCTCCGGCGGGGTCGCGGCTTGGAACGGTGCGGTCGGCTGGTAGGCCGGGCTGTCTGGCAGCTTGATCCGCGTGGCGACCGGGCCGCCTTTCTTTTGCGTCAGCGAATAGATGTGGTAGCCCGGCGGCACTTCGGCGGTCACGAACAGCATGGCCGGCTGCTGCTCGGTGGCCGGTGTGAAGGCAGCCTCGACCGCCAGCTTCGGCTTTGCCGCTCCACCGTCGAGCGGACCGCCCCCCAAGCTCGGCAGATCGAACTGCGCCGCCGCAGGGCTGACCGAAATCAGCGAGACCAAAACGGCGGCAAGCGCGGCCGTGCGTAGAGCAGATAGACGGAGCCACATAAGGCGAGGTTTCCTCACTCTAAGTCTTTGCCGGAAAGCGGCTTATTGTAGTTCTTTCGCGCAAAACGGGTCAACGTCGCTCTGCCGCGTCGCCGAAAGCCAAGCGGCGGACGAGACTTGCGGCACTCCTACAACAGCCAGCCGGTTCACAGCAATTTGCCCGGCAGCCGCGCCAAGCGTTCGGCAAAGTGCTCCAAGCGGCGGGCAATCGGCGCACGGTCGGAAAACTGCCGCCGCTCCACAAAAATCCACTCGATCCAGTTCAGCCCTGCTAGCAGTACGGTCGTCCGGTCGAAAATCGGGATCAGCTCGCGCTCGACCGTGCTCAGGGACCGGACCTCCTCGTACGCTCGTAACCCCTGCTCCCACGCCCACGTCTCGTCGCCCGCTAGGCTGCCAAGCAGCCGCGCCACATCAGCCGCAGGAGTCTCGGGGCGTGCGGCTCCGAAGTCGATCAGCCCGCTCACTTGGTTCCCAGTAAACAGGACGTGCTCCCTCCATACGTCCCGCAGGCAGATTTGGATCGGCCCTCGTAGCTCGCTCGCCCGGTGCAATTGGCGGGAAATGGCCGGGGCGGTGAGCGGAAAAAGCTGCACAATTCGCTGCGCCAGCGGGACTCCCTCCGGCCAGACCTCCGGTGCTAGCGCCGCTTGCAGCTGCTCGGTCCCTTCGCGCAACAGCCGGTCGAGCTGTTCCCGCCGTGCCGCAAGTCCGGGCGAGGGTCCAGTTTGACGTGAAAATTCGGGAAACGACGCGGCGGCTTGGTGAAACTCCGCAAGGGTCGCCATGGCCGCCTGCAGCCGCAGCGGTTCCGGACGCTGCGCTTCGGCTGCAGTTCCCGGCAGCCAGGGAGTTAAATCCCATAAGTGTCCTGCGCATTCTACCCAACTCTCCCCCATCGCCGTGCGGAGCGGCACGGGCACACACCGCACGCCCTGCTCGTACACATGCCGCAGCAGCGCGTGCAGAAATCGCAGCCGCTGGGGGGTCGGGTGCGGACGGGGCCAGCAGCGCAGTGCCAGCACCGCCTGCTCGGTTTTTACCCGCCAAAACTGCGCGCCGCTAAAGCCCCCCGCGCCGCCGAGCGGCTCGATGCGCTGGGAGTGTCGCGCTGCGGGGAAGGCTCGCAGAACGCTTTGGCACACGTCGAGGTGAACCATAGGCGAGAAAATCCGTAGACGGTAACGGTGCAAGTGGCGCTATCGCTATCGGGCGAGGCAGCTTGCCCGAGCCGATTTTGCCCTGAATTTTACTGCATTTGCTCGTCGCGATCGGAACAATCGTTATAATACGTTATTGCTGACTCGCCTCCGCCGCCGGCCTCCGGCGATCCGTCCCAACCGAAGGATTTCCCGTTCTGCGGCCCGGTTTGGATGGCCTATATTTGAGGGCAACCGCCCTGCCCGCTGGAGATGGGGTCGTCTCCTGTTCCAGCGAATGCTCGACCTCTGGCACTCGCCTCGTTCCTTCCTTTGCCTAACGAGAACTTGAACATGATGTGCTTGACGACCTCCGCGCGTTTCCGTCGTCTTCTTCTTGCCGCGGCGCTTCTCGGTCTGGCCATGCCGGCTGTGGCTTACGCCGAGGAAGCTTCGGAACCGAAGGACCAAACTTCGGCCGAAGCGGACGAAGTAAAAAGCGGCTCGGACTCCAAGGGCCAAAACGGCTCTGGCTCGTCGTCCAACTCCAAGGGCAACGACGCGGAGTCGAAATACGCTCCTTACGACGAAGTGCTCAAAGATGCCGAGACGCACGAGGGGCTGTTGAAGCTGCACGAGAAGGACGGTCATCTGTACTGCGAGCTGACTAGCAGCAATTTGAACAAAGACTACATCGTGCTGATCTCGATCGCGCGCGGCATCGGTCAGCAGCCGCTCTTGGGCGGCATGAGCTGGGGGTTTGGCGACGACTGGGTGTGGCAGTTCCGCAAAGTCGGCGACCAGATTCACGTCGTCCGCCGCAACGTGCGTTTCACCGCCAAGAAAGGCAGCCCCGAGGAACGTGCGGTCAAACTCGCGTACACCGACAGCGTGCTGTTTAGTCTGCCGATCGTGACCAAAAGCCCCAGCGGCGCGTATCTGGTCGATCTCAACCCGGTCTTTATGAGCGATCTGCCGCAGATCTCGATGGTCCTGCCGGGCTTTGCGTTTTCTGCCTCCAAGAGCACCTGGGAAGAAGTGAAGGGTTTTCCCGATAACGTGGAACTGCAAGTGGCGGCGACCTACGCCTCGAACGGCACGACCGATTTTGATTCGGTCGCCGACAGCCGCGGCGCGACGATCGGCGTGCACTACTCGATCAGCGAACTGCCCAACGGCAACGGCTATCAGCCGCGTCTGGCCGACGATCGGGTGGGCTACTTCATCACCGCGATCAAAAACTATTCGAAGCACGGCGCTGAAGACCGCTTTACGCGGTACATCAACCGCTGGCATTTAGAAAAGGCCGACCCGAGCGCGAAGCTCTCGCCGCCGAAGGAGCCGATCGTCTTCTGGATCGAAAAGACCGTCCCCTACCAGTACCGCAAGCCGATCCGCGAAGGCATTTTGGAATGGAACCGCGCGTTTGAAAAAGCCGGTTACGTCAACGCCATCGAGGTTCGTCAGCAGGCGGACGATGCCACTTGGGACCCGGAAGACATCAACTATAACACGTTCCGCTGGATCACCACCGGCGCCGGCTTCGCCATGGGACCGTCGCGCGTCAATCCCAAGACCGGGCAGATTCTCGATGCCGACATCATCTTCGATGCCGACTTCCTGAGCTATTGGAAGCAAGAGTACGAGACGTTTACGCCCGAAAGCATTGCGGCCATGACCGGCGGGGCGCTCGATCTGCAAACCTATCGCGAGCAACTCCAGCGTCTGCCCGAAGGGCACGAGCATCTGAGCCACAAGCACTGCACGCGTTGCCAAGGCGCGGCCAGACAGTTGGCTTTTGGCTCGTCGCTGCTTGCCACGCGCACGCAGAACCCGGAAGACCTGGAAAAGATGATCAACCAGGCGCTGAAGGAAGTCACGATGCACGAAGTCGGGCACACGCTCGGCCTGCGGCACAACTTCAAAGCCAGCCAACTTTATTCGCTGGAAGAACTCAACGACCCGGAAAAGACGGCCGAAACCGGGCTGTCCGCCTCGGTCATGGACTACGCCCCGGCCAATCTCGTTCCCAAGGGCAAGCCCCAGGGCGATTACTACTCGACGACGATTGGGCCTTACGACCTGTGGGCGATTGAGTATGGCTACACGCCCTTCAGCGGCGACACGCAGGGCGAAAAAGAAGAACTAGAAAAAATCGCCTCGCGCAGCGGCGAGGAAGCACTCGCCTACGCCACGGACGAAGACACCCGCGGCATTGACCCCGATCCGGCGAGCAACCGCTTCGATCTGGGCGACGACGGCGTGGCTTACGCCAAGCTGCAAGCGGAACTGGTCCGCGAAGTGTGGCCGAATCTCGTGCAACAGTTGACCGACGACGGCGAAGGCTACCAAAAAGCCCGCCGCGCCTTCGGCGTGCTGCTGGGAACGCACGGCCGCTCGATGTATCTCGCCTCGCGCTACGTCGGCGGGCTTTACACCAGCCGTAGCCATAAGGGCGATAAAGACGCGGAGCCGCCGTTCGCGGTCGTTCCGGCCGACAAGCAGCGCGACGCGATCAAGCTGCTCGAACAGGAAGTCTTTAGCGAAAAGCCGTTCCAGTTCCCGCCCGAGCTTTACAACTACCTGGCCGGGACGCACTGGAGCCACTGGGGCGTCAATCGGCTCGACCGCAGCGACTACCCGGCCCATCGCGTGATCGAGATGTGGCAAAACCGTATCCTGATGCAACTGCTCTCACCGCTCACGCTCGAACGCTTGCACGACTCGGAGCTAAAAATTCCCGCTAATGAGGACGCCTTCACGACGGCGGAACTCCTAGAACGGCTCACCCAGTCGATCTTTGCCGAGACCGACAAGCTCAAGGACCGCGAGTACACCAACCGCAAGCCGGCGATCAGTAGCATCCGCCGGAACCTACAGCGGACGTATCTGGAGCACCTCTCGAACTTGGCGATGGGTCGGACCCAGGCCCCCGAGGATTGCCAGACGGTCGCCTACGCTCAGTTGTCCGACTTGGAAAAGCGGATCAACAAAGCCCTCGACGGCCAGGCCAAGCTCGACACCTACAGCCGCGCCCACCTGCAAGAATCGTCGAGCCGCATCAATAAGGTGCTCGACGCCCGCCTGACCCTTTCCGCTCCGTAACGGGTGCGGAAGGGACAGGATCTAACCAAAGGCGGGCAGTTGTCATCTTCGCCCGAGGCCGCCAAGCTGCTTCGCCGCTTGAGTGCTCGAACTACGTGGAAACCGCGCTCCGTCCTTCCCGCCTGCGCGCCAAGCGTGCGCCGTGCTACGCCGACGCGGCCTAGTCGCTTGTGCCGCGAGCCGGTATCCTTGTGCGAGAGAGAGTCTTGAGACCGAAAGAGCGGAGCGGAATGCCATGAAGCTCGTGGTGGCGGTCATTCAACCGACCAAGCTTGAAGCCGTGCAGCAGGCGCTGACCAAGATCGAGGTCGAGCGGATGACCGTCACCGATGCCCAGGGCTACGCCCGCCAGCGCGGCCGCACAGCGATGTACCGGGGCCACGAGTACAAGACGAACCTGCTCCGCAAGGTCGTGCTCGAAATCGCCGTCAACGACGATTTCCTGGAGCGGACGCTCGAGACGCTGGCCGAGGCGGCCCGCACCGGGCCGGAAGGGACGATTGGCGACGGCAAGATTTTTGTGCTGCCGCTAGAGCAGGTGATTCAAATCGGCGGCACCCTGCGTGGCCCTGGCGCGATTTAACCGCTAGCCGCGCGGAGGAACGTGCATGATTGCCTATCTGACGACTGACCTGTTGTTCGCCTCGCGCGTGGCCAGCGCGTCGGTGCATAGCGTCCCTTCCGCAGCAGCCGCCTTGGAATTTTGCCGGGAGCAGCCGGTGCGGCTGGTCGTGATTGATCTGGGTCTGCCAGGGCTTGACCTGGAGAATCTCCTTCCGCA
>CAYZVT010000324.1:0-5625 GCA_964481585.1 uncultured Pirellulales bacterium
GGACGTGTCGATGCCGCACATGGACGGCATCACCGCCACACGGCAGATTCTCACCCACGCCCCGCAGACCCGCATCATCGGCCTCTCGATGCACGAGCAGGACGACATGGCGGCGGCGATGCTCGACGCCGGAGCGGCCGTCTATCTCACCAAGGGTGGCCCGTCGGAGGCCCTCTTCGACGCCATTCGCGGCGATTCGCAGTAGGTCAGCTAGTAGCTATTCGCCGTTAGCTATCAGCTTTCAGCTATTAGCCATCAGCATTCAGCCGTCAGTAAAATCCGTCCTTCCCGCGCAGGCGGGAATCCAGAGGATAGCGGTCAGCGGTCAGCAAATTATGTCCTTCCCGCGTAGGCGGGAATCCAGAATGCATTCCATTTAACTGGAGCGTCTGCCTGCGCCCTTTTCGCCCGAGGCCGCCAGGCCGGATAGCCGCTCGGACGCCACCGCTACGTGAAGACTGCTCTCTGGATTCCCGCCTACGCGGGAAGGACGAGTTTGCGTGCGGGGGCGACTCGTCAAACTGCCTCGTGAGGCTGCACGGGCGCTTGCGCCCGTGGCACCCGGCGCGGTTTCCGGGGGCTTCCGCTCTCGCGGTGCGCCCCGCCACCCGTGGCTGATCGCTGATCGCTGACCGCTGACCGCTCCTTACTGCGGCTCGCTGGTCGGCGCGAAGCCGCGGCGCAGGGTGTTTTCGGTCACGGTGCGGGGAATCACGAATTGCAGTAGGTATTCGGGACTGCCCGCCTTGCTGCCGATGCCCGACATCTTAAAGCCGCCAAACGGTTGCCGGCAGACCAGCGCTCCGGTGCAAGGCCGATTGAGATAGAGATTGCCGACGAAAAACTCGCGCTGCGCCCGTTCGAGATTGGCTGGACTGCGCGAGTACATCCCGCCGGTCAGCGCATAGTCGGTGCTGTTGGCGATCGCTAGCGCTTCATCCATATCGGCGGCGCGGAGCACGGCCAGCACGGGGCCAAAGATTTCTTCCCGCGCGATCCGCGCGTCGGGAGTGACCTCGGTAAAGATGTGCGGTCCGACGAAGTAACCGACCTCAGCCAGTTCCCCCACGTCGACCGCCAGCGCAAGCTGGGCCTCCTGCTGGCCGATCTCGATGTACTTCTGGATATTCTGAAAGGCTTCCTCGTCGATCACGGGACCGACGCTCGTTGAGGGATCGGTGGCGGAGCCGATCTTGAGGCTGCGGGTGGCTTCGACGAGCCGCGTGACAAAGGCGTCGTAGGCCGGGGCGAGCACGATCGCGCGGGAGCAGGCCGAGCATTTTTGTCCCTGATAGCCAAACGCGCTGCGCACGACGCCGAGCACGGCTTCGTCCAGATCGGCATCTTGATCGACGATGATGGCGTTCTTGCCCCCCATCTCGGCGATGACGTGCTTCACGCCCTGATTGCTCTGCCGCGAGAGTTCGGCGGCTTGGGCGTTGATCGCCAGCCCGACCGCTCGCGAGCCGGTAAAGATGATCTGCCGCACGTCGGGATGCGCCACGAGCGCCGCGCCGGCCACTTCGCCCAAGCCGGGCAGGTAATGGACGACGCCCGGCGGAAAGCCCGCCTCCTGAAAAATCTCCATCAACAGCGCCGCGACGACCGAAGCCTGTTCGGCCGGCTTCATCACCACGGTATTGCCGGTGGCGAGCGCGGCGGTGGTCATGCCGGTCAAAATCGCCAGCGGAAAGTTCCACGGCGCGATCACCGCCGCCACGCCGCGCGGCAGATAGATAAAACGGTTTTCCTCGCCCGGCACATCCACGCCCGCCGGTTGCTCCAGCGCCACCGCTCCGGCGGCGTAGAACTCGCAGAAGTCGATCGCCTCGGCAATGTCGGCATCGCTCTCGCGCCAGGGCTTGCCGCACTCGTAGACTTCCCACGCCGCCAGTTCAAACCGCCGCTTCCGCATCAACTCCGCCGCCCGCCGCAGGAACTCCGCACGCCGCTGGGCCCCCAGCGCCGACCACGCCGGCAGCGCCCGCTTGGCAGCGTCAGCGGCCGCGCGGGCTTGCTCGGCACTGGCGGCGGCGACCGTGCCGACCGGTTCGGCTTTCGCCGACGGATTACGCGACGCGAAGCGGTCCTGCGTCTCGACCGCGCGGCCGTCGATCACCAGCGGATAGTAGCGGCCGAAGCGCTGCTTCACCTCGTCGAGCGCGCGGCGCATCGCTTCGCGATTTTCCGATTTGGCAAAGTCCGAGTGCGGCTCGTTCGTAAAGTTGCGCCAAAACGGCTCGGCCGACGGTGGCGCTGCGGTGGCCAAATTCGCGCGGCCGTTCTCGGCGCGGGCGCTCTCGGCGCTTGCCGGCGGCTTGTGGCCGTCGCGGTCTTGCGGGTTCATCAGTAATTTCTCCGGCGCGACCCGCTGCGAGAACGAGGCACGCAAAAAAGAATCGTTCGACGTGTTTTCCAGCAACCGCCGCACGAGATACGCCATCCCCGGAATCAACTCGCCAAAGGGCATGTACACCCGCATCCGGTAGCCCATCTCGACCAGCGCCCGCTTCTCGGGATCGGCCATGCCGTAGAGCATTTGCACTTCTAGCGCGTGTTTCGGTAGCCCCAAGTGCTCCGCCACGGCGAGCGCGTGAGCGACCGAGCGGACGTTGTGGCTGGCGATGGCCGGACGCAGCACCGCGCGGTTCTGCATGAGAAAGCGGGCCTGCCTTTCAAAATTGGCGTCCGATTCCCACTTCTGCTGAAAGACCGGCACCGGCCAATTATTCTGCTGCGCGTGAACGGTCTCGTAGTCCCAATACGCCCCTTTGACGATCCGCACCGAGACGGGCGTGCCGCGCCGCTTCGCCCAGTCGCGCAGCAGGTGCAGATCGCGCTCGGCATCTTTCAAGTAGCACTGGATGACGATCCCCACGTCGGAGGTGTCGCGGAACTCGTCCTCCATCAGCACTTCTTGGAAGATGTGCAGCGTCAGGTCTTTCAGGTGGTACGACTCCATATCGACGTTGATGAACGTCTTATGCTCCCGCGCCACCCGCAGCAATTCGCGCAGCCGCGGCGCGACGCGCCGCGTCGTGCCGATTGGATCAATCTCATCGGCTTGGCTATCGAGCGCCGAGAGCTTGATCGAGAGGTTCGCGCGGGGGATCGGCCCGTCGGCGTCGCGGTCGATTTGCGGCACTTCGGGCCAGCGGTTGACCGTCGGGGCGACATTGTGAATCAGATCAAGGTACGCCTGAAAATACTGCTCGGCTTCCGCTTCGCTCGTCACCGCTTCGCCGAGAATGTCGAGCGTGAAAGCCCGCTTCTGCTGCCGTGCGCGGCGGGCGGCTTGCAGCACTTCCTCGACCGTGGCGCCGGCGATGAACTGCCGCGCCTGGCTCTGTGCGCCTAATCGCGTCGCCTTGGCGAGCGCCCGCCCGGCGAGCGAGCCAGGCTGCGCCAGCGGTAGCCCAAAGCGCGCCGCCGACGGCAGCCGGTCGAGCACGTCCTCAAAATACTCGTGCAGATGCTCGACGACCGCCTCGTCGCTCCGCAGCGTGGGCAGCACGTCGACGAAGCGGAACATTTGCACCTTGACCCGCTCGTCGCTCATCGCCCAATCCATCATCTGCTCATCCCACCAGCGACGATTCCACGGCTTGGGACGCGAGATGTCCATCCGCTCAAAAATCGCCCGCCCCAGCTGCTGGGTGCGACGCTCGATCGCGTGAAGGTCGGACTGGGTGAGCAAGGTGAGTGGTGAGGGGTGAGGGGAGAGTTAGAAGCCGTCCGCTGTCAACTTTTAGCTATCAGCTTTTTAGCTTTCAGCCATCAGCGGTCAGCAAGATACGTCCTTCCCGTACAGGCGGGAATCTAGAGAGTAGGCTTTGCGTCACGGTAGATTCAAGCGGCGAAGGGGGCCTGGAGGCTGCGGGCGAAATGAGTGTTCCCTCCCTAAATGCAGTGCGCTCTAAACTCCTGACCGCTGACAGCTACTCCATTATTCTCCGCCGCCGACCCGCGACAAGCCGCCGAGCGGCTAGAGCAGATGGCGGGCTTTGACTTCGAGATAGCGGTTTACGAGCGGGGCGGTCATGTCTTCGGGAAAAACATCGACCGACAGGACGCCCTTGGAGTGCAGATCGACGAGCACTTGATGCCGCCAGGCGAGAATCTGCGCGGCCGCGCCGGCGCGGAAGAGTTGGTCGTCGTCTTCGGGCGGGGTCTCAGGCTCGATGCCTTCGAGGGCGGAGAATAACCCGCGATCGCGGAGCAGCACCCCCAGCGGCAGATGCCGGCCGACGAGATTGGTGAGATACTGCTGGACCTGCAGCGCGTTCACCTCGTCGATGACGTTCGTAATCAGCACGATCAGCGCCCGCTTGCGGCAGTGGGTCGCCAGATACAAAAACGCCTCGTCGTAGCGCGACTCGACCATGCGCGGGAATTGGTTGAACGAGCTGTGCAGAAGCTGGTTCATCTGGTTCATGCCCCCACCGGGCGGGACATAGCCGTGGATGCGGTCGGAGAAGCAGAGCAGCCCCACCTGATCGCCTTGCCGCAGTGCGACGTAGCTGAGCATGAGCATCGCGTTGAGCGAATGGTCGAGCAGGCTCAAGCCCTGCGCGTGGCCGGTCATCATGCGGCCGCAATCAACGAGAAAGATGATCCGCTGGCTTTGGTTCGCCTGAAAATCTTTGACAGTCAGCTTGTTGCGGCGGGCGGTGCTGCGCCAGTCGATGTGCTTATAGTTGTCGTCGGTCGTGTAGTCGCGCAGCCGCTCGAACTCGTTGTCCTGGCCGATCCGCCGCGTGCGGCGCAGCCCCATCAGACTGAGGCGGTTGGTGCGGGCGAGCAGGGCGTACTCGCTAAGCTGCTTCATGTCGGGGTAGACGTGGACCCGCGACTCGGTCGGGTAGCGCAGATGCCGCTGCCAGAGGCCAAACCGGCTGCGCACGCGGAGGAACGTGCCGGAGAGCGCAAACGCGCCGCGGCGGCTGGCTTTGAGTTGGTAGTGAACGGTGGTGCGGCTGCGCGGTTCGAGCAGCAGCAAAAATTCGTCCGGCTCGGCCTCTAAGCCTTCGGGCAGCCCATCGCGGACCACGATCGTGCGGGCGCGGGCGTGGAGATTGCTGATGAGCAGTTCCACCCGGTGCCGTTTGGCGAGCGAGGCAATGCGGCCGGTGTGCCGTGCGATCGAAAAATGCGTCGGCCGCGGCAACGTCGCCAGATCGCCCAGCGCGAGCAGCAAGACGAGCAGATCGAGCGCCAGCAGCGGCCAGAACAGCCCGCTGCTGCTCATGATCGCCAGTGAGAGCAGCGCCGGCACGAGCGCCACAATCACCAGCGGCCGAGCCGGGTAGATCACCTTCCAGCGGGCGAGCAGTCCCAGCAGAAGCGCGAAAACCGCCAAGAGAATCAGCGGGCTCAAAGCCGGGGAACCTCCAGCGAACGAATTAGCTCCGTCAACAGTTCGTCCACCTGCTGCCCTTCGACTTCCGCCTCGGCCGAAAGAATCACCCGATGCCGCAAGGCGGGCAGGGCGATCTGCACCACATCGTCCGGCACCGCGTAATCGCGGCCGTTGAAGGCGGCCAGCGTCCGCACGCCCTGCATCAGCGCGATGCCCGCGCGCGGCGAAGCGCCCATGTGGAACTGCGGCCACTCGCGCGTGCGGCG
>CAYZVT010000325.1:0-5614 GCA_964481585.1 uncultured Pirellulales bacterium
CAGCGCAACCGGCAATCTTTACCAGGAACAACCAAACTGGGCCGGGAAAGGCTGAGCATTCCAGCTCCCCTCTGGAACCGCTGCGGGAGATGCGTCGCAGATGCCTGCAAGCGGGATAGACGGCTGCGGCAGAGTAGCAACTTTGGTGTTTTGCTTACGCGTAAGTACTGTTCTGTGGAGGATCGAAGGATGAATCGTACGTTGATGTTCGGTATCGCGATGTTGGTCGCGGTCGTCGGCCTCGCCCTGGTGGGCGGTGAGAAGCAAGCCGCGGCCGGCCACGGCTGCCACGGCTGCGCCGGCGTGGACTGCTGTGGTCCGGTGGCCTGCGACGGTGGATGCCGCGGCTGGGGCGCTTGCCACGGCCGTCACCACGGTTGCCACGGCCTGTTCCAAGGCCGTCGTGGCTGCCACAACCGTTGCCACGGTCGTCGCGGCCTGTTCCACCGCAACAATTGCTGCGGTGTGCAGCAGTGCTGCGGCGTGCAGAAGTGCTGCGGCGTTGCCGAGTACTGCGCTCCGGCCTGCTGCGCTCCGGCTCCTTGCGGATGCTGTGGCGTCGCTCCGGGCTACGACGGTGGCGCTCCGGTTGGCCCCGGTCCGGCCGCTGGCCCGGGCCCGGCTCCGGTCGAGCCTCCGGCTGCTCCGGCTCAGCCGCAGCCGGCTGCGTAAGCTGATTTTGGCAGCCTCTTAAGCTGCCGAAAGATCGCAACAAGCGAAAAGCCGGGCCTCGCCGTGAGGTCCGGCTTTTTTGCGTTCCTGCACGCCCCTGCCGCCGGTCCAGCCGGCGAGCGTGCTGGCGCGATTGTGCGGAATCGAGAAGGGCGCACGGCTCGGCTGGACTTGCTTGAGCCGGCGCGCCGATCTTTAAGCTACTTCGCGTTGCAGGAGGCGCTCCCCTGCCCTGTGTCATGGACGATTCGGCAAGCCGCCCGGCTGCCCCGGCGGGGGCAACAATCCGACCATCCCTCCCCCTTCCCCGCAAGCCGTTTCGTCCTCGCTCGCAGTCCCTTCGCTGCTCACGCCACGGCCGCCTCACCGGCCGGCGGCGCGGCATCGGCAGCGTTGCTCTTTCTAAAGACCGACAGCACGGATCGAGCGGCCAGAAGTTCCAGCCGCCTGGCTGGTGAAAAGCCGATGCACGCCCACGACGCCTCGCCGACGACGCCCTCGCAGGGCGTGCGGACGACGATTTCGCTTTTGTTGTTCTTGCACCTGTTCGCCCTGTTCGTGGCGATCGTGTCCAATGCCCGGCCGGTCTCTCCGATGCGGCGGCAACTGCGCGCCGTGCCGGTCGTGGAGCCGTATCTGCGACTGCTCCACATGGACCTGGCGTACAACTACCACCTGACGTATGCCTCGGAGTTCGACACCGATCATTTCTTCGAGCTACGGCTCGACGGCGCTGCGCCCGACGCCGCGCCGCAGCAGATCGCACTCTTTCCGCCGCCCGACGCGGGGACGGGATTGGCTGCCCAGCGCTACCGAAACTTGGCGCTCAACGCCGCTCAGGCGGTGGGCAATCCGAACGTCGAGGGGCTGATTCCGCAAGCGGTCGCACAACGGCTCTTGCAGGAGCGCGGCATCGACAGCGGCGGCCACGAACTGCTGCTACGCCGCCATCTGCTCCAGTCGCGCGAAGCCGTCACGGCGGCCGACGCGCAGCTCCGCGATCCTTACAGCAGTAACTACTACGCCAACGCCTACGAAGCCGACGTGCACTTCTTCGAAGGCGAACTGTTCCTCACCAAACGCGCCAGCGCGCTGGAAACCGCGCCCGTGGAAAGCCAAGAGTAGACGTATGCCAAGCGCGATCTCGCGATATTTTCAGACACTCTGCCAGCGCTTCGGCGAGGGCTGGAACCGTTTCTGGTACACGCCGAGCGATCCCACCTCGCTCGCCCTGCTGCGCATCGCAACGGGGCTGGTGACACTGTGGTTTCTCGCCAGCTACACCGGCGATCTAGTCCGACTGTTTGGTCCGGCCGGGATGCTCGCTCCTGAAGTTGTGAGCCAGCTGCGCGGCGATGACTTCGTGCGGCTCTCGTATTTGAGCTACCTGCGCAGCCCGGCAGAGCTGTATGCCGCGCATGTCGCGGCGCTAATCGTCGCGGCGATGTTCACCGCAGGCCTCTTTTCGCGCGTCACGTCAGTTCTGTCGCTCGTCGTCGTGCTCTCCTACATCCATCGCGCGCCGATGCTCACGGGGCTGTTCGAGCCGATCTTGACGATGCTGCTGTTTTATCTCTGCTTCGGGCCGACGGGCGCCGCGCTCTCGCTCGACCGGCTCCGGCTGCGACGCAAGGCGGACAGCCAGGCCGACGCGGCGCCGCCGAAGCTCTACAGCGCCACCGTCTCGCTGCGGCTCGTCCAAGTCCATCTGAGCGTGATCTACTTCATGATGGCGATTGCCAAGCTCGCCGAGCCGGGCGATACCTGGTGGCTGGGCGAGGCCGTCTGGTGGCTGATTGCGCGGCCCGAGTCGCGGATAGTCGATCTGACGGGCCTATTGCACGATCATCCCTACGTGCTGAACGCTTGGTCACACGCGATCGTGCTGTTCGAGTTCGCCTTCGCACTCTTGATCTGGAACCGTCTCGCACGGCCGCTGCTGCTGGCGATTAGCGTGCCGATGTGGATTCTCCTGGCGCTCGTTTCCGGCTGGAGCGGCTTTTGCCTGGCGATGCTCCTGGCGGGCTTGGCGTTCGTCGACCCGGCCGCGATTCGTGCGACGATCCATCGCCGCAGCGGTGCGAGCGAACCGGGGCCGGGCAAGGTGCCCCAGCCGGTGTAGCGCGCTGCCGTAGAAGTGCAGCGGCTGAAAAGGCGCTGGCAGCGCACGCGGGGCTTCCGCTCTCGCGGTGCGCCCCCGCCCCCCACCGCTTTCCGCTTTCTCGCGTCTCGGGGGCTTCCGCTCTCGCGGTGCGCCCCCGCCACCCGCGGCTGACCGCTGATAGCTGACCGCTGGATCACTTCGCCGTCAGGCCTGCGATCATGTCGCGGAAGGCTTGGGCCTGGGCGCTGACGGTTTTGTCGGGGCCGTAGAACTTGACGAAGTAGTTGCCGCTTCCTTTGGTCATGATGATCGCGGCGAGCATCCGATAGCCGGGCCGCTGGACAGCAGGCGCGAAGGGGCCGGGGCTGTCGGCGTAGGTGCCCGCTAGCTCAATCAGATGCACGTCTTGGCCGGCGATGGTTTTCTTCTCGGTCTTCGCCTCGGTCTTGCCGCCGTCAGGCTGCGAGAACTGCCCAACCCAGCGATCGACGTTGGCTTGCACTGTGCCGCCCGCGCCCATAATCGTCAGCCGTCCCGGCGTCTCGTCGCCTTCGGCCGGCGGCACGGAAAATTCGTGCTCGATAATCCGCACGCGCGGCTGGACGATCTTCCATGCTTCCGGCACCTGCAAGGAGAGCTTCCCGTCGGCGATCGTGATTGTGCGCTCGTCGGCCCGTGCGATCGAGCTGAGCAGCGCGAGGGCGACGAGCGCCACGCTCATCGAAGCGAGTTGGTTTTTCATCACAGAAGTCCTTCTAAAGTTCAGGAAATGCCCCGTCACAGGATGGACGGTAGCTTCACTCGTTGCGACTGGCATTCTAGGGGATCAGCTCCCGCACGCAACGACCGGCGGAAAAAAGCCCTGGTTGTCAGCCTTGAGCCGCGTCGCAGTCACGGGCGCCGCCGCTTGCTGAGTCGTCGTCGGAGCATGCGACTGCCGCCGAAGTACCCAGACGAAGACCACAACAAGCAGCACCGCCACGAGCGCCATGAAGACCACCAGCGCGATCGTGAGCTGCCGCGAGCCGCGGCGCGGCCGGATGCGCGTCGATCCTGGAGTCGCACCGTAGGAAGCGGAGCCGGGCGTGAATGATTCAGCCCCGGCACCGAGCGGCGGGGGCGCGACGGCGGACATTCCGGCCAATTGCGGCAGCACCTGGCCCGCCTGCTGCCACTCGGGCCAGCCCTCGCGCCACACGAGCGAATCGGCCGCGACCCGCCCTTCGGCGATCCACTTGCGGAGAATCTCGCCCATCGCCGGCCCGAACTGGCCGCCGCTGGCCGGGCGCACGTACCACACCGCGCTGGGACTTTCGGCGATCGGGTCGCGCGGCTGCGCCGGCGCGGCCGAAGGTAGTTGTCCGGCCGGATAACCCGCCGCCGGGGCGGGAGTCGGCTCGGGCGGCGCGGTCGCGGCGGGTTGCGGCTGGGGAGCGGAGGCCGGCTGCGGCAAAGTCGTGGGCGCCGCCGGCGGCGACACAGGCGTTTGAGCCGGCGGCGACACAGGCGTTTGAGCCGGCGCTGCGGTCGGCTGCCCCAGGCTCGACTCGAACTCCAGCTCGCTCTCCGCCCAGTCGGCCTCGGACTTGCCGCGTTTCCTGGGGGCCGGCTGCGCTTGCCCGCCGCTCTCGGTCGGAATGACGAATCGCGTCTGGCACTGCGGGCAAATCCCGCGCTTCCCCGCCAGAAAGGATTTCACGTTGAGCGTATGCCCGTTCGGGCACTGGAATTTGATGCCCATGTACCAAACACTAGTGGAGCGGCCAGCGCGGCTCCGAGAACGGATCAGGGAAGCCAGTGCTTTTATTATAATAGTCGTTCACGCCGTTGGAAGCTGTGCGCAGGTCCGCGCAAGCGCGTCACTGCCGGCAGGCGTGGCGGGGACGCAAGGAAAAGCAGGGGCGGCAGGGTCGCTGGTGCGGGGGAGCGATTCGGTGTACGATCTTGAGGATTGGCGGTAGCCTATCGAGGCGGCTCGCTCCGAGCCTGGCAAAGAACCGCCATGAGGATCGGGAACAGAGTGGGGCAGAGAGAGTCAGGAACCGTAGGATGAACGCACGCGAGGAGGAAGGACCGCTCGAACTGGCCTTCGTCGGCGACCTTACCGACAATGAATCCGATCTGACGGAGAAGCTACTTTCGGTCGAACCCGGGGGAGCTTGCACCGTCTACATCGACTCGCCCGGCGGCAGCCCCTACACGGCGATGTCGCTGATGACGATCATCAAACTTCGCAACCTAAACGTCACCGGCATCGTTACCGGCGAATGTTCCTCGGCGATGCTCTGGCCCTTTGCGGCCTGTCGGCGGCGGCTGGTGACGCCGTTCAGCGTGTTGCTGTTTCATCCGATGAAGTGGCAGAGCGAAGAGCATGTCGGCTTGGCCGAAGCGGCCGAGTGGGCGCGGCACTTCGCCCATCTCGAAGAGGAGATGGACGTGCTGCTGGCCAGGCTCTTTGGCACCACGCAAGAGCAGATGAACGCCTGGATCAACCCCGGCCGCTACCTGACCGGCCGCGAACTGGCCGCAGCGGGGCTGGCGGAGCTAATCGAGCTTGAGCCTTTCCCCAGCGCCGTCGCCAATGGCGCGGCGACGAAAAAGAACCGCCTCCGAGCACGTAAATAAGCGCCGTCCCGCCTCTCACTGCACTCGGCGGTGAGGGAACTGCTCTTTGCGCCAAGGCAGCCAGGGCCGTAGCATACGAGCCTGCGGAGGCCGGTCACAGCGGCGTGCCCGCTCCTCGTCGCCCCTAGCCGGCGAGCAACGCTCGCCGGTTCCGCGCAGCGTGGACCCGCGCGGCGTTGCCGCGTTGGCGAATGGCATGGGGGGATATCCGCA
>CAYZVT010000326.1:0-5587 GCA_964481585.1 uncultured Pirellulales bacterium
TCTACATCGGCAAAATGCCCGCCGGCGTCGCCGCCCGCCGCTTCGAGGCGATCGACAAAGCCGGTTGGGAGGGAGTGCATTTTGCCTGGGCCGGAGCGACGAAGCCGGGAATCGGCCACTCGTATCGCATTCAAGGACCGACGTTCCTGATCGAGCTGAACAACACCCAGCCCGACGCCGCCGGCAATCCGGCCAACCACGTCCATTGCCTGTGGCGCGACCTGCGGGGCGATTTCGGTCTGCCGGCCCAATAGGCGACCGGCGAGTCTCTCTTGCCGCCATGCGGGCAGATTGCTATCGTCTGCCCGGTTCTGCGCTCGCGCTGCGTCACGACGTTGGCACGAAGGCAGCTTTGCATCCCTGCGCCGCCTCGCCTGACTGATGCTCTTATCCCGCCTTCTTTGCTCGGCTCCCTTGCGGCAGACGCTCGCGTCGGCGCTGCTGGTGACGCTGGTGGGCTGCAAGGTGCTGGCTCCCTCGAACAGCCGCCGCTGGCAGCCCGACCAGGCTCTCCTGCCGTACGCGATCTACCAAGGCGAATACATGCAGGTCCACAACGTGCGGAACTGCCATTACCTGACGAGCGACGACTTCGTTGTGGACTACTACGACAAGACGGTCGATCTGCGGCGGCTGCGCACGGTCGATTTTATTGTTGTCCCCTTTACCGACATGCCAGACTTGGCGCATACGATGCTCAGCTTCGGCTTTGACGATGGCTATTACTTGTGCGTCTCGGTAGAGATTCGTCGGGAGCAAGGAGAAGCGTACGCCGCCTGGAAGGGCGGACTGCGGCAGTACGAGCTGATGTACGTGCTTGGCGATGAGCAAGATCTGGTGAAGCTGCGCACGAATCATCGCGGCGAAGATGTCTACATCTACCGCTCGCGGGCAACTCCCGAACAGGCACGGCTGCTGTTCACCGACGTGATGGACCGGGTCAACAAGCTCTACAAAGAGCCGGAGTTCTACGATACGCTCACCAACAACTGCACGACGAACATCGTGCGGCACATCAATCGGCTGCAACCGAACCGCGTCCCTTACACCTATCAAGTGCTCTTGCCGGGGCACTCGGACCGGCTGGCGTACGATCTGGGCCTGCTCGACACGCGGCTCTCGTTCGAGCAGACCAAGCAGCTTGCCTGGGTCAACGAGCGGGCCGAGCGGTTCGCCGAAGCGCCCGATTTCTCCGACAAAATCCGCCGGTTCTGAGCCGCCTGCGCCGGTCCCGACGCGCCGCGCGCAACCTGGCGAAACGTCTCTCATTGTGCTGCGAAGCACCGGCCGTTATGTTAGAAGGCTTTCCGGTTTGGCAAGCTCGTTGGAAGGCTTTTCCAGCGGTCGCCGAGCCGCGTTTGCAACCGCAGCCAAGGGACGTTTCCGCAGATGAAGGCAGTCGCAGTTTATCCTGGCCGGCCCCATAGCGTTCACCTGGAAGAGATTCCGAAGCCGACGCTCGACTCGGTGCCCGACGGCCGCGGCGTGCTTGTCCGCGTGCTCAAAGTCGGCGTGGACGCCACCGACAAAGAGATCAACGACGCCCTCTACGGCAACGCCCCTCCGGGCGACGATTATCTCGTGCTCGGCCACGAGTCATTCGGCATCGTCGAAGCGGTCGGCAGGAACGTGCGGAGCGTCAAGCCGGGCGATTACGTCACGGCCACTGTCCGCCGGCCGGGCGGGTCGATCTACGACCAGATCGGCACCTACGACATGACCAGCGAAGAAACCTACTATGAGCGCGGTATCAATCTGCTGCACGGGTATCTCACCGAATACTACGTCGATGCCGAGCCGTACATCGTCAAAGTGCCGCCGGGCTTGAAGCACCTGCATGTGCTGATGGAACCGATGAGCTGCGCCGCCAAGGCAGTTCAACAGGCTTTCGAGGTCCAGCGGCGGATGAAAGTCTGGCGCCCAAGGCGTGCCTTCGTCATGGGCGCCGGCCAGATCGGCCTGCTCTCGACGCTGCTCTTGCGGCTACGCGGCCTGGAGGTCTACACGATTGCCCGCTCGAAGGCCCCTTCGCTGAAGGCGGAAATCGTCGAAGGCATGGAAGCCCACTATGTCAGCACGCAGGAAATGCCGCTGGAAGAACTGACGAGCAAGGTGGGCAAGGCGGATCTGATCGTCGACGCGACCGGCAGCAGCGCGATTGCCTTCGACTGCATGCGGCTACTCGGTCACAACGGCGTGCTCGTCTGGACCAGCATCACCGGCGGCAGCCGTGTCCACGAAGTTCCCAGCGACAAAATCAACATCGAGTGGGTACTCGGCAACAAGCTCTTGCTCGGCTCGGTCAACGCCAACCGCGAGCATTTCGAGATCGGTATCAAAGATCTCGCGCTTGGCGAAGTAATGTACCCACGCCTGATTCAGAAGATCCTCACCCACCCGGTCGATGGCATCGAAAACTACGCCGAAATGATGCGGCTCTTGGTCGAGGACAACCAGGCGCTCAAGGTCTACGTCAACGTCGCGGCCGAATAAGTATGTCCCCCTGTCGCGCGGGCTGCACCTCTTTTCGCCTTTTCGCCCGCAGCCTCCAGGCCGGATAACCGCCCTGGCGCTACAAGCGAGCGCCGGCGCGTTCTCGACGGCTAGCTCTGCCCTGCTGGATTCCCGCCTACGCTTGACGGACAGTCTTCCCCCGGTCCACAGCTTCCGAACCATCGGCAAATCCCGACCTTTCCGGTTGCCCCACGGGGGCTTCCGCTTCTCGCGGCGCGCCCCCGCCACCCGCCACCTTCCGCCCTCCGCCTTCCCTCCGAACTTTTCTTGCGGCAGTCCGCCTCGCGCGTGCTTTGCGACCTATGTTTCGGTAACAGCCCATCCCCGACTGATGGAGGGGAGGGGACCTTCTTTTTCCGCGCCGAAAGCATTCTGGGGCAAGGCCGAAAGCGCGCCCAAACGGAAACGAAATCATTATGCGCCGACGTTCTCCTGCCCGTGAGCGACTCCGCAGTCTTCTTCAGGCCGCCACCCGGCGCCACGCCATCTGCCTGCTCGCGACCACCATCATTCTCACCCTCGGCGCGGGAGCAGCATTGCTGCAAACCGTCGCGATTACGCTCGCCGCCGATAAGATCGGTCAAACCGATCTGAAGATGCTCCACGCTTGTAGCACGATGCAGGTGGCGCACCTCCAGCGCATGGACCGGCTCGCCGAGTTGCTCCGTAGAGCGACCACCGACGGCAACGCCGATGAGCAGGCATGGAACGAGACGATCGAGCAGTTTCATCACCGGGGACAGCAGGTTGCCGAAGCGCTGCAAGCCGCCGTGGCGCTCAGCCGTCAGGCCGAGCAGGTCTGGGGCGATTATCAAGCGATAGGCGGCCATCTGGAAACGCTGCAAGAGAAGTGCTACCAGCTTGAAAACGAAAGCGCGAGTCTGATTCGCCTGGCGGAAGAAGGCCGCGTTGACGAACTGCGGGTGCTAGGCCCCTTCGCTCAGCGTGAGGGCGAGGTGATCGGCCACCGCATTGCGGCCGTGGCCGAAGCCGTGCATCTCTCGGTAGGCCACTCGACAAGTTCTCTGCAGATCTACGCCGCGCAGCTTTCGATGGGCTGGGTCGTCGCGCCGGCGCTACTTCTGCTCTGTGTCACCTGGTGTCTTGGAAAGGATATATCGCACCGCTTGTCAGCAGCCACCCGGCCGGCTTCGGCGAGCGCCGCCTCGGTAACAACCCTCACCGCGACCGCCGGAGCGGCGGTTGCACCGGCAAGCTCGGAGCCGGCGCCGCGGCTTGCCAACCGGCGGATTCTGCTGGCCGAGGACGGAGCGGCCAACCAACGGCTGATTTCGGCCGTGCTGCAAAGCGCCGGCGCCCGCGTCGATGTGACCAGCGATGGTCAGGAGGCCCTCGAACGGATGGAAGAAGTACGGGCACAGGGTTTGAACTACGACGTGGTCGTCACCGATCTGCAAATGCCGATCATGGACGGCCTGGAGCTGATCCGCCGCCTGCGTAGCAACCAGTTCGCCGGCGGCATTGTGGCCCTCACCGGATGTGCGGGCGACGCGGTTCGCCAGCAATGCTTCGAGCACGGCTGCGACGCCTTTCTGAACAAGCCCGTCGGCCGCGAAGACCTGATCTCGGCAGTTCACCAACAGCTTCGCCGCAGCCCGGTCCAGCGCACTTTCTAGAGCACTTCGACGACCTGTAGCGTCCTGCTGCTGCCCTTTTCGCCCGAAGGCCGCCAGGCCGGATTAGCCGCTTTGGCGCTATGAGTTGGCAAAATTGGCTGTCTAGGTTCCCGCCTGCGCGGGAAGGACCGAAGGTGCGCCTCATTGGCTTTCCGCTTTCTTGCCCTTTCGGGGGCTTCCGCTCCTCGCGGTGCGCCCCCGCCACCCAACGTCGTTTTCCCGTTCCGCCCTCCGCCCTCCGCCTTCTCTTTCCGCCGTTGTCCGCATCGGCCTCGACTGCTAGACTCTCGCCGCGCCTCGCCCCCCCACCGCACGCCCCTGTTCCGATCCCGGAGCCGCCCGCCGGCGATGAATCGTCTGCTTCGCACCGCCGCACTCAGCCTGCTGCTTGTGCTCGCCGCTGCGCTGGGCGCGCGCGATGCTCGCGGCGGCGACGCCGAGTCGGTGCAGTACGTCAGCAAGGGGACGTTTCTGCAAGTGCCGGCGCTTCGGCCGCTTCCGCCTCCGACGCGAAGCGAAGTCGCAGATTTGCCGCCGGTCGAGGGCGAACTGCTGCCGACGCCCGAAGCGGAGGAAGAGGAAGTCGAAGGGCTGGTCGATATCGACCTTCTCCCCGGCCCGGACGATCTGTTCCTCAAAGGTGAAGAAGCCCTGATGGCCGTCGAGCAGTTGGGCGTGGTCGATTCGTGGGTCATTCAGCCGCTGCGGCTTTGGTCGGCGAGTTTTGAGTTCGGGGTGAGCGGATCGTCCGGCAACAATGATGTGCTCGATCTGCGCGTCGCGGCGCATGTGAAGCGCAAGACGCCACACCGCCGCTTCACGGGCGATCTCAACTATAAAACCGTCTCCCAGGGAGCGGAGCGGATCACCGACCGCCTTTTCGCCGAGGCCCGCCACGAGTGGCTGTTCGGCCAGTCGCCGTGGAGTCCCTATGTTCACGGCACGACCGAATACGATCGAGTGCGGGCCTTCGGCGTGCGGCTCAATCTTGACGCCGGCGTCGGGTATCGCTTTTTTGATGATGAAATCTCATCGCTCTTGGCGCGGTTCGGTGCCGGTGCATCAAGCGAGCTGAACAGCCGCGAAGAAGAACCGCTCTACGAAGCGGTCTTTGGCGTCGACTACGAGCGCCGGCTCACCGAGCGCCAGCGCTTCGCCGCCTCGGCCGACTACTTCCCCGGCTGGGAAGATTTTAATACCTACCGCTTGAACATTAAGGCGAGTTGGGAAGTGAACCTCGACCAGGAAGGGCACCTGAGCCTGAAGCTGGGCATCGTCGATCGCTACGACAGCACGCCGGGCGAAGTCGAGCCAAATGATCTCGACTATGCGGCCACGCTGCTGTGGAGCTTTTAAGGCGGCCACTGGCGCATCGCGCCTTTTAGAGCGTGTCCACGACTCATCTAGCGCCCTTTGGGCAGGTTCGGTAAATTGGG
>CAYZVT010000327.1:0-5578 GCA_964481585.1 uncultured Pirellulales bacterium
TAGCTAGGAGGCCGATGTCGCTGGAAAGCTGGGGGCAATTCGCCGCTATCACGCCCGCCCGCTAAGATGCACGTATCTTGCCGCACCGGCACCGTCGGTGCTATGGAAGCTTTCTCCGAGTAAAACGGACTTTGAGCAACGACGCAAGCAGAAGGTGCGTACAGACCATGAGCATCCTGTGGGCAGTGGTCCTCATCGTGGTGGTGTTGGCCAGTTGGGGCCTCAATCTGATCAGCCTGCCGGGCAACTGGTTGATCGTGCTGGCGGCCGTGGTTTATGTGCTCTCCGCCACAACCGAAGGTCGTGCGGATTTCGGCTGGCCGGTCGTCGCGATTCTCGTCGTGCTCGCCCTGGTCGGCGAGCTGATCGAGTTTTTCTCCAGTGCACTCGGCGTCACGCGGATGGGGGGGAGCCGTCGCGGGGCGCTATTGACGCTCGGCGGATCCCTTGCTGGCGGCATTACCGGAGCGGTCGTCGGGCTGCCGATCCCGGTCCTCGGGCCAATCGTGGCGGCGCTGCTCTTTGGCAGCATCGGCGCGCTGCTCGGCGCCATGCTCGGTGAGCGCATGGCCGGACGCGAGTTGGCCGACAGCTGGCAGATCGGCAAAGCCGCCTTCTGGGGGCGACTGTTCGGCACGCTCGGCAAAATCCTCACCGGGTCGGTCATGGTCGTCGTCGTCGCCCTAGCGCTTCTCTTTTAGCTCGCTGTAGCGGGTCAGGCGATTAGCGAGCAATAATCTGTCGTTCCCGCATAGGCGGCCGTCCGGTGTTCGAGGTTCTGCAGCGCGCATCACGGATCACGGTGGCGTTTACAGGGCTATCCGGCGTGGATGCCGCGGGCAACAAGCGCGCTGGTGTCGGCTGCGCGCATCATCGGGCCTGGCGGGTGTTGATTTTTGGCGACACGGCCACTGCTCGATGAGCATCCGGTTTCGCAGCGCAACTGATTGCGAGGCCGTGGGTTGGCTTCTTCCGTGCAGCGTGCCGAGGCCGTCCAAGGGAAGTCGGCACGGCGTTTGTATCTACTCGGACAGCAACGCCGGACACTTCTGATCGACACTCTTGAAGGCCCAATTGATCGATGCGCGAGATTTTCGAGATCAACGACCTACCGACCCTCCTCACTTACCGTTCACTGTGGCAATCGCTCCTCGAAGAAACGACCGACGCCTGCTTCTTCCAGACGCTCGACTGGCTCGAAGTCTACTGGGCTCACTACGGCTCTCATCAGCGGCTCCGGACGCTGATCGTCTACGAGCACGGACAGCCGCTCGGTATCCTGCCGATGGTCGTGCGCCGCGAACGGCGGAAAGTCGGCGAGGTGGCGATTCTCACCTACCCACTCGACGACTGGGGATCATTTTACGGACCGATCGGCCCCTGCCCAGAGGCCACGCTCGCCGCAGGGCTGAAGTACTTTGCCGAATCGCAGCGCGATTGGGATCAACTCGATCTCCGCTGGGTGGCCGATGAGCCGGTTTCTCGCGCTCAAGTCGAGTCCGCTCTCGCTCAGGCCGGACTGCCGACGAGGAACGCCGTGCGGACGACGACGGCGGAAATTGAGATCGAGGGAACCTGGGATCATTTCTTTCAGAAACAACCAAGCAAGTGGCGCAACAACTTCCGCCGCTGGCAGCGACGACTCGCCGAGCAAGGCGAGATTACCTTCCTGCGCTATCGACCGGCCGGCAGTGCCGCCGGCGAGGGCGACCCGCGTTGGGATCTGTACGATGCGTGCGAGAAAATCGCGCAGCGCAGCTGGCAAGGCTCGTCCCAGACCGGCACCACGCTCTGCCATGAAGAGGTGCGGCCGTTCTTGCGCGACCTGCACGCGGCCGCCGCACGAGCCGGTGGGGTGGAGATCAATCTGCTTCTCCGCAACGGAGAGCCAATCGCGTTTGCCTACAACTACCACTACCGGGGCAATGTTTTTGGCTTGCGGGTTGGTTACGACCCTGACGCCGCACGCGACGGTGCAGGCAATGTGCTCAACGCCTACGCCCTCGAAGACAGCATCCGCCGTGGTGATCGGGTGTATGACATGGGCCCCGGCTCGCTCGAATACAAGCGGCACTTGGCCACGCGTTTCGTCTCGGTACTGCAGTACACGCACTTCAACCGCGCGAGCGTGAAGGGACAACTGCTCTACGCGGCGCACCGCGCCCGCCACTGGCTGCGCCAGCGGAAAGAGCGCGCGGGCGCACCACAAGCCGCCTAGCAGCCTCTCCCGATTTCCCTCCTGCCCCGAAAGGGAGCGCCATGACGACTGCTCTGTTGACGCCCGAACTTGACGACGCGCCGCGACTGCCCCCGCAGCGAGTTCTGGATGCGCCGCCGAACCCATCCTTGCCTTCGCTTACGCTCCGCCCAGCGCGGATCGCAGCGGCGATGCTCCTCGTCATCGGCGTGCTCGCTGCGCTGAGCTGTGTGGCCCGTTACTTACTCGTGACAATCCCTCCGGACAGCTATCGCGGCGTGCGTGAGATTTGCCTCCGATTCGATCTCGACCGCGAAAACACGCTCCCGGCATGGTACGCGTCGATGACACTTTTGGCGTGCGGCGGCCTGTTTGGTTTAACGGCGGCACTTCAGCCCAAAAGAAAAGCCTTCCGGCTCCACTGGTTCATTCTGGCCGCCACGTTCGTTTACCTGGCGATCGACGAAAGCGCCAGCCTACACGAGATCTTGATCGTGCCGCTACGTCGCCGACTCGACGCAGGGGGGCTGCTTTACTTCGCCTGGGTCATTCCCGGCGCGGTCGCCGTTGCCCTGTTTGGCTTGAGCTACCTGCGGTTTCTGTTTCACTTGCCCAGGCGGACCGCGAAGCTGCTGATCGCGGCCGGGGCGACGTTCGTGGGCGGAGCGCTGGGGCTGGAGCTGTTCGGCGGAGCGCTGGCGGAGGCCGAGGGGCTGATGTCGTTCCGCTATACGCTGATGATGACCGCCGAAGAGATGCTCGAAATGGGCGGCGTGGTCGTGTTGGTCTATGCATTGCTCGATCATCTCGGCTCGCAAGTCGGCGTTTGGTCGACGCGCATCGCCACGGACTGACGAATCGCTCGAAAGGAGGCCCTGCCGATGCTGCGCATCGTGCTCGACACGAACTTGCTCATCGCCGCCGCGTATTCGCCCGGCTCGGCCAGCCGCTCGATCCTCGAAGCCTGCCTCGAAGGAAGATTCCAGGTGCTGCTCAGCGAGCAGCTTCGCAAAGAATACGAACTCATCCTGGATCGCGCTCTGCGCGACGGGCGGTACCGTGAGCCGCTGGCGCAGCTGATCGACGGCGCGATCCCATTCGAGCCGGAAAGCGTGCCGCGCGTTGTGCCGGAAGACCCGGACGACGACAAGCTGCTCGCGCTGGCGGTGGAGGGCCAGGCAGCGGCTCTTGTCACCAATGACCGGCATCTGTTGCAGCTTCACCCGTATCAGGGCGTGCCGATCCTTCGGCCGAGTCAATTTGCACGGGAGTTTCTTTCGCCGCCGAGTTAGCCGCTCTCCCGCGCGCGGCGGCTCCACTCGTGCTCGCCGATGTGCTCGAACTGGTCCAGTTCGTGCCGCGCTTCGTCCGAAAGCGTGACCCGTCCTTGATCGTCGACGATCAGATCCTCCCGCGCTTCAAGCAACTCGCGCAGTTGCGTGATGTCTCCCTCTGGGTAGTCGACGGCGAACTGATTCACGATGTCGTTGACGTGCCCCCCGTCGTGCCCCACGGTGCGCAGCACCCACTGGCGAATGTAGCTCCGCTGTGTCATAGCAAGCTCTCCCAAACCGAGGAACGGCCCTGCCCCGCTATCCCAAGCATCGCGGCGGCACCGATTCGGTCAAGTTGCGCCGCTGCCCATCGCGCCGCTTAAACTCATCCCACCTCGCGGATTATTGAAAGGAGAAGCATCCCGCCTGCATGCCCGACTGGCTTGCAGTTTCACAGGAGGGGCGGCACAATAGGGGCATCTACAGACCACCAACCGCGTGGGGCGGCTGGGAGGTTCGGAGTGCTCGCCAAGCTGAAGACCTTTTCGCTGCTGGGCATCGAGGCCCTGCCGGTCGAAGTGGAAGTCGATGTTTCGCCCTGCGCTCTGCCCAAGACGGTGCTCGTCGGCCTGCCCGAGGCGGCCGTGCGGGAGAGCACGCACCGCGTCGAGCGGGCACTGGTCAACTCCGGCTTCGTCCGTCCGCAAGATCGGGTGGTGATCAATCTCGCCCCGGCCGAGCTTCCGAAGCAAGCCGCCTCGTTCGATCTGCCGATCTCGCTCGGCATGCTCGCCGCCGCCGGGCAACTCGCCTCCGATCAGTTCGAGCACTACGCCGTGGTGGGCGAGCTAGCGCTCGACGGCACCACGCGCCCGACGCGCGGCGCGCTGTCGATCGCCCTGGCCGCCGCGCAGCAACCGGGGCTGCGAGGGCTGATTGTCCCCCGCGCCAGTGCCGCCGAAGCGGCCGTGGTCGAAGGCATCGAAGTACTGCCCGTCTCGACGCTCGCCGAGGCCGCCGCTTACTTGGCCGGCGAAATCGAAGTCGAGCCGGTGCCGCCCCAGATCAGCGAGCTGTTTCGCCAGCACGGTAGTTACGATCTCGATTTCGCCGATGTGCGTGGTCAAGAGATGGCCAAGCGTGCCCTGACGATCGCCGCTACGGGCAAACACAATCTGCTGATGCTCGGACCGCCGGGTTCCGGCAAGACGATGCTCGCCAAGCGCGTGCCGACGGTGCTGCCGCCTTTGACCCCGAGCGAGTCGATCGAGACGACACGAGTCTATAGCGCGATGGGCTTGTTGCGAGCGGGGCAACCGCTCATGGCAACGCGTCCCTACCGCTCGCCGCACCACACGATTAGCGACGCGGGTCTGGTCGGCGGCGGTTCGACGCCCGCGCCGGGCGAGATTTCGCTCTCGCATAACGGGGTGCTGTTCCTTGACGAGCTTCCCGAGTTCAACCGTCGCACGCTCGAAGTGCTCCGCCAGCCGCTGGAAGACGGCACGGTGACGATTTCCCGTGCGCTCTCCAGCACAACCTTCCCGGCTGACTTCATGCTCATCGCCGCGCTGAACCCCTGCCCTTGCGGCTATCGCAATGATCCGCGGCGGAACTGCCAATGCTCGGTGCCGCAGATTGAACGGTATATGTCGAAGATTTCCGGCCCGTTGCTCGACCGGATCGACATCCATATCGAAGTGCCCGCGGTGCCGTTCAAAGAGCTTTCCTCCGCTGGCTGCGGCACGACGAGCGATCAGATGCGGGAACAAGTTGTCGCCGCCCGCGAGATTCAGGCGGCGCGGTTTCGCGGCAGCATGACCCGCTATAACGCACAGATGACGCATCGCCAGATTCGCGAGCACTGCCGACTCGACGCTGAGGGGGCGCAACTGCTCAAGGCCGCGATGCAAGAGCTAGGGCTTTCCGCCCGTGCCCATGACAAAGTCCTTCGCGTCGCCCGCACGATCGCTGATCTCGACCGCAGCCCGGCTCTCGGCGCCCCCCACGTAAGCGAAGCGATCAACTACCGCATGCTCGACCGGCAGATGTGGACCTGACTTCGACCTAGGGATCGGAAGGGGATTCGTGCTTGACGTCCCTCGCG
>CAYZVT010000328.1:0-5572 GCA_964481585.1 uncultured Pirellulales bacterium
GCCACGCTCCTCGACCTGACGGCGTGGATGATTAGTGCGGTCTTGCACGCAGTGCTGATCCTGCTGCTGGGCATGTGGACGTTTGCTGCCGAGGAGGACAAGCCGGAACTGGTCCTCAGCGCCACCTTGAGCAAGCTGCACCGCACCGGCGGCGAACCGTCGGAGGTCGCCTTCGACAGTACCGAGTTTGAGCTGCCGCTGGGCCGCGAGCCGAAGAACAAGCAGCAGCGCGAGGCGCTGCTGAAAGCAAACCAAGAAGCCCGCGAGCTGCGCCTGCAGCCGGGCGAAGTGCAGCCGAAGCTGCCCAGCCTGGATCGCGTGAAGGCCAATCTCCGCTCGCCCGACCCATACCGCCGGATGCAGGCCGCGCGTGATCCGCGCGTGCGCACGGAAATCGTGCGCCGTGAAGGGGGCACGACCCTGACCGAAGCCGCCGTCGCGCGCGGGCTGCGGTGGATGGCCGCGCACCAAGCACCCGACGGCAGTTGGAGTCTGCACGACTTCCATACCCACGGCGACTGCAACGGCCGCTGCGGCGGGCGCGGGAAGGAGCGCAGCGACACCGCCGCCACGTCGCTCGTGCTGATGGCAATGCTCGGCACCGGGCAGACGCACCAAGTCGGCATCTATCGCCAGCAGGTCAGCAGCGGCCTGGCCTGGCTGCTGCGCTGCCAGAAGGAGAACGGCGATCTGCGCTCCGGCGGCGGTACGTCCGGCGATCTGTACTCGCACGCGCTCTCCGCGCTCGTACTTTGCGACGCGCTGAAGATGACCGGCGACGAGACGCTTCGCGGGCCGGCGCAGCGCGCGGTCGATTTTATCGCCGCCGCGCAAGCAACCGACGGCGGCTGGCGCTATGAGCCGCGTCAGCCCGGCGACACAAGCGTCGCGGGCTGGCAACTGATGGCCCTGCACAGTGCTCGCTCGGCGTATCTCGACGTGCCCGAGGAGACGCTGGAGGTGGCCGGTTATTTTCTCGATCGGGTGCAAGCCGACGAGATCGGCAGCCGCTACCGATACCAGCGCGGCCGAGACGATTCGGCGACGATGACCTCCGTGGGGCTGCTCAGCCGGATGTATCTCGGCTGGAATCGTAGCGACGCCGGGCTTGTCGAAGGGGTCGAATACCTCGCGCGCGACCATCTGCCCACGCGCGACCGGCCGAACATTTATTACTGGTACTACGCCACACAGGTGATGCACCACTGGGGCGAGGAGCCGTGGGAGCGGTGGAATCGCCACATGCGCGAAGCGCTCGTATTAACCCAAGAAAAGTCAGGCCACGAAGCGGGTAGCTGGCCGCCGACCCTCGACCCGCACGGCAGCGCCGGCGGCCGGCTCTACGTCACCGCGCTCGCCACCTGCACGCTCGAAGTCTACTACCGCTACGCGCCGCTCTACCATCAGATCGAGTTGGACTAAGATCGCATCGCGCGCTGCCGAATGTGAACCACGTCACTGCCGCGCAGGCGGAAAGGACGAGCTATTCGCTTCGCGGCGTACTTAGCTCAAGTAACGAGGCGCGTAGCTCCTCGCCTGGAAAGAGGCAGAAGGCATACTCGCGCGAAGCCAAGATCGCTTCGGCGCGTCGCCGCTCGACATACTGCTGCCGGCGCTGGAGCAGCGCCTCGCGCTCGGCCGCGAGCCAAGGTTGCAGCCCGGCGTTGGCCTCCTCGATTGCCACGTGCCGCGCGTGGGCGTTCTGCGGCGTCTTTGCCGTTTGCACCCAGCGCCGCTTTTCGGCCACGCGTGCGGCGGCTTCGCGCCGCTCATCGGCCGCAAGCCGCTGGAGGTCGAGGTAGCGTTCCGGGTGATAGACCAGTTCGCGGAGCGTGTGCTCCACGCGCCGCTCGGCCTCGGGCGGAAGCGGCTGCCGCTCGATCGGCAAGCGAAACGTCGCCGAGAGCGTCAGAAAACTCGGCGGCTGGAACTGAAAGAAGCGGCGAACCAGTTGGTCGGTAAGCTGGTCGTACTTCGCGCCGCCGATGCCGTGCAGAAACAGGTCGCTCAGCATCAGCCGCGCGAACATCGTCGTCAGCAGCGCCCGCGTGCGGAGCTTGATGCCTCGCCCTTCGAGCGCGGCCAACTGCTCGACCGCCCGCTCGGCCGTTCCTTCGGGCGTCAGATCGAGCGCGACCTCGACGCCGGCGCGATCCGAAAGCAAAATCTGCTCGCCTCGCTGCCGCGCGAAGACGCGGCGGCGGCGCAGATCGCTCGTCGTCCACAGCCACAGCGGCGCTTCGAGCCAATCGGCCTGGCTCGCCAAATCGGGGACCGGCTGAGCCTTGCTGCGGAGATGATGGACAGAGCGATACTCGGCGAGCGAGCTGTTGTGAACCTCCCACAGCCGAGGCAAATGGGCCAGTAGATGCGCGGTGAACCAGTGAAACGCCGGCAGCCGGCCCAACGCGCTTTGCGGCAGTTCGAGCGTCGTCAGCCCCCACGCGCCTTCGAGCCGGTGGCGGGCTTGCGCAAGACACGCGCCGAGATTCCGGCCGCCGCGCATCTGCTCCACGACGAGCGGCCAAAACTGTTTGATGAGCGGGTTCGGCACCAAAGGCTCGATCGCGGCCGCCACGCGCGCGCCGAAGCTGCGAAACAGCCCTTCGTCTTCGATCCGCCGCTCCTCGTAAGGAATCTCCTCCGAAGGGCGATCGAAGGGCACCGTTTCCAAAATCGGCGACTTCACGCTGCCGCTGGGAACGTGCAGCGCGGCGCTCTTGATCGTATCGCTGTCGATGAGCAAATTAACGCCGACCGCCTGATGCTCGGCCGCCTGCGCGGAAAGCACGAAATTCTTAAACCACACGCCCGGGTGAAACAGTTGCGGCTGATGCCCTGAGAGCAATACGCGCGTCCCGCCGTCCAGATCACCGAGCGCGGCGTCCAGGTCGCGGTACTGTGACGTATAGCGGACCGCGCGGCGGAGCATTTCGCCTCGCGCCTGTCGGGCCAGCGCCGTGAGCGAGATGCCCTGCACGTCGTAGTCCCGCGCCGAGGCCAGCGCGAGGTTCGTCGCCAGCAGTTCGCCGACACTTCCGAGCGGCGGATCGATCAGGGCTTGCCCCGACTCGCGCGGAGCGCGGAGCCGGCGATATTCGAGCGCGTGGTCCATCAACATCGCCCAATTCCTTCGGAGCAAGCCGACCAGGCGGGCAGCTCGCTCCCCGCCAGCCGCACCGCGCCCATGCTGCGGTCGAGCACCAGATGGTAATACTCTAGCCGCGTGCGTCCATCGTCGAGCGCGCCGCCAAAGCTCCGCTTTTCGTCGAGATAAATCAGCGGCACCGGCAGTTCGACAATCTTCCAGCCCGCCGCCGCCGCTTGCACCCATAGTTCAAGCGGCATCGCATAGCCGGACTCCGTGAGCTTCAATTGTGCCAGCGCCGGCACGCGATAGGCTTTGAAGCCGCAAAAGGCGTCGGTCAGCTGCAGCCCCAGGCGGTAGTTCAGCTCGCGCGTCACGTGACGATTGATCTTGCGGCGTTCTTCCGGAGGGGCGCTGTCGCCGTGGAACGATTGCAGATACCGGCTGCCGGAGACGAGATCGGCATCCCGGCAGGCTGCGACGAACTGCGGGATGCGCTGCGGCTCGTGCTGTCCATCGCAGTCGATCGTTACCAGCACGTCGTAGCCTTCGTGCAGGGCGTAGTCGAACGCCGTTTGCAGCGCCGCGCCGTAGCCGCGATTCTGCTCGTGCCGCACCAGCTGAATATCGCTGCGTGCGGCGAGCAGTTCGCTCGTGCCATCGGTCGAGCCGTCGTCGATGACCAGCACGTGCTCGCTGTAGCGGAGCACTTCGTCGAGAACCGGGCCGGCGTGATGAACCTCGTTGTAGACCGGCAGCGCGGTGAGAGAGCGCATCGACATGTTTTATCTATTCCCTTCGCAGGGGGCAGCGCGGCAGTTCCACCCCTGATCTGGCCATCACGCGCGCGGCGTTTGGATTGTAGGTCGCGGAGGGCGAACGGGCTTTCCGCCGCCCTTTTCGCAGCCGCTTTGCCAATCCTCGGCACCTCGTCCGATCAGTCGGCCAGCCTCGACTGCGGATAACTAGTCCATTGTAGAAGCGGTACTTCGGGCGTCAACGAAGCCTTGCAGGGTGCTTGATCGCCTTGTATCCTGCCCGGATAATGGAAGGGAGGAGCCTTCCTGTGCTGTTTCTCGTCCTTGCCACGGAAAGGAACTCAGTGATGGCAAAAATTCGCTGCACGACCGTAACGGAAGGTTTGCGTCAGTCAGAAGTGGTCGCAAACTTCATCGATTTCCACAATCGCACTCATTCTATTCGGGTGGAGCGAGATTTTCTGGTGGAACAGGGCGATCACATCTTTCTGCCTGTAGGCATCGTCCATGTCGATCCAAAGAAACAAGCCGTCCTCATAGAGTTGCCACACGAAGCAGAGACAGGCGCGAACCGTCTGTGGATTAGGCAAGATCATCTCGATGAACCTGTCGAGGCTCTTGCATGATTCTTTCGGATCGAGAAATCCAAGCTGCCATCGCTCGTGGTGCTTTGAAGCTGACGCCAGAACCTCGCGTCGAGGCGTGGTCTTCGACGGCAGTCGATCTGCGGTTGGCGAAGGAACTGGTTGTGTGGAAACGTCTCGATGAGGATGGAGTCGAAGCAGTTATTTGTCCTGCTCGGCCTGATTACAATTTTAATCGAGTTCGAGAAAAACACAGCCAACCCATCACCATCCTTGAAGATGGATACGTCTTCAAGTCGCAGTCGTTCTTGCTTGGCTGGACGCAGGAGAAGATTCAGCTTCCTCATCAATCGCGGATTGCTGCTCGCGTTGAGGGCAAGAGCAGTCTGGCCCGGCTGGGGATCGGCGTTCACGTTACTGCTCCAACGATCCATGCCGGGTTTGGATACAAGAAAGGTGACGACACTTACCCTGGCAGCCCTCTGCAACTGGAAATATGGAACGTCGGGCCTCTCGATATCAAGCTCGTGGAAGGAATGCCCATCTGCCAGCTGATTTTCGAAGTGGTCGATGGCACACCTGAGAAGGGCTATGAAGGTCGATTTTCAGTCCAGGGGCCTGCGTAGCGTAACAATGAATTCTACTCGACTTGCCACCTGCGCAGCGCTGCTCGCCACGGCCTCGGCCGCGTTTGGACAGCCGCCGCAAACGGAGCCTGCCGCGCCGCAGGCGGCTCCGCAACTGACCGAGGCGGAACAGCAATTCGAGCGCACGCTCTCGGGCGCGACGCTGGTGGGCCGTTTTACCGAGGGCGAAGGCGATGCGGCCAGGAGCGAGAAGTACACGATTCACAAAGTCAGCAAGCTCGCGGCCAACCTGTGGCTCTTTCAGACGCGCATCGAGTACGGCGAGCATGATCTGACGCTGCCGCTGCCGCTGAAAGTCCTCTGGGCAGGCGACACGCCAGTCATCACGGTCGATCAAGTGCCGGTCCCGCCGCTCGGCACGTTTTCCGCGCGGGTCCTGATCCACGAGGACAAGTACAGCGGCACCTGGAGCGGCGGCGACCACGGCGGCCATCTTTTTGGCCGCATCGAACGGGCAGACGAGCGGAAGTAGCCAAGCCCTAAGCCAAGCGGAGC
>CAYZVT010000329.1:0-5567 GCA_964481585.1 uncultured Pirellulales bacterium
GCATCAGGCACAGGCAGTCATGCCCGGCCAGGACCGCCTCGATCACATCGAGCTGGCCGGGACGAAATTCGCTCAGCCCAAAGCGCGGCAAGAACGAGCGCAGATCAAGCTGGGCGGCGGCCGTGTCGGTCATGCCGATTCCCTGACAGTTGCCCGCGGCCGGGGCTTGTGAAAAGATAGTCGCGTCCGTTTACAAAAAACTTATTATAGGACTTCTCGGAAGCACGTCCAACCGCCGCGAGCCGCCCATGCCGCAGCCACAACCCGAAATCGCACGTTATGGTGTGGCGGTGGTCGTCGTGCGCGAGGGGAAGTTCCTCATCATTCTCCGTTCGCAGACGGTTCTCGCGCCGGGCATGTACTGCTTTCCCGGCGGGGGCATCGAGCCGGGAGAGAGCGAACAGCAGGCCGTCGTGCGCGAGATGCAAGAGGAACTCGGCATTACCGTTCAGCCGCGAAAGCTGCTGTGGCGCAGCGTCACGCGCTGGCGGGTCGCGCTCGCTTGGTGGCTGGCCGAACTCGACGAAGCGCAGGAGCCGGTGCCAAATCCCGAGGAAGTCGAGTCCTACCGTTGGCTCACCCCCGGCGAAATGGCCCGGCTGCCGAATCTCCTGCCGAACAACCACGACTTTTTGCGAGCACTCGCCGAAGGGGTGGTCGAACTGCTTTAAGGCTATCTGTCCCTTCTGGTAGTCCGATCGCCGGCGAGAAACGCTCGCCGGTCCCGCAGCGCGACCCGGACGGCGTTGCCGCGTGGGCTATTGGAGCGTGGGGATAGAAGGAAAACTGCGCGAGCCGAGCGGCTACTTCGACGCAGACGGCTTGGCCTCGGGCGAGAATTGCTGGTTGAACAGCGCCGGGTCGAACGGGTCTTTGGCAACCGGCTTGGCCGGTGGTGCGCCGTACTGCGGCGACCGGCGACGCTCCTCTTCGGCCGGCGGCGCGGAATCCGCCCTGGTGTTGGCGTCCGTTTGCATCGTGTCCGCTGCCGGCGGGCGTGCGCTCTGGGGGAGCCGCGATGGGTTGATCGTTTGCAGCAGCGGGGCCGAGGTGCGCTGGACATTTGCCGGCTGCGGGGGCTGATGCTGCGCGATCTGCTGCACCCACTGCACGAGCTGCTGATACTGGGCCAGGTCGTGCCGCGTAAAAAGTGCCTCAGGCGCGTCGCCGTGCGCCGCTAGCGGCTTGGTCAACAGCGGACTGGCCGAGGCGTCCTGCCGGTCGAGGCACTGGAGCGTGGCTTCGAGGTTGCGCTGCGTGATGCTTCGCGTCAGCGGACGCCCGCCGGCGATGCGTTCGAGCCGAAACTGATTTTCCGCCGCCGGGCCGTGGCAACTGCCCGTCGCGCAGCGGTTGAGCAGCAGCGGCTGAATCGTGTTGGTGTACGTCTCAAGCGCCCCGCTCGGCAGCCCTCGTGCCCAGGTGTTTAGCTCCTGCGCGGCGGCCTGGGTGGGCAAGCCTTCGGGGACATGGACCACATCCGGCGGATTTGCCCGAAGCTGCAACCGCCGTTCGACAAATTCCAAACGCGGGTGCTGCGGCGCTTCGCGGCGCGCTTGGACCAATTCCCGCGCGGCGTAGCCGAGCAGGTCATGCGCCAGGCACCATTCGACCAGTTCGAGTCGCTGTTCGACCTGTCCCGGATGAAGCACGCCGCTTTTGAGTCGATAGGCTTCGTCCAGATCGCGGCAGTAGAGTTCGACCTCGCCAACGCGAACGCGGATTTCCGCCCCCGGCAGGGCAACACAGTAATGGTCGCCGACGCGGGTAATCTGGCCCTGCAGCGTGCTGCCGTTGTGCAGCAGCAGCACCCCCTCGGTCGGCGCAAGCTGAAGCGGCTCGGCCTGGGCCAGAGCGGCCAGCGAGGCGAGTAATAGTAGCGCGGCAAATGGATGGCAGAATCGGCTCATGGCGGGGGGCGAGGGTAGAGATTTTGCCGCAGCGGGTCAATCGAGACTGCGGCCAGGGAGTGGGGACGAGGGACGAGGGACGAGGGACGGGGGGAGCAGTCAGGACATAGGCGGCGCTTTAGGGTCCAGGATATGGGTGGCGGGGGCGCACGCGAAGCGAAGCCCCCGGGGCCCTGCGGCTGCGCGAAGCGAGCCTCGAAGCGGCGGCCTGCGACACGAGGCCTCTGGAAGGGCTTGCTCGGCCGGTTTATATTGGTCTTGCTAGGGAAAATTGGCGCTTCGACCCGAATCCAAGCCGAGGCAAAGATGGCCGCCCGTGCGCGGATCGAGGTATATTTTTCCGGCTGCGTGCAGGGGGTGGGCTTTCGCCACACCACAACGCTCGTTGCCGGGCGGTTCGAGGTCAGCGGCTATGTCCAAAACCTGCCAGATGGGCGGGTGCGGATGGTGGCCGAGGGCGAGCCGGACGAGTTGCGGCGGTTCGTCGAGGCGATCGAGCAGCGGATGGGTTCGCTCATTCGCCAAACCCAAATCGACCGACGGCCGGGCACCGGCGAGTTTGCCGACTTCTCGGTACGCTACTAGGACTTTTCCGCCTGTTTTGGCCCTGCCGGGTGAACCGTCGGCGGTCGGCGGGCGTATGGCTGCAAAGGGCGGCGCTGAGCCTGCGCGCCGCCCGCCCACGTCTTTTCGACGGAGAATTCGATCTTGTCGCTCGTCCCCCCCCTGATCGTAGCCGATCTGACTACCTGGATCATCCCGGTCTGGATTTTGAGTATCGGAGCCACGCTCGGCTTGCTGGTCCTCTTGGCGCTGTACGGGCTGAGCTGGCTGGTCCTCCCGCGCGTGGCACGCGTGGTCCCTTCGGTCCTCAAGGAAGGGGTGCTGCAGTTCGTCGCCTACCTACTGGTCTTCCTGGCGATCTTCACGGTCGTCGTCAGCTTCAAAGTTCCCTATCAGCGGCTCGTGGCGTCGATTAGCCGGGTGACAGCGGTCGGCGAGCAAACGCTCCGGTACGAGATTCCCGGCGAGGCGATGTTCCACCCGATCCCGATCGAATTTCGGGCGGCTGAGCTGAAGTCGCTCCAGATCGAGAGTGATCAGGATGTTCTGCTGCTGAAAGAAAAGGACGACATCGAGCCGCTGTTCGAAGTCCGCGCCGGAGAGACGACCAACTGGGTCAAAGGCGATAGCGGCGACAACCCCTTCTCGGAGCGCGTAAGCCAGCTTTATGTGACGAACGAGAGCGACGCGCCGGCGACCCTGACGGTCACGATGGTGACCGACGTGGAGGTTCCGCAGGTCTACGCTATCCCGGTCACGGCGGCCTGTGTCGTAGGGCTGGTCTTGCTCTACTTCCTCCAGCGCTTCGCGCTGCCGAAGATTTCCACCATCGCCGCGACGACCGCCAAACAGATGATCTCCCAGCCGCTCTACGTGCTGGCGCTGGTGATCGGGGCGGTGCTGCTGGTGGTCTACATTTACATCCCCTACAACACGTTCGGCGAAGATGTGAAGATGCTCAAGAACTCGGGCCTACCGACGATCTTGATCCTCTCGCTCATCGTCGCCGTCTGGACCGCGAGCGTTTCGGTGGCCGACGAAATCGAAGGCCGCACGGCGCTGACGCTGCTGTCCAAACCGATCGGCCGCCGGCAGTTTATCCTCGGCAAGTTCCTCGGCATTGTCTGGCCGACGGTGCTAATGTTCCTGCTGCTCGGCTTGGTATTCCTCGTAACCGTATCGTACAAGGTCGTCTACGACGCCCGCGAAACGGCGCAGCAGGAGCCTGCCTGGCAGGCCTGCTATCAGGAAATGGTCCAGATCGTGCCGGGGCTGGCACTCTCGCTGATGGAAGTGGTGGTGCTCACCTCGATCAGTGTTGCGATCTCGACACGGCTGCCGATGCTGGCCAACTTGCTCGTCTGCGCGAGCATCTACGTGCTCGGCCATCTGGTGCCGCTCATCGTGCAGTCCTCGGCGGCGCAGTTCGAGATCGTGCGCTTTGTTGGGCTACTAATCGCCACGATCTTACCCGTGCTCGACCACTTCAATATGGAGGCGGCAGTGGCCGGCGGCGCGCTGGTCCCGCTCAGCTATCTGGGCTGGGCGCTGATTTACTGCCTGGTCTACAGCACGATCATGATGCTGCTCGCCCTGGCGATGTTTGAAGACCGCGATCTGGCTTAGCGGGGGCCAGGGGACTGGGGTCAGGGATCGGGGCCGGAAGGAACTTTTCGCCCGCAGCCCCCAGGCCGGTACTCGATGCTGACGCTGAGATCACTCTGCCACCTGCTTAAGCACGGCGGCTCATTTTCCCGCGCCCTTAGCCGGCGTTGCGGCTGCGCTGTTGCGTAATCTGGCGGGCACGGTCCCAGTGGGGGCCGCGCAGGATCGACGTTTCGACCGTCGGCAGCACGAGCGGTCCGACGCGGCCGCCGCTCTGGCCGTCCCAGGCGTGATGATCGATCTGCGCCAAGATCTGCTGGGCCAGCGCGAGCGCGTCGCGGCCGGCTTCGCCCGGCACGCAGGGAGCACGGGCCGAGAGGATGCTGTCGACAAAGTCGTGTTGCTCGTCGAGCAGTGCGTTCCCCTCCGCCCCTTCGATCGTCTCCTTCTTGAGCAACTCGTCGAAAAGATGTTGCTTCAAATGCGTCTTCTCTTCGCCCGTCAAACCGTCGAGCGAGAAGCGACGGTGCAGAATGTCCTCACGCGGCTCGACGACGGTCGTCGTCCGCATGGCGAAATCGACCGACACGAACGAGTCAGGGCACCATATCTGGGTGGAGCGGTCCGAGGTGTAGCTGACGCGCGAAGCGGTGACGTTAGCGACACAGCCGTTCTCAAACTCGATCCGAGCGTTCGCTGTGTCTTCATGAGCACCGAGTACGGCGACGCCGAGCGCCTCGACCGATGTGACCGGCGAGCGGACGAGCGACAGGATCACGTCGAGATCGTGGATCATCAGGTCGTGGACGACGCCGATATCGGTTGAACGGAAGGGAAAGCTGCTGAGCCGCTTCGCTTCGATGTACTTTGGATCATGAATGTGCGGCAGCACGCGCCGCAGTGCGGGGTTGAAACGCTCGACGTGGCCGACTTGTAGCACGACGCCTTGGCGATGCGCGGCGGCGATGAGTTCATCCGCCTGACCAAGATCAAACGCGATCGGCTTTTCGACGAGGACGTGGACGCCGTGATTGAGCAGGTCCATGCCGATCTGGTGATGCGTGGCCGTCGGCGTGGCGAGGATGGCGGCGTCGATCTGGCCGAACAGCTCCCGGTAGTCAGCGAAGCCCTGGGTGCCGACTTCTTCGGCGACGGCTTGCCGCGCGGAGGCGACCGGCTCGGCAATGCCGATCAGCTCCGCCCGCTGAAGGCTCTTGGCGAGCCGGGCGTGAATGCGGCCGAGGTGTCCGGTCCCGATGACGGCGATTCTGACAGTGTTCACGCGGCCCTCCGAGTGCTTTCGCGGCTGCGGCCATGCCGCCCGTCTTGTTGGTTTTGAATAAAGCTCAGCAGGTGATTGACCTGCGGCACGAGCTGATCGTTCGCGCGCAGGATCTCACGGGCGTGGTCGAGTCCGACCTTGGCGCGATAAATCAGCCGGTGGGCCTCGGCCAAGTAGCTGATGACTTCCGACTCAAAGCTCTTGCG
>CAYZVT010000330.1:0-5518 GCA_964481585.1 uncultured Pirellulales bacterium
CAGGTCGACGCGGCGCGTGCCGTGGGCGGCTGGTCCAACCTGGAGTTCGATCGCGCGCGCCAGCGGTTGCGGCAGCCCGGCGGCCTGCAGCTCGACCTTTCCGCGATTGCCAAGGGCTACGCCGCCAATGAGGCGCTGCGCGTGCTGAAAGAGCAGGGCATTAAGCGGGCGCTGGTCGATGCCAGCGGCGACTTGGCAATCGGCGCTCCGCCGCCCGGCGAAGCGGGCTGGCGAATCGGCATTGCGCCGCTGGCGCCCGAAGCGCCACCGAGCCGGTTCCTTTCCCTGCGCAACCAAGCCGTCGCCACGTCCGGCGATGCCTGGCAGTACGTAGAACTCGGCGGCAAACGCTATTCCCACATCGTCGATCCCCGCACCGGGCTGGGGCTCACCTCGCGCAGCAGCGTCACCGTCGTCGCCCCCGACGGAACCACCGCCGACAGCCTTGCCTCGGCCGTCAGCGTGCTTGGCCCCGTCGAAGGCATCAAGCTCGTCGAAGAGATCGAGGGCGCCGAGGCTTTCATTGTGGTGGAGCAAGAAGGGAAGCGGACGACGTTCGCCTCCGAAGGACTCGCCGACCTGCCGACCTCGCACTAAGGGCCGGGTGCCACGGGCCGTGGCACCCGTGCGTTAGCTCAAAAAATTGCGCAGCGGTCCTAGCCCGCCTTCGCGTGGGACCAGGATGGCGACGAGTGCTCCCGTGGTGTCGAACGCCGCGATGATTTCCGCGCCCGGCGGGGCGGTGCGTGCGATCGTGCGGCCGTGGGCGATCCGCTGGAGTTCGTCCTCGCGGAGCGTGACGCCGGGAAGCGACGGAACTGCACGGGCTAGAGGATGCAGTTGCTCGGCCAGCCCGTCACGGTCGAGCGAGGCGGGATCGACGGCGTCCTCGACGCGAAAGGGGCCGATCTCGGTTCGCTCCAGCGCCGACATCACGGCCGCGGTTCCAAGCGCCTGCGCTAGATCGCGGCCGAGACTGCGAACGTAGGTGCCGCTGCCGCAGCGTATGTCGAGCACCAGTTCCGGGTACTCGTAGCGGATGAGTTCGATCGCGTAGATCGTCACTTTCCGCGCCTTTAGCTCCACCTGTTTGCCCGCGCGAGCGGCGGTGTAGGCGCGGCGGCCATCGATTTTGATGGCGGAAAAAATCGGCGGGCGTTGGTCGATTTCACCGAGCATCGTCTCGGCTTGGCGCAGGATCATCTCGCGCGGAGGAATGGGCGGATCGTCGAGCAGCCGCACTTCGCCCTCGGTGTCCTCGCTCTGGCTCTCGCGCCCGAGCAGAAACGTCGCCCGGTAGCGCTTCGGCATTTGCTGTACGTACTCGATTAGCCGCGTCGCCGCACCGACGCAGACCACCAGCACGCCGGTCGCCAGCGGATCGAGCGTTCCCGCGTGCCCCGCCTTCGCCGGTCGGACGAGACGTTGAACTTGGTCCACCACCCGCCGCGACGTGACGCCCGGCGGCTTGTTCACGTTCAGTAGGCCCTGAAGGCTCACGGCAGCCCCCGAATCTCGAAATCGTAAAGCGCCGCAATCTCGTCCGCGTCTTTCTCGGCAAAGCCCGTAAAGCGGGCGTGGAGTGCTTCCACATCCTCGACCGCCGGGGCCGCGAGCAGGCGAAATTTGTGGGCGAGCAGTTCGTCGAGCCGGCCGCTCGTCGAGCGGGCATGCCCCTCGGGAAACATCACCAACCCACTCGACAGATGCCCTAGTTCGTCGTGCTCGATTTCCAGCGTCGTCGGAATCCCTGCGGGGTACTTGGCGTCGTACTCGCTTCCGCCGTGGCGAAACTCGATCTTTTGCATAAGCTGCCGCGTGAGCGGATGAAATAGACTGCCGTCGTCGTAGTCCTCGGGCACGAGCATCAGCTCCTTCCACCCCGCCTGCCGCCGCTCCAGCGCCTTGCGCAGCAGCGTGGCGATGATGTAGACCATCGAGTGGTCGGCGCTTTGCCGCGTGCGCGGATCGCGCTTGGCCGGATCGCCAATGATGCTGAAGGCCGGCTCGTAGATCGTGATGCGGAGCGTGCGGAGCTTCGTCGAATCGTTCAGCAGACTTGGCTGCGCGGTCAACAGTTGCATCAGGCCTTCGATGGCCCCGGCCGATTGGTGCTCGTAGAGGCCGAGCTTGAAGTGCATTCCCATCACGGCAAAATCGTCGCCGGCCGTGGCGAGCGTGAGATCGAACGGACTGGCGCCCGCTTCCGCCGGAGGTTCAAAGAGACAGAAGACCGCCTGGGGATTGCGAAAAATATCCGCTGGGCCGACGAATCCCCGCATCGCGCGGCGCATCGCTGATACGGCGACTTCGGCGCTCATCGCGGCCGATGCGCCTTTGGAGTCGGAAAGCTGTTTGCCAGCCCGAATGGCGCGAAAGGGGACGTAGTGGGCGACGACTTGCCCGAGCGCCGATTCGATCTGATCGACCCTTGCGCCAAGCACCGCACCGTAAACCGCCGCCGAGGCAATCGCACCGTGCAGGACGTGATCGATCTTGTGATCCTTTAGCCCAAACACTTCGGCGAGCCGTCCACGAATTTCATCGAGGCAGACCATCGCCCGCAGCGTCTGCGCGCCGTCATAGCCCGCCAATTGAGCGGCGGCGACGGCGACGGGATAAAAGTCGTTGTGTCCGAACTCGCCCCGCGTCGCGTTGCGCTGCGGGTTGTAGCCAAAATTCGTGCCGTTGGCGTCCCACTCACGGACCGCCGAGCTACAGGCGAGCACCGCCTTCTCGGGCATGACCGGCACGCGCGAACTAAAGACCGGAACTCCCTGCCGTCGATCGGCGCAGACGTACTCCAGCGCTTCGCGCCGTAGGACGATCGGGGCATTCGCACCGGCCGACAACGCCGAAACGCCGCAGGCAACGCTGTCGGCGTGGAACTGTTCGACCTTCGCCGCCACACGCCAGTCGAGCGGCGGATACTTGCCCCGCACGAACTCCAGGGCGTACTCGGCAATGCCGCGAGCCTGGTTCGAATCGCGCGGCAGGGTCACATACTGATTCGGCATCGAATAAATTTCCTCACAAGCTCCAATAGCCGGATGGTAACGCCATCCGGTTCCGTCCGAAACGGCGAGCGTGGCTCGCCGGCTATTGCGTACGAGAAGCGGGCAAACCGCGGTAAAGCATTCGGTTTCGCGATTATCGGCCTTGCTCGGCAGAGCGGCAAGGCTTCTCGCCCGGCATCGCGCGGCGTGCTACGATGAAGTCCGACTGGTCGCCTTGCTCACCCGGGTTTGCGTTTGCTGATGATGATCGAGAAACTTGGACCGTATCGCATTGGCAGACTGCTCGGCCGGGGCGGCATGGGCGAAGTCTACGAGGGCCAGCACGAACAGACCGGCGAGCGAGCCGCCGTTAAGGTGCTCGCTCCGGCCATGGCGCGGAGCGAGGGCTTTCGCGAGCGGTTTGAAGCGGAAATTGAGTCGCTCAAGCAACTCCGGCATCCAAATATCGTCGAACTGCTCGGGTACGGCGAGGACCAAGGGCTGCTCTTTTACTCAATGGAGTTGATCGACGGCCGTAGCCTTGAGGAAGAACTGTGCAACGAGCGCCGCTTCAGTTGGCGCGAGGTCACCTCGATCGGCATTCAGCTCTGCCGAGCACTGAAGCACGCGCACGATCATGGCATCATCCATCGCGACCTCAAGCCGGCGAATATCCTGCTCACGGCCGACGACCAGATTAAACTGCTCGACTTCGGCATCGCTCGGCTTTTTGGCGGGCATCAGGTGACCAATGCCGGCGGCGTGCTCGGCACGGCCGATTACATGTCGCCCGAGCAGGCCGACGGGCGGCCGGTGAGCGACCGCTGCGATCAGTACAGTCTGGGCTGCGTGCTTTACGCGCTGGCGACCGGCGGGCCGCCGTTTCATTCGACGAGCCTGCCGAAACTGCTGCAAATGCAGCGCTTCGCCCGCCCCGAGCCGCTCCGCAAGTTCGCGCCCGACATGCCGGAAGAGTTGGAGCGAATCGTCGCGCAGTTGCTCGAAAAGGACTCCGAAAAGCGCTACCCAAGTGTGTTGGTCGTCGCGCGGCAGCTTTCGGCGATGGAACGGGCGCTGACGCGGCCGGTAGAGGAACCGTCACCCGGCAGTCCGACCTTAGGCTCGTCCGCTCAGCCAGCCAGTGATGCTTGGGCGGCGACGCGCGTGCCCGAACCAAGCACGCCGCCCCCACCAAGCCCGGACATAACGCAAGAAATTGCGCCAGCCGCACCGCTGCTCGCGTCGGAGCCGCCGGCACTACCGTCCGCCCCGTCGCGCGAGCCGGCGAGCCGCTTCACCAGCGTCGAGGAGGAGCTTGCCCGCGAGCGGCAAGAGCAGTCCGACTCTTGGCTCTCGCTGTTGGCGCCGCTGGGGCTGCTGATGCTTGTGGTGGCGGCGGCGGGAGCGGGCGTGTGGTGGCTCTGGCAGCCGCGTTCGGCCGATGCGCTGTATGCGGAAATTGAGCAAGCCGCCGCGGATGAGCGCCCCGAGCAGTTGCGGACGGTGGAAGCGGAGGTTGACGAGTTCTTGCAGCGCTTCCCCGATGATCCCCGCGCCGAGCAAGTGGCGCGATACCAAGATCAGCTTGAACTGCGCCGCGCGGAGCGGCGGCTGCGGCTCTTTTCGCGGCACGCCGGACCAGAGAGTGGCCTAACGCCGCTGGAACGCATGTACGTCGATGCCGTGCGCCAGGCCGAGTTGCATCCCGAGCGGGCCATTGCCCAGCTTTCGGCTTTGCTCACGCTGTTTGAGGATCACGAGTCCCTGAACGAATCGGAGCGGCAATCCCTCGTCCTCGCGCGACGGCAACTGGCTCGACTTGAGCAGCAAATGGCAGCGCAGGCCGAGGAGCACTTGGCATTGTTGCGCGAGAGGCTTGAATATGCCCAGCAAATGCAAGCGACCAATCCCGAGCAAGCCGGGCAAATCTGGCGGGCGATCATCGAGCTTTACGAGGACAAGCCGTGGGCGGCCGAGCCGGTTCAGCAGGCCAAAGAGCAGCTTGCGGAAAACGCGGCCGAGGAGCCGGGGGCAGCGGTTTCAGTTCCCTGACCGCGTTTTACGGGGTATAAGTATTTTATGGATGCACATCAGTTCCCCGGCGGTTTTCCTCAGACGCGGATGCGGCGGCTGCGCTATCATCCGGCCGTGCGCGCGCTGGTGCGCGAAGTGCAGCTTCAGCCGTCGCAGCTTGTTTTGCCGCTCTTTGTCCGCAGTGGAAGCGGTGTGCGGCAGCCGATCGGCTCAATGCCGGGACACTTCCAGCTTTCGCCCGACCTGATTGCCGAGGAAGCCCGCGAAGCCCAGAGGCTCGGGCTGGGCGGGGTGATTCTCTTTGGTATTCCCGATGAGAAGGACGAAGTCGGGAGCGACTCCTGGGCTGACGAGGGGATCATTCAGCAGGGCATTCGGGCCGTGAAGGAAGCGGCTCCCGAGTTGCTCCTGGTTACGGATGTCTGCTTCTGCGAGTACACGAGTCACGGTCAATGCGGCGCCCTCCACAAGCAGGGCGAGCGGCATGA
>CAYZVT010000331.1:0-5507 GCA_964481585.1 uncultured Pirellulales bacterium
TAGCTGCGCACCTTGCCGTCGTCGGCGAGTCGTTCTTTCGAGAACGATCGGCCGCTGCACTTGGCACACGCATTGCGGCGATCGAAGTACAGCGCCCCGCACGTGTCGCACCGGTTCGCGACGAGATGCGGCGCGCCGAGCACTTGGGCATTCCGTATGTTGTTGCTCATCCGGGGGCATTCACCACCAGCAGCGAGTCGGCGGGGCTGAGCAAGATTATCGAGGCGCTCGACGAGATTCACCGGCAGACGCCGGGCATCGCCGCCCAATGCCTGCTCGAAACGACCGCCGGGCAAGGCTCGTGCCTCGGTTGGCGGTTTGAGCACTTGGCCGCGATTCTTGACGGCGTGCAAAACCCGGATCGGCTCGGCGTCTGCTTGGACACCTGCCATGTGTTCGCCGCCGGTTATCCGCTCGGGACCGAAAAAGAATACCGGGCCACGCTGCGGAAGTTCGACCAGACGGTGGGGGTGAAGCAGATTCGGGCCTTCCACCTCAACGACAGCAAGGCCAAGTTCTCCTCCCGCGTCGACCGCCATGCCGCGATTGGCGCGGGGCAGATGGGTCTAGAACCATTTCGCCTGCTACTGGCCGACCGCCGCTTCCGCCGAGTGCCGATGTATCTAGAAACGCCCAAAGGCCAGCAGGACGGCGAGGATCTCGATGCGATTAACCTCCGCACGCTTCGGGGGCTGCTGGTCGACTGAGGCGGCCTATCTGCTTCGGAGATAGAACAGCTCAGTGACCGAATTGGCGCAAAACCTGCACTACGTTGTCTCAAATTGGCGAATCACGGGAGACAAGTGGCAGAGAGGCGCCAGTGGTCGAAACCTTGCTAGCAGTCGTCGGGACGGCGCTCGTGCTGATCGTGCTGGGCGACGCGATCTTCACGACGCTCACGCTCCAGGGGAGCGGACCGCTCACCGACCGCGTCAGTAGCTGGGCGTGGCGAAGCATGTTGCTTCTGGCTCATCGCAGCTTGGGACGCACCGCGCTGAGCCGTGTCGGCCCGATGCTCCTGCTCGTTCCCCTGCTGGTCTGGCTCCTGCTGTTGTGGATGGGCTGGATGCTGATCTTTAGCGTCGAGCCAGGCTCGGTTGTCAACAGCCAGACCGGCGAACCGGCCGATGTCGTCGCGCGTCTCTATTTCACGGCCTATAACCTCGTCACGCTCGGGCTGGGCGACTATCGGCCGCAGGGCGGGCTGTGGCAACTTCTCACGGCCATCGCCTCGATCAGCGGCTTTTTTCTGCTGACGCTCTCGATCTCGTACCTCGTGCCGGTCCTTTCGGCCGCCGTCGAGAACCGGCAACTCGCGCTGTGGATCTCCACGATGGGGAGCACGCCGCAGCAGATTTTAATCCGCGCCTGGAACGGCAAGAATTTTAAGCGGCTTTCAGACCATGTTCCGCAACTGACGTTAAAGCTGCTCTTGGCCAGTGAGCGGCACTTGGCTTACCCGGTGCTGCACTTCTTCCATAGCGGGGACATCGAGGCCTCGCTGGCCGTTAATGCTTTCCGGCTCGACGACGCGCTGACGCTGCTCGAAGCAGGGATCGAAGCCGCCGCGCAGCCGCCGCTGGCGGACTATCAGCCGCTTCGTCTTGCGCTCGACAATTATTTAAAGACGACTTCGACGACCGTGACGCCCAAAGCGAGTGCCGCGCCGGACCCTCTCTCGCTGGCGCCGCTGCGTATGGCGGGGATTCCCACAACCGACGACGCGGCGTTCCGGCGGCGGACGGAAGATCTCCGCGAGCGCCGCCAGCGGCTTTTGGGGCTGTGCGAAAAACATGGCTGGTGTTTTGGCGTGGAGACCTTCAACTGGCCGACCGCTCCGCAAAAACATCGCGCTCAGCAGCCCACCGTCTGACCGGCAAACGCTGCGGGCCTTCGGCGGCGGAGGCCAGGCTGGTCTTTCACAACCGGCGACTGCCCCCTTACAATAAGGGTTGGTCTTCGCGGCGGACTGGCACGGCGGCTGGCGGCGAAGGCAGCGCGGGGGGGCAAGAGTTGGGCATGGCTGAGTGGTTCGACGAGTTGACGCGCAGCTTTCGGCCCGCCGACGCGATCGACATCGCGCTGGTGGCGATGTTCCTCTACGCCGTGCTGAGCTGGTTCAAAGAGACCGCCTCGCGCTCGGTCCTGGTCGGCGTGTTCCTGCTGGCGCTGGTCTACTTCATGGCCCGCGCCTTCGACATGTACATGACCGTCTTGCTGTTCCAGGCGGTCTTTGCCGTGCTCTTGGTGACGCTCGTGGTCGTTTTCCAGGAAGACCTGCGGCGTGCGTTCGAGCGGCTGGGCACCTGGGGCAAAATCGGCGAGCGCCGCCCTTTCCCCGACGACTTTAGCTACTTTGAAACCCTCTCCGAAACCGCCGCCGCGCTCGCCGCGCGGCACGTCGGGGCGCTGTTGGTGCTGCGGGGCAAAGACCCGCTCCAGCGCCATCTCAGCGGCGGCGTGCGCCTCGATGGCAAACTCAGCCGCCCGCTGCTCGAAAGTATTTTTGATCCGCACTCGACCGGGCACGACGGCGCGGTCATCATCGAGGACGGCCGCATTACGCAGTTCGCCGCCCATCTGCCGCTCTCGCGCAGCCACCACGAACTCTCCGGACGCGGCACCCGGCACACGGCCGCCGTGGGCCTGTCGGAACGCTGCGACGCGCTGGTGATCGTCGTCTCCGAAGAGCGCGGCCGCATCAGCGTTGCCGAGCAGGGCAAGCTCCGCCAGATGGCTTCGGGGGTCGACCTGGAAGAGCGGCTCGAAAAGTTCTGGCGGCGCAACTTTCCCCAAGCCGACGGCACGGTGCGGCATCGCTGGCTGCGCCGCAATTCGGCGCTCAAAGCCGGCGCGGTTGGCCTGGCCTGCTTGGCGTGGTTTTTTATTAGCCACCGCGCGGTCACGGTCCAGCAGTCGTTCAATCTGCCGGTGGAGTTCCGCAACGTGCCCGACCGGCTGGTGGTCGCTTCTTCCGAGCCGGCGACGGTCAACGTGATTCTCACCGGGCAAGAGCGGGAGTTTTACCTGCTCCAGCCGAGCACGCTGAAAGTGTCGTTCGATCTGAAGAACATTGAAGAAGGCCCGCAGTACCTCACGATCGACGACCACAACGTCGCTCGGCCGTTTCAACTCGACGTGTACCGAGTCGAGCCGCGGAACGTGACGCTCATCGTGCATCGCATGAAGCCGGTGATGCTCCAAGTCGATGTGCCGCTGGTGGGGCAATTGCCCGAGCCGCTGCGGCTGAGCGGGGTGAAGGTCGAGCCGGCCCGCGTGCAGGCGATGAGCTGGCTCGCCGAGCCGGGGCAGAACAACAAGATTCAGGTCGAGCCGGTCGATCTGACCCAAATCACCAAATCGACGAGTTTCAAGACGCGGCTGGTCGTGCCCGACCACGTTCGCTTTCCCGGCAATCTCTCGCCGGAGGTCCGCGTAAGCATCGAGCTTACCAAGGCCGCGGCAGCCGGCGCCACAGCGTCGACGGCCGCGAACTGATTCGCCGCAGGGTCAACGCATCCGACTTTTCGCGCCGCCACGTCCTTCCCGCGCAGGCGAGAGTAGCGGTCAGCCGTCAGCCATCAGCAAAACACGTCCTTCCCGCGCAGGCGGGAATCTAGAGAGTAGGCTTCGCGTCACGGGAACGCTCAAGCGGCTAACCTCCCCTGGCGGCCTTGGGCGAAAAGGGCTCGGCGCTGCGCCAAGTGTTGCGGAGTCAGCCGAGGTGGTCATAATAGCCGGATCGTCTTCATCGCCCTTACGAGAGAAAGATCATGCGTCGCTTCGCCGTGCTGTTCACGCTGCTGTTGGTCTTGAGTCACTCCCTACCGGCTCGCGGCGAGGCGCCTGAGTCGATTGCAGCCAGTGGACCGACTGCCGAGGCGCAGCGCGCGCGGCAAGCGCTCTTGCGCGAGGCGCGGCGGATTGTCTTTCTGGGCGACAGCATCACGGCCAATGGGCAGTACGTCGCCTTCTTCGATGCCTGGCTGCAAACGCTCGATCTGGAGCACCCGCCGGAAGTGCTCAACCTGGGGCTGTCGAGCGAGACGGTGTCGGGGCTGAGCGAAATGGGCCACGCCGGCGGCAAGTTCCCGCGTCCCGATCTGCACGAACGTCTAGATCGGGTGTTGGCGAAGACCGAACCGGATCTCGTCTTCGCCTGCTACGGCATGAATTGCGGCATCTATCAGCCCTTCGACTCCGAACGCTTCGCGCGCTACCAACAGGGCATGAAGCGGCTGAAAGCGGCGCTCGAAGCGCGCGGGGCGAAGCTCGTCCTCATTACGCCTCCCTGCTACGACGCGGCAGCCGGCGAGCCGAACGATTTTTATGACGGCGTGCTCGCACGCTATGGCGAGTGGATCGTCGAACAAGCTCCCGCGTCGTGGCAAGCGATCGACCTGCACACGCCGATGGCGCGCGAGGCCGAGCGCCGCCGGAAACTGGGACGCGAGCACCGCTTCACCGGCGACCGCGTGCATCCCAATGCGGCTGGGCACTGGTTCATCGCCCGTACGCTGATCGGCTGGTTCGGCGATGCCGAGGCCGCTGCGGCCGACTCGCCGGCAGCAATGCTCGCCTCCCAGGGCGCCGATCAGCAGTTGTTGCCGCTCGTACACCAGCGCATGACGACGCTCCGCGATGCCTACGTCGCTGCCGCCGGGCATCAGCGGCCGGGCGTGGCGAAAGGCTTGCCGCTGGAAGAAGCCCGCATCCGCGCCGAGAAGCTAACCGAGCAGATCGACCCGTTGCGCCAGCGCTGATTCGTATTTCGGCTTGTATCGTTACTTGCCGAAGCGGATTTCGATCGGCATTTCCACGTCGTCGTGCAGGCTGCGGTGGACCGGGCAGGTGAAGGCGGCATTTTCCAGCCGCTTGCGGTCCTCGTCCGCCAGGTCGTGCGGCACGTGGACCTCGACCGTCAGCCGCGCAATCCGCCGCTGGGGCGTCGTGAGCATTTCCTTTTTCACCCGCGCGGTGGTGCCGGACATGTCGATGTCCGAGCGCTGCGCGACGATGCCCATCGTCGTCACGATGCAGGTCGCCAGCGCTACGCCGACCAGGTCGGTCGGGGAGAACGACTCGCCCTTGCCCATGTTGTCGACCGGGGCATCGGTCACGATCTGGGTTCCCGAAGGGCCGTGCGTGGCTTCGCAGCGCAGCTCGCCCAAGTACCGCACCTCCATCTGCACCATTTTGCTGTTTTCCCTCTTGGTGGTTTCGATGCAAGCCGTTGCGCGCGCCGTTCGCCTGGCTACCTGATTCGCCCGCAAGCACGGATACGGGTGGCGGGGGCGCACGCGAAGCGAAGCCCCCGAGGCGGCTGTCAGCAGTCAGTCATCAGCCGTCAGCAAAACACGTCATTCCCGCGCAGGCGGCAGTCTGGACCAACACGGCCGGGGGCTTCCGCTAGCGCGGTGCGCCCCCGCCACCCAATTGCTCGCCCCTTGTAGTTGCCTGCGGGCCAAATAGGGACTCGCTTGGCGTATTCATAATGTTCGGCAGCA
>CAYZVT010000332.1:0-5478 GCA_964481585.1 uncultured Pirellulales bacterium
CATCAGGAAGGTATGAAGGCGTCGGGTGCCACTGCTGGCTTGCCCAGCAGTGCTTCCAAACCAGCACAATTTCTCTCTCGATTGTGGAGTGGAACCGCGAGTCCGGTGAAGTGTCGTCCCGCTAGGCCATCTTTGTTCGGCTAATCGTCCCGACGGCAAACCATTTTGGCAGGCAATGTCGAAGGAGAACACTGCTGGGCAAGCTAGAGAGTGGCACCCTGGGGCGTTTTTGCTGCCTCGGCGGCATTGGAGTTGCTCGGCCTGCGGGGCATGGACGTGCCGCATCGAAAGCGGGTGAAGCATTTTGATTTGCCGGGGCAGGTCGATGCTTTGACCTGTTCTTGCTTTCGCCGGCTGCCGCTTTTGACGAATGATCGTTGGCGAGGGCTGTTGAGCGAGGCGATTGACCGGGCGGCCGTGCGGCATCGGTATCGGCTGATTGCTTTCATGTTCATGCCGGAGCACATCCATCTCTTGGTGTGGCCGGAGCCGGAAGCGGCTCCGATCGACGCTCTGCTGCGGGCGATCGAACGGCCATTCTCCTTTCGCATCAAGCAGCTGCTTGAAGCGGCCGGCAGTTCGTTGCTCTTCCGCTTAACGGTGCGGCAGCGGCCGGGCGTGACCACCTTCCGCTATTGGCAAGAAGGCCCCGGCTACGATCGCAACATCGTTGAGCCTCGCACGCTCGCGGCGGAGATCGACTACGTTCATCTGAACCCTGTCCGTCGTGGCCTTTGCACCCGGGCGGACGATTGGCGATGGTCGAGTGCCCGCCATTTCGCTGCCGATGGCATCGCTCCGTCTGACCCGCTATTGCCGATGCTTCGCCCGCTTCCGGATGCTTGGTGGAGTTCCGGTTGGAGCTAAAATCAGGGCCGCCGCCGCGTGCGGTAAGGACACTGCTGGACAAGCCAGCAGTGGCACCCCTTGAGTACCCGTGCGGCGCAGGAAGGCATGAATGACATCCGAAGGTAAGATGAAGAAACGGCGTTTGCCAGCGTGGTTGATTGGTGCGGTTGTGGGCGATGCCGTGTGGGGGCTGGCAGTCCTCGGGGCCTACTTGTTTGAGGCCCTTGAGTCACGCTTTCCTGCTTGGTTTCAGAACCTCGATTTGCCCGATACCCTGGGATCAATCTGTGCGGTCATTGCCGCGCCCATTGCCGTGGGCGGATGGCTGTTCATTTGGGGAGACAGCGGTCCGCCTTACCAATGGATAGAAAGTATTACCTTCAATGTCGGTTTCGGCCTCTGCTTCTACGCGCTGGTAGGCGTATTGGTGTCAAAAATCGGCTCTCGGTTCAGCATACGCAGTCTCTTTGTCGTCATGACCCTCGTGGCGATCTTGCTTGTAATTATGAATGCTCTTTGAGACGCCCGAGCGGCCCCAGGAGCCAGGCACTGGCCGTGCGCCAGTGGCACCCTTCCGTGGCTTCTTGCTATATTGGCCGTCCTCGTCCGGTCGGGGCTTTCTTTCAAAATTTGGCACAGTACGGCATCCAACAAATAAGGACCATCCCATGAGCGAAGTACCACCCATCCCAGCCGGCTACCACACGTTGACGCCGGGGCTGTCGGTGCGGGGGGCGGCCGAGGCGCTGGAGTTCTATCGACGGGCGTTTGGGGCGCGGGAGCGGCATCGGCTGGCGATGCCGGATGGGAAGATCGCGCATGCGGAGTTTCAGATCGGCGATTCGATTTTTATGATCGGCGATGAGAACCCGGCCTGGGGCATGCCGTCGCCGGAGACGCTCGGCGGCAGCCCGGTGCGGTTGCGGCTGTATGTGGAGGATGCCGATGCGGTCTTCGCCCAGGCTGTGGCGGCGGGGGCGAAGGAAACAATGCCGGTCGCCGATCAGTTCTGGGGAGACCGGATGGGATCGATCGTCGATCCGTTTGGGCATCACTGGCTGATCGCCACGCGCGTCGAGGATGTGCCGCCGAGCGAATACGCCAGCCGCATGGAAGCCTTCTTTGCCAAGGCGCAAGGGTAGCATAGACGCTACAGTGAAGTAGGTGGGCTTTGCCCACCACACGGATTGATTGACATTCCATTTGGTTTGCTCGGTAGACTATCAGAACCAATGGTGGGCACAGCTCACCCTACTACTGCCAAGCGGCTGGGCCTTGTGGTGGGACGGATTTCGGCAAAGAATAGCTCTACCGGCCGGGGCGCTGGCGCGTGCGCCAGTGGCCCCCGATGCTTCGCCCGCTTCCGGACGCTTGGTGACGTGCCGACTCAAGCTAGGATGGAACCGCCGGGTGATCCGATGAACGCACTGCTGGACGAGCCAGCAGTGGCACCCGTGCTAGGAAGGAACCTCTGAGGTACGCACTGCTGGGCGAGCCAGCAGTGGCACCCGTGCGGCTGGCATCGTAGTTGCTGCTGGGCTGGTTTGTCGGTCCTTGCCCCGGTTCGGGGAGCGAGGGTTGGGCATCCGCACCACGATTTCACCTGGAAAACTCGCCCATGTTGTTGTTTTTGTGGCAGGTCTTTTTCTTCTTTATGCTCATCTTGATCGCCGGGTACGTCATTCCGGCCGGGCAGTTTTACCTGCGGTTCTATGTGTTCAAGAGTCCGCGCACCGAGCAGTCGCGGATTCAGCAGCGCACGCCAGCGCGTGCGGATATTCTGCGCGAGGTCAAGCACTCGCTGCTGACGATCGCCATCTTCGGGTTACTCGCGGCGCTGCTGTGGCGCTGCTATCTGAACGGCCGCACCAGCATCTACTGGGATTTCGATCGCTATCCCTGGTACTACCACCCGTTGAGCTTCTTGCTGGTGTTGATTTTTCACGACACGTATTTCTACTGGTCGCATCGCATGATGCACTCGCGGCTGTTGTTCAAGTACATGCACCTGGGCCATCACAGGTCGCACACGCCGACGCCCTGGGCGATTTTTTCCTTCCAGCCCCTGGAGGCGGTGCTTCAGTTTGGCCAAGTGGCGCTGCCGGTGCTCTACTTGCCGCTGCATCCCGCGGTCTTGCTGGTTTACCTGTCCTACGATTCCCTGGTGAATGTCGCGGGGCATTCGGGCCACGAGATCTTTCCCGCCCGCTTGGCTCGGATCTGGCCGTTTTCGTGGCTCAACACCGTGACCCACCACGACTACCATCACACCAACGTGCGGGTCAATTTCGGAGCCTTCTTTAACATCTGGGACCGCCTGATGGGAACCTTCCTGGACGGCCCTCCCGGCTATTTAGAGGCTGCCAAAGCGAACCCACCGCGAGCGCGAAAAGTAAAGTAGGGTGGGCACAGCCCACCCTACTACTATTGGTCCTGGCCGTGCCAGTGCTGGTGACATTGGAGGGCGAAGTCGGTGAGCATGCCGTCGACGCCGGCTTTGCGGGCGAGATCCCAGGTTGACGGGCTGCGGCGAAATTCTCCTGGCCCGGCGAAGTTGAACAGCACTTGCTTTCCTTCTGCCCGCAGCAGGGCGACCTCTTCGGGCGTGGGGACGAAGCCGAGCAGGAACACGTCCAAAAAATCCTCGTTCAGCCGCGTTTGGAGTTGGTCGCGGTGGACGTTTTGGCCGATCCGCACCCGTGGATCAATCGCCCGCAGCCGCTGGCTACAGGCTTGGCTTTGATCGAAGCAAAAAGCTTCGTCGAGCAGCTCGTACTTTTTCAACAGTTCCACCAACTGCCGTTCGCCTGCGGGGGTCAGGTGCTTGATGTTCACCGCCAGAATCGTCGGCCCCGTTTTCTTCTCGGCAATCAGTTGCAAGCCCTCTTCGAGCGTGGGAATCCGCTCTCCGGCGAAGCGCGGATCGAACCAGGCGCCGGCGTCGAGCTTCTTGAGTTGCTCAAGCGTCAGCTTGTAGGGCGGGACATCGGGGCCGTCGGTGGTGCGGCCGAGCGTCTCGTCATGGAACAGGACCAACGCCCCGTCCTTGGAAGTCCGCACGTCGAGTTCGATGCCGATTCCGCGCTCGACACAAGCCGCGAAGGCGGGCAGCGTGTTCTCGGGCGCCGTCTCCATCATGCCGCGATGGCCGATGATGATTGTCTCCGCCGACGCGAGAGGAACGCTCGCCAGCAACAGCGGCGCGATCGCGGTCAGAGTTCGCCAAAGGGGGTTGTCACTTCGCATTGCAAGTCCAGGGGAAAGAGAAACAGGTCGTTCCGCGTCGCTCACGGAGAGCGGAGCACGAAGTCGAGGTCGTCTCGGTCCGCGTCGATCAGGGCGGTCAATTCGCTCTGGCGGTTATAGCGGGCAGGGACGATTTGGCGTTTGATCTCGACCGGCGGAGCATTCGGCTCTCCCTCCAGCCGGTGTTCACCAATTTTTTCGTAGCCTTCGATCACGACGCGCACCCGGCCGGGGGCCACGGCGACCGTGTAGCGTCCTTGCTCGATGATCGCCGCCGCCGAGGGTCGTTGCCCTTGGACCGCTTCAAATCGGATGATGCCTTCTTCAAGCGGCTGGCCGTCGAGCGTCACGGTGCCGGCCACTTGGCGTCGCTCGGCTTCGCCACAGCCGATCAGCAGAGCCGGGAGCAGCGCGAGTAGCAGTACGATCTTCCGTTTCACGCTCAAAACGCTCCCGCCTCGATAATGTGGCCGTCGGCCATTGCGCCCAGATCGAGCCAAGTTTGATGGGCGATCGAGTCGCTGATGAAATGGACGGAACCGTCGCCCAGCAGCACCATCACACCGCCAGCGTGGCGGCTGCGGGCGGCCAGGTGGCATTTGGTGCCGATCTTACAGGGGGCGGGCTGCTCGCTGTTCGCGCAGCGCGTCGAATCGACGCCGGAGTTGGGCGTGTTAAAAGTCATGATCTGCGCCGCGCAGGAGTCTTCATTAAAGATATAGCCCCGCCAGTCGCTGCCGACGTCGTTGACCGCTTGCAGCAGTTCCGCCATCAGCAAGGTGTTGCTCAGCCCATCACGGATGTCGCTGATTGTGGTTTGCCGATTGGGTCCGAACACGGCCGGCTCGTAATCGTTCTCGCTCTCGGAGAGGCTCTCGCTCTGGGAAAAGCTGCCGTTGCCCCACACGACGACATAATTGCCCCGCGAACTGTTCGGAGGGTTTCCATAGCGTCCGCGGCGATCGCTGGGGCAAAAGTAGACGGGCACCTGCGCCGTGGCCAGCGGTTGGTTGGCGGGGCTCAACCAATTGGTGGTGAAGTCCCACTGCTCGTAGAGATGCGCCTGTTCCAGATAAGGCCAGAGGGCAATCACAAACGTCTGGCGACGGTGTTGCCCCTTGTCGCCGGTAGAGAAATCACTAAGAGTGTGGCTGCCGGGCAAATCGGGTGTCTCATTGTGTGCGCTCGAGCCGCGAATCGCGCCGTAGGGGAAGCGGCCGAAGCTATTCTCGTAGTTGTGCATCGCCAGCCCCCACTGCTTGAGATGGTTGCTGCACTGCGTCCGCCGCGCCGCCTCGCGGGCCGCCTGCACGGCCGGCAGCAAGAGCGCGATGAGGATGCCGATGATGGCGATCACCACCAAGAGCTCGACAAGGGTAAAAC
>CAYZVT010000333.1:0-5471 GCA_964481585.1 uncultured Pirellulales bacterium
AAAAACTGGAACCCAGAACTCCTCACCACTTGAAATTCAACACAGTCGCTTCCGCGCCTTGGATTGGCATTGAAAATGCATGGCGAAGTAGCGGGTCGGAGGAAACTAGGTTCAGCGAGAAACGCCTACGAGCGAGGTGTCGGCGTGAACGGCGGCACGTATCGGGACGCCCCGCAGAGTCAGGCAGCCCCAGGCGCCGACTCTGCGGGGCGGGGGAAATTGGCGGCGGGAGACGATGTTGCGGAACTGAATGTGTTGAACCTGTTTGGTCTGTGGACCCCGAGTGAGCCGTTCGAGCACGACCGGGGCTGCGAACCGATCCAAAAAGGAGAAGACCGCATGGCCTCTACGGAACTGAATACGCATCGCCAGAATTTACAGCACGCTCCGGCAGGCGACGCGCACCACAAATGCAATGTCGGAACGACTGAACGCATGGTCTCGGCCGGCGCCGGCGCGGGCTTGGCGCTCACGGGACTCAAACGCGGCGGGCTGGGCGGGATGCTGCTCGCCCTGGCCGGCGGTGCGCTGCTCTATCGCGGCTCGACCGGCTTTTGCCGGCTTTATCAGATGCTCGGCTACGACACGTCCTCGACCAAACCGACCACGGCCGTCCCGGCTCGCCAGGGGCGCAAGGTCGAAAAGAGCGTTACCATCCAGCGCGCGCCCGAAGAGCTTTACCAGTTCTGGAGCAACATCGAAAATCTGCCGCAGGTGTTTCAACATCTCGTCTCCGTCGAGACGCTCAGCGGCGACCGCTCGCGCTGGCGGGCAAAAGGCCCCCTCGATAGCACCTTGGAATGGGAAGCAGTCGTGATTGGCGAGCGCCCGAACGAAATGATCTCGTGGCGCTCGCTCGAAGGATCGCAGGTCGATACCGCCGGTTCGGTCCACTTCCATCGCTTGCCCGGCGAAGGCGGCACGGAAGTAAGGGTGTCGATGAAGTACAACCCGCCCGGCGGCAAAGTCGGGGCCGGCATCGCCGACTTCCTCGGCCAAGGACTGGAAGGCGAACTGGAAGAAGATCTGCATCGCTTTAAGCAAATCATGGAAGCCGGCAACGTTCCCCACGCCTAATTCCCTGCTCGCGTGCGCTGCACCGTTTTTCGCCCTCGGCCTCCAGGCCCCCTTAGCCGCTCTGGCGCTACCGGGAAAACGCACCACGCGCGCTGTAGGCGGCCTGCTCGCGTTCCGCTTTCTGCTCCCAGATTCGCACCGGGCGGGCGACAGTGGCATCGCTCTCCCGAGGCGAGTATCATGGCAACGAGCGCCGCGTCGGGAGCGCGACCGCCTGCTGCGCAGCGCGACGGACCACACCTTCCCAGCCGCGTCGCGAGCGCGGCTGCCGCGTCTAGGCGGACCGCCGCTCACGTAAGCCGGCCAGGCCTGCCCGTGGGCGGCGGTACTTTTTTCACAGGAACCTGCGATGCAGTCTACCTATTGCTCTTGCGGTCTTGCCGCCTGGCTCTTGCTCCTGGGCGTCTGCGGTACGGCCACGCTGGCTCAAGAGACGGACGCCGGCGATGGCGAGCTTCTCTTTGCGGGCGATCGGCTCGACGGCTGGGTTGAGGAGCAGCATCAATTTTTCCAAGACAAGCACCCCGGCGCGCGCACCTGGTCGGTGAAAGACGGGGTCGTTCGATGCGACGGCCGGCTTGGCAACTGCGGATTTTTGCGCTACGAAAAGAAGCTCTGCGACTTCGTGCTGACGCTCCAGTACCGCCTTACCCGCGACTGCAATAGCGGCATCGGCCTCCGCGCCACGGTGCCGTACACGACGCTAGAGCCAAACACACTGCCGTCGAACGTCGGCTATGAATTTCAGATCCGCGACGATGCGGGGCAGCCGCCGAGCAAGGTTTCAACCGGCGCGTTCTATGGGCAAGTCGCACCTACGGCTAATGCCGCGAAAAAAGCAGGCCAGTGGAACACCCTCACGATCCAGTGCCGAGGCCCGCGCATCCGCGCGACGCTCAACGGCCAACTCGTGCAGGATCTCGACCGCACGCAGATTCCCGCGCTGGCCGAGCGCAGCGATTGTGGCTACCTGTCGCTGCAGAATCACGGCCACACGGCCGAGTTCCGCAACATTCGGTTGAAGCAACTGTAGCGCTCTCTGGCTTGCCCTTTTCGCGCGAGGCCGCGAGGCCGATTGGCCGGCTTGATGCTATAGCTAGGCGAAGGCCGCTCTCTGGGTTCCCGTCTGCGCGGGAGGGACGCTCTCTGCGCGAGGCGCGTCGTCGCTACAGCGATCGTAGATGCGCTCTAGTCGAGGCGACCGGCGGCATCGCGAATCGCCGCCGTAAGCGCGTGGAGCGGCCCTCCTTTGGCCACGTAGTTGACCGCGCCCGCTTCGCGCATGGCCGCCGCCATATCGGCCGTCTCGTGCATCGAAAGGCCAATCACTCGCACCTCTGGCATCTCGGCCGTCAGTTGCCGCGTTGCTTCAATGCCATTGAGCACCGGCATCGTCACGTCCATCACGACGACATCGGGTTCATGGGCGCGGGCAAGTTCGATGGCCTGCTGCCCGTCGGCCGCTTCGCCCACAATGAGAATGTCCGGCTCTTCTTGCAGAAGCATCACCAGTCCTTGCCGCATGATCTTGTGATCGTCGGCCAACAGCACGCGCACTTGGCGTTGCTCACCAGGAAGCGGAGCAAATTGTTCCGCGACTTGGCCATCGGACGCCGCGGCGTGGCTCGGCTGGGGTTCGTCTCCAGCGAAGACAAACCAGACAGGCGCGATCGCCTCACCGCCTAGTAAGGTGGCCTGCACGATTTCGATCTGGTCGCTCTTGGTATGCAAGGTCGGCCCTCCCAAGAGAGTCTGCCTCGATTCTCTCGACGTTGGGGTATCCGCAGCAGGAGCCAGCTTTGCATCGGCCTGTTTGCCGACGCGATACCGCGAGACTGCCTACCTATGAAAGCTGATCCTTAGCCGGTGGGAGACGAGCAAGACTTTGCCCCTCATTCGCGGTGGCGGAGTCTTGCCTCCTCGGGTTCCTCGTGTTCAAAGAGCAGCGCGACGGCGGTCACAGCCTCCGTTGCTCAATCCAATTATTGCAGCCAGCGGCGCGGAGAGCGTGGAAAAAAGAAGGAACACGAGCGCCTTTCCGCCGTTTTCGCCAGTGGCTGGGGGAAACCCGTACCTCTTTCGACGGTCATGTGAATAATTCGCGGAAGAACAGTTGCATGTGCTCCCACGAACGGCGTGCGGCCTTCTCGTTATAGGCCGCGCCTGCGCTCTTATCCTTACCGGCGGCAGGATTCGTAAAGGCGTGAACCGCATCGCCGTAGATCACCAGATGCCAATCCACCGACGAATCGCGCAGCGCCGCTTCCAAAGCGTCCACCTGAGCCGGAGGCACAAATGGATCGTCGGCTCCGTGTAGAACGAGCAGCGCCGCTCTGGTCCGCTTCAAGTCTTCCGGCGAGGGAGTGACAAGCCCGCCATGAAAGCTCACGACGCCTTTCAGGTCCGCGCCACTATAGGCCAACTCCAAAACGGTCGTACCGCCAAAGCAGAAGCCGATCGCCGCGATGCGCTGCGGATCGACGCGCTCTTGGCGGCGGAGCACATCGAGACCGGCTTGGGCGCGGGTGCGCAGGAGTGGCGTGCCTTTGAGTTGGCCGGAAAGTTTGGCCGCTTGTTCGCGCGTTTCGGCGACGACCCCCTTGCCGTACATATCGAGGGCGAACGCGACGTAGCCCATCCGGGCAAGTTGATCGGCGCGCTCGCGGGCGTAGTCGTTCAGTCCCCACCATTCATGCACGACCAACACGCCGGGCCGCGCGCCCTCGAAACGGTCGTCGTAGACCAGATAGCCTTCGAGCTGCACGTCGCCGTGACGGTACGGGATCGTCTGCGTAACCAGCTCGCCATGAGCGGAAAGGCTCGGCAGCGCGACGAGCAGCAGGAGCGAACAGATTGCGGCGGATCGGATCATCGCTTCAAGTCTCCGTGGTGAAGGCACGGCTCGTTTCTGATGCCGCAAATGCGGCCGCGTCGGCTGTATGATAGCCGATCAGAACGTAACATCAATCCGCGCAAATGGGGTAGGGGAGCGGCCCAGCGGCGAACCGGCCCCCGTTGCCGCGTCTACGCCATCTCAACCTGGGACGTACAGTTCGGGCAGCGCGTCGCGGCTTTTGGAATCGTCGAGAGGCAGTAAGGGCAGTCTTTGGTCGTCGGCTTCGCGGCCGGCGGCTCGCGGCGGCTCGCGAGCCGGTTCATCTGACGAACGAGCAGAAACACCACCAGCGCCACGATCAAAAAGTCGAGAATGTTGTTCAGAAACAGGCCATAATTGAGCGTCACCGCCTCGGTGGTCGCAGTCTGGGGCTGGAGCACCACCGCTCGATCCGAGAAATCGACGTTGCCCGTTAGCAGCCCGACCGGCGGCATCACGACATCATTGACGAGCGAGGAGACGATTTTGCCAAACGCCCCGCCAATAATAATGCCCACGGCCATGTCGACGACATTGCCGCGCATGGCAAACTCTTTGAACTCCTTGAAGACTGCCACAGGCTCCCCCTCCGACTCTTGCGGACCCTTGACGGAAGCGGCGCAGACGCCGGTGGTCTGCGCGCTAATCCGTTCAGCGTAAGAAGGATGCCGCGCGGTGACAAGACGAGCGGCGCGGGGAGTCCGGTTGGGAACTGGCGGAAAGAACAACCCGCTGCTTCAAGGCCGGAGTAGAAGCCGCGTTACCGGCCCGGCGGCCACGGGCGAAAAACGGCCTCCGGTCCCCGCTCCCCAACGCTAGGTGAGCCGCTTTTGAAACTTGTCCTCGACGATCCGCTTCAGCCCCTGCGTGAAGGGCTTGCCGAGCAGTTTCCCCAGAAGCGGCACATCGCCGGTGACGTAGACGTTCTGCGCATCGACGCGCAGCTCGACCTCGGTGCCGGGGGCAAAGAATGTCACCCGCGAACGGTCTTCCGACCACTCAGTGCGCTGCACGAAGGCGCCAAAGCGGCTCTGCACTTCGCTCGCGGCTTTTTCCAACTGCCCACGCGCGTCTTCCAGCGTCCGGCCGTGCTGGATCGTTAAGCTCACCAGGGGCATGCGAAGTGCCTTGAGCGGCCGTACGCAAGACGGCCGCGCGGGTTAGTAGGTCGAAGGAGGATCGCTGGCGGGAAACGACAGGCAGCACGCGCAGCCCAGTCTGTACTCCACATGTGCCCCACTCCCAAAGATCATCATGTGTTGTGTGCTGTGACAGAAGCCAGCCGACGGGCGCGGACATCGACTGGCACGGAGGAACAGAGACGACCTCTGCGGGCACACCGGATCGGCTCAACGGGTACGACGGGGTGCGGGGCCCGTATGAGATGTACCGTCTCTTGCATCTCCGCTGGTAAAGAAATTACGGTCCGCACCCCAAAGTCAACAGTCCCCATTAGGCCCATTTCTGAGATAGCTCAGGTGGACCCTGCAAGCTTTGAAAACTAGCCACCTAGTGACTA
>CAYZVT010000334.1:0-5466 GCA_964481585.1 uncultured Pirellulales bacterium
TGCCTTCGTTGCGCAGATGGACCCAGCGGGCGTGGTAAAGATACTGCTTGCGGCCTTGGCTATCACGTCCGGTCGCTTGCAGATGCCCCGCTTCCTTGGGGCAGATCCAGACGTTTTCCCAGGCCGGCGGAATCGCCAGCAGGCGAATCCGCGCGAGCGTTTGACGGCTGCGAATCGGCCCTCCCGCCGGATCGAAGTAGCTAAAGCCCCGCCCCCGCTTTTTTCGGGAAATCCCCGGCTCCTCGTCGCTGACGTAGGTCAACCCACAGAGCGCGGCGAACCGTGCGGGATCATCAAAGCAGCTTGGGTCAACCACTCGTAGGTTTCCGTGACAAGGTTTTCCTGCCGCCGCGAGATTTCATCGCGTGAGCAGCGCAAGAGGGTGAAGTGTTTGCTGAATTGTTCGAGCGGCAGCAGCCAGTCGGCAAGCGGCACAGCGTCTTAGATCGGTGGTGGACTGCCGGCCCAGCGCGTCCAGCCAGCGGCCATTCCGCGCCGTGCGGCGAGCCGGGCCAGTCCCACGGTCAAGCCGCTGACTGCTGCCCAGGCGAGCGCGTCGCGCCAGGGCGTGTCGGCGGCGATCGGGTTGAGCGGCGGGTCGGTATGCCGCACGGTTCGCCAGCCCTGCTTTAGCGCCGCCCGCGCCGCGAGGCCCGCCACGAGTGCAGCACCGCTCCCCAAGAGCAGCCAAGTGGTGTGGTTTCGCTCCAGTTGCATCATCGTCTCCTCGGTTTCGGGGGCTATCACTGGCTCAGACGGCGCATCACCCATGCCATGCGCTGGCGCGGCCGCGCGGCTGATCGAGCCGCCAGCGGGCCAGCCAACCGAACAGCAAAATGCCGGCATAGTTGGCGAGCAGATCGCGCCAGGAGAAGGTTCGCGCCGCCAGATAGACCTGCGACCATTCTTCCAGCGTGGCAACGATCAGCACCACGAGCGTCGGCAGGGTCAGCCGCAACTCGCGCACCACCAGCCGCGCCCGGGGGAAGGCGAAGTTGGCCAGCAGCGCCAGCAGGCCCATCAAACCGAAGTGCAAGAGCTTGTCCCCGGCCGGCAGCCGATGCACCACTTCGAGCGCCATGCTCCCAATACCGCTGCTAGCGAGAAAGATCGCCCCGCCTACAAGCGCGGCAAAACCGACGAGCACCACTTTCCACTTTCTGCTGTTCCACATCCTGCCGGGCCTTTTTCCTTCCTTGGAACTTGCGCTCAGTCGTACCAGTCCAGCGGCTCGTCGGTAATGTCGTACCAGGTATCGACTTCGTATTCGTCCTCAGGGTGCCAGCCGAACTGCCAGTCGTCGTCGTAAAACTCGTAGTCGGAGTAATTGCCGGCATCGTAGTAGCCTTCGTACGGATCGTCATAGTTGCCGGGATCGTAGACGGTCGGCTCGCGCGCCGCGTCTTCGTACCAGTTATCCGCTTGGTAGTACTCGTCCTCGTAGACGTAGTCGTCCCAGGTGTTATAGTAGTCGCCATCATAGAAATCGCGGTCGAAGTCGAGCCGGTCGGCGTACTCGATCCAATCGGCGGCTTGGTAGCCTTCGCGCTGGCCGTAGATCCCTTCGTAGGCTTCGATCTCGTAGTCTTGGCCCCAGGCGGAGCCGGCCGGTAGCAGGGCTGCCAGGGGCGCTAGCCAGAAGAACCCAATCGCGGCCAAGCGCAAAAATCGTGGAGGGCGGCACATGTCACGGCTCCTTCGGTTAAGCTTGTAGATCTCCAGAACGGCTCGGTCGCCGCTTCAGAGTTGGCTTGTACACGAAGCCGTTGGTGCAAACCGGGTGCCAAAGCGCCTGACGCGGCATGCCAGCACAGGAACGAGAGTTGCAGAACGGATCAGGCGGATAAGCTCCCCTTTTTGTGCGAATGGATCTTCCGCGATGGCGTTTTGGAAACCTTCGGTCGGAGAACTGCTCAAGTCGAACCTGCACCACGTCAACACCCGCTTTAACGGCCTGCGCGGCGCGGTGAAAAAGCAGTTGGGCTGGCTCGCGCCGCCGCGGATCATGCCGTATCGCGGGTTCGGCAACGCCCAGCGGTTTCACCTGCTCGGGCGCGTGCTGGAAGACCGCCAATTGGGCAGCCCGATGCACGACGACCCCTGGTGGGAAAACGCGGCGGCGATGTATCGCCGCTACGCGGTCTACTCGTACAGCGAAGTGCGCATCGGGGCGGAGTATGCCGGCCAGACGCTCGTCGCCACCACCGATGCGGAAGGACGCTTTGCCTTTCACTGGAAGCCGCGCGGGCCGCTCATCCGCGATCAGCTCTGGCATCCGATCCGCCTGACACTGCTCGACGACGATTCGGAGGACGGGCCGCTCCGCGCGGTGGGCAAGATCTTCACTCCGCCGGCCGAGTGCCAGTTCGGCGTCATCAGCGACATCGACGACACGATCCTGTACAGCAACGTCGCCGACTTTTGGCAGATGGTGCGCATCGCCTCGATGCACAACGCGCGCACGCGCACCCCGCTGCCCGGTGTGGCCGCTCTTTACCGCGCGCTGGAACAAGGCAATCAAGACGGGCCGTGCAATCCATTCTTCTATGTGTCGAGCAGTTCATGGAACCTCTACGATCTGTTGGTCGATTTTCTGGCGCTCCACGATCTGCCCACCGGCCCGGTTTTCTTGCGCAACTTGGGTGCCGACCCACGGCATCCGGTGAAGTCGGGCCACAAGCATAAGCTCGACCGCATCCGCGAGATCATGGGCACCTATGCTTCGCTGCCGTTTTTGTTGATCGGCGATGCCGGGCAAGACGACCCCGAGATTTACCGCCAAGCGGTACACGACTTCCCGGGACGCATCCACGCGATCTACATCCGCACGGTCGCCGACCGCAACCACGACGCAAAGGTGCATCGCATTGCGAAAGAAATCCAGCAACTCGGCAGCGAGATTCTGCTGGTGGAAGACACGCACACGGCGATCGAACACGCGCTGGCGCGGGGCTGGACCGCGCGCGAGGCGCTGCCGCAGCAGTGGGAGCAAGTCGATCTGACGGTGCAGCCGTAGCGCACTTGGCGACCGCCAGTGGCGGCATGGCATTTGCACCTCTTTCTTGCCGGCCGCGACGCACGCCAGACGTTGCGGCTCATGCACCCGACTGAAGACGAGCGAGGAAGTTATGGAGATCTTCACGCACCACGACCTGCGCCAGTTGATCGAACCCCGCCAGCGGCCCTGCGTCTCGGTCTACATGCCGACGCACGAGACCGGCTCTGAGACGCGGCAAGATCCAATTCGCTGCAAAAATCTGCTCACTCAAGCGGAAGAACGGTTGATCGACCACGGGCTGGCCAGCACCGCCGCCCGCGCGATGCTGAAAGACGCCTGGCAACTGCAAGACGACTCGAACCTCGATTTTTGGCGGCACCAAAGCGCGGGGCTGGCGCTGTTTGTGGACCCCTCCACTACGCGCTACTTCCGCGTGCCGGTTCCTTTTGACGAGCATGTGTCGGTCGGCGAAAGGTACTTTGTCAAGCCGCTGCTGCCGCTCTTGGAAGGCGACGGACGCTTTTATGTGTTGGCCGTGAGCCAGAATCAGGTGCGTTTGCTCCAAGCCTCGCGGTTCACGGTCAGTCCGCTTTCGCCGGACGTTCTGCCGAAGAATCTGGTCGACGCGCTGAACATCGATGAATACATGACTTCGATTCAGCACGAGAACGTCCGCACTGGCGCCGCCAATCTTGGCGCGCCGGCGCTGTTCCATGGCCACGGCGGCTCAAATATGGACAGAAGGAAGAACGATGAACTGATTGAATACTTCCGCCGCCTGGATGACGCGCTACAAGAGTTCTTTGGGCCGGAGCGTTCGCCGCTAGTCTTTGCCGGCGTTGATTACCTGTTTCCGATCTTCAAGCAGTCGAGCCACTACCGCAATCTTGTCGACACGCCCATCACCGGCAGCCCCGAGGCGATGAGTGACAAGGAGCTTCACGAGCGGGCGTGGAAGATTGTCGAGCCGCTGTTCCAAACCAAGCAGCGCGCCGCGCTCGAACAGTATGGCGACCGCGCGGCGCGCAATCTCGCGTCGGACGACCTGCAAGAGATTTTGGCCGCCGCCTGCGAAGGCGCGGTCGAGGTGCTGTTCCTTGCCCGCGGCGCAAGTGTGTGGGGAGACATCGCTTCGTCAACGGGCGAGATCTGCGAACACGACGAGCCGACACCGCAGAGCCGCGATCTGCTCGAATTTGCGGCCGGACACACGCTCAGCAACAGCGGCAGCGTCTATCTGCTCGACCAGGACAAAATGCCGACCGCGCATGCGGCGGCCGCCGTGCTGCGCTACCCGGTGACCTGGCCGGCCCGCAGTAGCCGCTAACGCCGGCAAGGGTGGCGGGGCGCACCGAAGCCCTAGCTACGGCCGCCCATTTGTCATTCCCGCGCAGACGGGAAGGAGAAAGGGTAAACCTAAAAAATCTGGATTCCCGTCTGCGCGGGAATGACGGGTGGACAGGCTTGTCTCGACGGGGGCTTCCGCTAGCGCGGTGCGCCCCCGCCACCCGTCGCTCCTGCGGCTCGGCTACGAAGGAGGCAATCCATGAATTACCGACCAGCGCTGCGCATTGCACTTCCCAGCTTGTTCTTGTGCCTGCTGATCGCACCGCCAGCGGTCGGCCAATCGGTCGAGCAACTGGACTTCGACGCACTGACGCCCCCGCGTGCGGCCTCGGATGCCGAGCCGAACCTCGCCCAGGTCGAGCGGCAGATCATCGCGCAGACGAACGAGTTTCGGCAAAGCCACGGGCTGGAGCCGGTCTCGACCGATCCCGCCCTCACCAGCGCAGCGCAATACTTCGCCGACTTCATGGCCCGGACGGGCAAGTACGGCCACCACGCCGACGGCCAGCGGCCGGCCGAGCGGGCCGAGGAACACGGCTATACCTATTGCATCGTGCTCGAAAACATCGCCTATCGATTCAGCACGGCCGACTTCACCACCCAACAGCTTGCCGACGGCTTTGTGACGGGCTGGAAGGAGTCGCCTGGGCATCGCAAAAACATGCTCGACCCGGATGTCACCGAGACGGGCGTCGCCGTCGCCGAAGGCGCGACCGACGGCAAGTACTACGCCGTGCAGATGTTCGGCCGGCCCCGCTCGCAGAGCATCTCGTTCAAGATCACGAATCGCTCCAGCGCCGAAGTCCGCTACGACGTGATGCAAGGCGAGCAGCCAAAAACCTTCACGCTCCCGCCCCGCTACACGCGCACCCATCAGCGCTGCCGCCCGGCGAAGCTCGATTTTCTGTTCGAGCAGTCGGACCAAATCTTCACCCCCAGCGACGATACGCACTACATCGTGACGGGCAACGAGGGGCGTCTTCAGATCGAAAAGCAAGACGCCCAGCAGCAGGATTAGCTCATGAAGCGGCCAGCTATCAGCGGTCAGCTAATCAGCGGTCAGTAAAACCTGATCTTCCCGCGCAGGCGGCAGTCCAGCCACCTCACCCCTCACCCCTCAC
>CAYZVT010000335.1:0-5464 GCA_964481585.1 uncultured Pirellulales bacterium
CTTTCAGCGGGAGCGGGCGGTAATGGCCGGCGTCGAATTGCGCCGCCACTTCGGCGAACAGGTCTTGCACGTACCGAGGCCGCTGCCGCAAGACGCGGTCGAGGTCGATCGCGAAGTAGGAAAGATTGTCTTGGAACGGCAGCAGACCGATCATGCGGTTTTGGTAGATGTCGATCTTGCCGATTTCGAGGAAGCGGCCGTAGGCCGAGAGCAGCTCAATGCTCTTGGTGATCGCTTCGCCGGGCAGCGAATTGAGCACCACATCGACCCCTTGCCGGTCAGTCTGCTCGCGTATCTCCTCGGCAAAGTCGAGGGTGCGCGAGCTAAAGACGTGCTCGACACCAAGGCTCCGGAGGTAGTCGCGTTTCTCATCGCTGCCGGCGGTCGCAAAAACCTCGGCTCCGATCTGCTGGGCAATTTGAATCGCCGCCAGTCCGACGCCCCCCGCGCCGGCGTGGATCAGCACCCGTTCGCCCGGCTGCAAACGGGCCAGCCGCACGAGCGCGTGATAGGCCGTCAGGAACGTGATCGGAACGGTGCTCGCCTCGGCGAAGGTCATCGAGTCGGGCTGCTTGACGAGCGTATAGTCGGCCGTGATCGCGTGCGAGGCGAAGCTGTAGGGAACAACGCCCAGGACGCGGTCGCCGACAGCGAAGCGGGTGACGCCCTGGCCGACGGCGGTGACGATGCCGGCCGCTTCGATCCCCAGCGGCACGATTTCATCGCGGATGCCGGGATAGAGGCCCATCGCCTTGAGCACGTCGCTAAAGTTGAGGCCGGCGGCGCGGACTTCGATCTCGACCTGCCCCGCATCCGGCGTGCGCTGCGGCAGCGGCTCGAACCAGAGCGAATCGAAGCTGCCCGCCGCCGCGAGCCGCAAACGAAAGCGTCCGCCAGCGGGAATGCTGAGCCGCTTGGCTTGGCCCTGCGCTGCGGCCGGCGCGGCACGTTCGATGCGCGCCACAAGGCGATTGCCCGCGCGGAGGGCAAGTTGGTTCTCGGCCGTGGGACGTTCGAGTTCTTCGACCAGCGCGCCCACTTGCTCCGCCGCCGCTTGGGCGGGGTCGAGGTCGAGCATCCGGCACTGCAGTTCGGGAAGTTCCAGCGCCGCGACGCGGCCCAGGCCCCAGAGCGCCGTTTGCAGCGGCGCAGCCACGGCGGCGGTTTCGTCGGCCCCTTGCGCGCCGCGCGTGACGAGCCACAGCGCCGGCGGCCTAGAAAACCCGTGTCGGGCAAGCTGTTGCACCAGCGGCAGCACGCTTCCCACCCCCAGCCGATGCGCCTCGGCGAGCGACGCGGCTTCGGGATCGGTCGGCTGACTCAGGCTCCAAGCGTGCAGCACGCCGCGCAGCGGAGGGAGGTCGCCCATCGTGACTTCGGCCAGCAGCCGGCGATAGTCGTCCGCGCTGTGCGGGTTGAGTTGGTAGTGCGCGGGGCTGAGCTGGGCAAAGGCTGCGCCCGGCGCGACGGTCACGCACTGGTGGCCGCGCGTGCGCAGCTCGCCGGCGAGCGCGTCGCCAAGTTGCTCGGTGTCGGCCAGGAGAAGCCAAGTGCCCGGCGCGACGGCTTTGCCGTTGGAAGGGGCGTCCAGCTCCTGACGCTGCCAAGTGAGTTGGTAGAGCCACTGCGACGGGTCTTTGCTCTCCGCGCCACGGGCTTGGCCGGCGACGCGCTGCACGCGGACGCCGCAAAGTTCGAGGATCGGTTGCCCTTGCTCATCGACGAGCAGCACGTCCCCTTCGACCGTTTCCGGGCTGGGGCGATCGTCCCCGGAGGTCCGCACGGCGTAGACCCACATTCGCTGCGGAAGCGCCCCGTGCCGCCGCACCTGGCGGACTTGGACCGGCATATAGGTATAGGGGCTGGCCGAGCCGTCGGCTTCGCGCGGCACGATGCCGGCCATCGCCTGGAACAGTCCGTCTAAGAGCGCCGGATGCAGATGGTAGTCGCCCAGTTCCGCCGCCACGCTTGCCGGCAGCGCTACCGCCGCCAGCGCTTCGCGGTCCGAGCGGCGCAGGTCGTCGAGCACCTGAAACGCGGGGCCATAGGCAAGCCCGCGCGCGCGCATCAGGTCGTAGAACTGCTCGGCGTCGGTGCGCTCGGGGAGCCGCTCGGCGAGCGCCGCAAGCTCGACCCGCGCCGGCGGGGCGTCTTTGTGAGCATCGGCGTGGCGGAGCTTGCCGAGTGCGTGGAGCGTCCACTTGGCGCTCTCGCTCTGTTCGGGCTGGCTGTAGGTGGCGTAGTCGCACGCGCCGCCTGCTTCGGGCGAAAGCGTGACCTGCACCGCGCGCGCCGTCCCTTCGGGCAGGAACATCGCCTGCTGGATCGAGACGTTTTCCAGCGCATGCGAGCCGGGGCCGAACACCTGCTCGGCCGCAGCGAGTCCGATTTCCAGATACGCCGCCGCCGGCACGACGGCCGAACCTTGGACCTCGTGGTCGGCTAAGTATTTGGGCAGCCGACTGCTCAGTTGCGACTCGTAGATCGTCGTCTCGACGGGCACCGGCAACCGCGCGCCGAGCAGCGGATGCACGACCGGCGTGCGGCTGGCCGGGGGCACGCGCGCGCTGCGCTCGTCTTCGTTGAACCAGTGCCGGCTGCGCTCGAACGGGTAGGTCGGCAGCGCGACGCGGCGACGCGGCCAGGGCTTGTCAAAGCCGGCCCAGTCGATCGGCGCGCCAAGCGTGTACAGCTCGCTCAGACTGTCGAGCAGCACTTGCCAGTCGTCCATGCCCTTGCGGAGCGAGGGGAGCCAGCCGGCGTTGTAGCTCGGCAGGCAGCGGCGGCCCATGCCGAGCAGCGTGGTCGAGGGGCCGATTTCAATCAGCGCGTGCGGCTCCAGCGCGGCCAGCGTTTGCATCGAGTCGGCGAAGCGAACCGGGTTGCGAACGTGCCGCCGCCAATAGCCGGCGCCGAGTTCGCCGGCGGCGAGCGGCTGGCCGGTCAGGTTGGAAAGGATCGGCACGCGCGGCCGTGCGTGCGTGACTTCGCCCGCCAGTTGCTCAAACTCGTCGAGCATCGGGTCCATCAGTGGCGAGTGGAAGGCGTGCGACACGGTGAGCCGCTGCGTCTTGACGCCCTCGCGTTCAAAGCGGGCGAGCAGTTCTTCAACCGCCTCGGTGCGGCCGGAAACAACCGTGTTTTCCGGCCCGTTCAGCGCGGCAAGCGCCACGTCGGACTCTAGCCCAACCAGCGCCGGCTCAACACGCGCGGCGGAGGCGAAGACGACGGCCATCGCGCCGTCGCGGGGCAACTGCTGCATGAGCCGGCCGCGATCGGAGATCAGCCGCAGCCCGTCTTCGAGACTAAACGCCCCGGCCACGCAGGCCGCCGCATACTCGCCGACGCTATGGCCGAGCACGACACTCGGCTCGACGCCCCACGACTTCCACAGTTCGGCCAGCGCGTATTCAAAGGCAAACAGCGCCGGCTGCGTGTAGACCGTCTCATCAAGGGGCGAAGTGCGGCCGTCGGCTGGGTAGAGCAGCGCGAGCAGCGACTCGTCGAGCCAGGCGTGCAGAATCTCGTCGCACGTTTCGAGCGCGCGGCGGAAGACCGGCTGCGTCTGGTAGAGCACGCGGCCCATGCCGACGAACTGCGAGCCTTGGCCGGTAAAGAGGAAGGCGATTTTGGGCCGGTTGGCGAGCGCGACTTGCCGCCGCTTCACGCCGCGCGGCACGCGCCCGCCGGCCACGGCCCGAAGTTGCTCGCGCACCGTCTCGCGGCGATCGGCCACCAAGGCCAAGCGGTGCGCAAAGTGCGAACGGCCCGCGCTGGCGGAGAAGCAAAAATCGGGCAGCGCGACACCCGGCCGCGCATCGAGAAACTCGGCGTAGCGCTGCGCCAGTTGAGCCAGCGCCGTTTCGCTCTTGGCCGACAGCGCGAGCACGTGCTGCGGGCGCTCTGGAACCGGAGCGGCTGGCGCGGGAGCCGGCGGGGCGACGGCCTGCTCGACGACGACATGGGCGTTCGTGCCGCCAAAGCCGAACGAGCTGACGCCTGCCGTGCGGGGTCCGCCGGTGCTCTCCCACGGCAAAACCTGCTGCGGAAGTTGCAGGCGGCTGCCGTCAAGCTGGATGTGCGGGTTGAGCGACGCGAGATGCAACTGGGCGGGAATCTCGCCGTGCTGCATCATCAAAATCACCTTGATTAGCCCGGCGATGCCCGAGGCCGTCTCGGTGTGGCCGACGTTCGCTTTGACGCTACTAAAATAAACCGGCGGCTCGTCGGCCGCGCGGCGGCGGAAGACTTCGGCGAGGGCTTGCACTTCGATCGGATCGCCCAGCGGCGTGCCGGTGCCGTGGGCTTCGACGTAGCTGATGCGCTGCGGTGTGATGCCGCCGCTGGCGAGCGCCGCGCGGATGACTTCTTGCTGCGACGTGCCGTTCGGGGCGGTGATGCCAGAGGTGCGGCCGTCCTGGTTGACGGCCGTGGCGCGGATCACGGCGAGCACATTGTCGCCCGCCTCAATCGCGTCGGTGAGCCGCTTGAGCACGACGATGCCGCACCCTTCGCCGCGCACGTAGCCGTTCGCGCCGGCGTCGAACGGCCGGCAGCAGCCGTCGGGCGAGAGCATGCGAGCCTTTGAGAAGGCGATGGTCGTCTCGGGCGTGAGAATCATGTTCACGCCGCCGGCCAGCGCCGCGTCGCACTCGCCGTTGCGCAGGCTTTGGACCGCCAGATGCAGCCCCACGAGCGCCGAGGAGCAGGCCGTATCGACCGCCAGGCTCGGGCCGCGCAGATCGAACAGGTAGGAGAGCCGGTTGGCGGCGATGCTCAGCGCGTTGCCGGTGCCGCCGTGGGCGTCGACGTGTTCGTAGTAGTTGGCGTACTGCGTCGGCACCTTGGCGTAGTCGGTGCCGCCGATGCCGATGAAGACGCCGCAGCGCGTGCCGGCGATTTTTTCCGGCGCGAGGCAGCCCTGCTCCAGCGCTTCCCAGGCGACTTCCAGCAGCAGCCGCTGCTGGGGATCGACCTTCGAGGCTTCGCGTGGCGCGATGCCGAAGAACAGGGCGTCGAACGTATCAAAATTGTCGACGAACGCGCCCCAGCGGGTGCTCATCTTGCCGGGCGTTTGGCCGGTCGGGTCGTACAGTTCGTCGATGTTCCATCGCGCGCGGGGGATTTCGCCAATGGCCGATACGCCGTCGCGGATCAGCCGCCAATAGGCGTCGAGATCGGCCGCGCCGGGAAAGCGGCAGCCCATGCCCACCACCGCAATCGGCTCGGCGATCTGCGGCTCGCGGCGGAGCCGTTGTTGCAAAAGCTGCCGCTTGGCGGGCGAGAGATTGGCTAGTCGCTGCGAGGACTCCATGCGTATGAACCTTACCGACTCTCAGGATGCGTCTCAGGGGGAGAGAAATCGTCCGCTTCGGGCATGGCGACAAGCCCTCGCGTGTCCCCGCAGGGTGTGTTTGGCAAAGGTGGAATGCGAGAATGAGAGTATATCCCGAATCGGACGAGA
>CAYZVT010000336.1:0-5462 GCA_964481585.1 uncultured Pirellulales bacterium
AAGACGCTTGGCGTGCCGCTCTTTCAGGAACAGGCGATGCGGCTGGCGGTCGTCGCCGCCGGCTTTACGCCGGGCTACGCGGACCAACTGCGGCGGGCAATGGGCGCGTGGCGACGGCAAGGGCTGATCGATCAGTTTCATCAGCGGCTCATCGCCGGCATGCTGCAGCGCGGGCTGCCCTACGAGTTCGCCGAGCATGTCTTTTCGCAGATTCGCGGTTTTGGCGAGTACGGCTTCCCCGAGTCGCACGCCGCCAGCTTTGCCTCGCTGGCCTACGCTTCCTCCTGGCTCAAATATCACTATCCCGCCGCCTTCACCGCCGCGCTGCTCAACAGCCAGCCGATGGGTTTCTATGCACCCGCGCAGCTGGTGCGCGACGCGCGCGAGCACCAGGTCGAAGTGCGTCCGGCCGATGTGAACCATAGCGACTGGAACTGCACGCTCGAAAAAGTTGCGCCGGCTCCATGCGAAAAAGCTGCCAAGCGGCCTCGATCCGCGCTGCGTCTGGGGCTGCGGCAGCTTGTGGGATTTTCTCAGCGGCACGCGCAGCGCATCGTCGCGGCACGTCGCGCAGGGCGATTCCGCTCGCTGGAGGACTTCACGCGGCGCACGGGTCTTAGCCCCAAGGTGATCGAGCAGTTGGCCGCCGCCGACGCTTTTCAGTCGCTGCGGGTGGACCGCCGCCACGCGCTCTGGCACGCCCTGGGCCAAGAAAAGCATTCAGCCCATCTGCCGCTGCTCTCTCCATTACCCGAGGACGACGAACCGTTGCCGCATCTACCGCCGCTGAGCGAACAGCAGCAAGTCTACGCCGACTATCAGACCGCCGGGCTATCGCTCCGCGCCCATCCGCTTTCGTTCCACCGTGCCGCGCTGCGGGCGTTGCACATCGAGCCGAACGAAGCGCTGCAAAGCTGGCCCAACGACACGCGCATTCGCGTGGCGGGGCTGGTCCTCGTGCGGCAGCGGCCCGGCACCGCGCGGGGCATTACCTTCGCCACCATCGAAGACGAAACCGGCGTGGCCAATCTCGTCATCCGCCACGCGATCTACCACCGCTTCTACCGCGCCGCCCGCCAAGCCGCCGCCCTGATCGCCACCGGCCGCGTCGAGCGCAAGCACGATGTCATCCACATCGTAGTTGAAACGCTCGAAGACCTGGCGGAAGAACTGAAAGACTTGCGAACCAAGTCGCGAGATTTTCGGTGAACCCGTTCACCTGCCCACGATGCAGCACCGCCGCCACATTACACTCGACAAGCACCGAAGCCGGAAGCGCCGATGGGGGAGACTCCTGGCGGCGCGCTGCAAATGCGCTGCACTTTTTGCTGGCCGAACGGGGCACGTGCTGACAGCAAATGGCAACAGCGAATCGACCTCAAAGCGCAAAAACCCTTGCCGGAGCAAGGGTTTTGATGCAATCCGTCAGCCGACGGCATTGACTGGCAAAGTGGAGGCGGCGGGAATCGAACCCGCGTCCCGCGATGCTTCGGTGGCAGCTTCTACGTGTGTAGTCGATTTTTTATTTTTCGCCCGAGGACGCGCCAACCGACAGGCTTTTCTTCGGGCTAGCCCGGAACGGGATTTAGCCGCGAGCGTGCCAGGCGGTGACTCGCGGCGATTCGGATTTGGTGACGGGTTTTTGGGGCTCTCCGACTAAACCCCGCAACCCGGGCTACGAATTTCTACGCAGCCAGAGCAAAGGTATCTTCGGCAATTGAAGATAGGTGGTCAGCTTTTTGCGTGGCCCACTGACCAACCACGACACGCCACTGACACGTCACTCATCCGGTCGAACCCAGTTCGCCCCCGAGCAAGGTGCTGGTGTACGTCCATTATACACCCGCTGGCAAGGGGGGGAAAGGCGTGGGGAGGGCGGAAGGCGGAAGGCGGAAAAAAGCGGAAAGCGGAAAGCCGGCCTGGCGGCGGTGGCAGAAAGCGTTCTGACGGCTGTTCCCTGGTCCCCGTTCTTTAGCCTCCGATTCGCTCGGCGAGTTGCCAAACGGTGACGGCGAGGCCGAGCGGGAGGAGCCAGAAGGCGAAGTAGGCGAGGCGGCCGTGCTGCACGAGCCGCACGAGCAGCGCCAGGGCGGCGAGGCCGACGAGGAAGGAGGCGACCATGCCCAGGGCGAGCACGTCGGGCGAGGTGCTCGGCGAAACTTTCAGCAGATCGAGTGCCTTGAGCAGCCCGGCGCCGCCGATGGCGGGAATCGCCAGCAAGAAGGCGAATGTCGCGGCGCTGTCGCGGCGCAGGCCGACGGCAAGCCCGGCGGCGATGGTCGCGCCGCTGCGCGAGACGCCCGGCAGAATGGCGAAGGCTTGGAACAGCCCGATGATGAGCACCGCGCGCACGGCCATCTGCGGATAGTCGGTCGTGCCGGAAGGCCGGCGGCTTGCCCAGATGAGCATCACCGCCGTGACCGGAAACATCAGCCCGGCGAGCAGTGGGCTGTTGAGCAAGTGCTCGCCGAATCTTTCGAGCGGCACGCCGACCAGCGCGGCGGGAACGCTGCCGAAGACTAGCAGCGGCAGCACACGGCGGTCTTGGCCCATGAGGCGAAAGATCCGCTGGCGGTAGTAGACGAGCACCGCGACGAGCGTCCCGAGATGCAGCGCGACGTTCACCTCGATCAAGTCCGCCGGCATGTGACGCCCGGACTTTTCCAGCAGCGATTCGAGCACCACCAGATGGCCGCTACTGCTGACCGGCAGGAACTCCGTCACGCCTTGCACCACCGCCAGTAGCAGCATTTCAATCGCACCCATCGTGGCAACTCCGCAGGCAAAGCTCGGCAGAACTACCACCTGCTGGTGGCACAGTCGGCGGGCCAGAGCGAGAAACTTTGGTACTACTATATCCAGCACCGCAAGCCGCATAGAAGGGGCCGCGATCGAAAGCGGCGACAATCGCTGGGGTTTTCGAATTTTGAATTTTGAATGGTGGATGGTGGATTGGGGACTGGGGGACAGGGACTGGGGACGGTCGCGCGCTGGATTGCCGCTTGCGCGAGAAGGACGGGTTGCTGCTGCTGATTGCTGACCGCTGACAGCTAGATTCCCGCCTGCGCGGGAAGGACGGGTTGCGCTAGCATCGAAGCGCTGCAGCCCGCTGGCAGCGAATTTCGGTGTCTCGCCTTTCGATTTCGGCCGAATTTTGGCATAATCAGTGGCTTATTCAAAAGTTGCGGTACGTGTGAATCCTTAGTCGCTGCACGGCTCCACCCACAGCGGGGCGGCGGCGGAAAGAGAGTAGGCAATGTATAAAAATCTCGACATCAAAAGTCTCGGCCTCTCCGGCACCCAAAGCGAAATGATCGAGCTGGCGCTCTCCTATCGCTTCCAGGGCATGAGCATCGATCTGGCCAGCTTCTATCGTCAGGTGGAGGAGCACGGCCTGCCCCACGCCCGGCGGCTGATCGACAGCGCCCGAATCAAGATCGCCAGCTTTCGGCTCCCGTTCGCGCTGCACGCAGCCGACGCCGACGGCTACAGGCTGGGCCTCGCCGAGCTGCCGAAGATGGCCGAAGTCGCCCAGGCGCTTGGCTGCACGCGCTGCATCGCGGCCGTCCAGCCGGCGAGCGACGAGCGGCCGTATCACGAAAACTTCGAGTTCCACCGCAAGCGGATTAGCGAAGTCAACGACGTGCTCAAGCAGCATGACGTGCGGCTTGGGCTGGAGTTCCAGGCCCCGGCGGCGCTCCGCAAGGGCCGCGCCTTCCAGTTCATCCACGCCTTCGATGGGCTGCTGCACTTGGCGAAAGCGGCCAGCAACGTGGGTGTAGTGGTCGATCTCTGGCAGATGCATCTCACCGGCGCGGGAGTCGAGGAAATCAAGGCGCTCCGCCCCGAGCAGATCGTCGCCGTCTATCTATCCGACGTGGCGGAAGACGCGGACCTGGAAGCGGCCGACGACGCGGGACGGCTGCTGCCGGGCGAAACGGGCACGATTGACTCGGCCGCCGCGCTGACGACGCTCGCCGAGTTGGGCTACGAAGGCCCCGTCACGCCGCGAGCGTATCGCAAGGCGATCGAAGAACAGAGCCGCGACGCGATCGTCCGGCTTGCCAGCCAGCGGCTCGAAGAAATCTGGAAAACGGCCGACCTCGACGCCAGCGGAAAACTCTCCGCCGCCTCGCGCCTAGAATAGCGCCGGGTGGCGGGGGCGCACCGCGAAAGCGGAAGCCCCCGAAGCCCCGGCGCAAGCACGTTCTTCCCGCGCAGGCGGGAACTAGAGAGTGCGTCTTGCGTCACGGTTGCGTCAAAGCGGCTAACCGGCCTGGCGGCCATGGGCGAAAAGGATATCGGCAGACGCTACAGCTATTCCAGGCGTCCAATGTTCCACTACGACCGCGGGCTGAAGCTCACCAAGGCGGATCTGGCGATTGATGTTTGTCGCCGGCAGCCGCGCGGGTTCATCTCACATGCGCACGCCGACCACATGGGCCGGCATGAGTTGGCGCTTTGTACGCCGGAGACGGCGCGGCTGTATCACTTGCGGCTGGGATGTCGCCGGACGCTGGAACTGCCGTACCGCCGGCCGCTGGAGTGGGGCGGGCTGCGGCTGACGACCTTTCCCGCCGGACATTGTCTCGGGTCAGCGATGCTGCTGGCCGAAGACGGCGCGCAGTCGCTCCTCTACACGGGCGACTTCAAGCTCGACTCGTCCGCCACGGCCGGCGCGGCGGAGTTGCCGCACGCTGATCTTCTGGTGATGGAGTGTACCTTCGCCGATCCCACCTACCGCCGGGCCTGTCGCAACGCGGTCGCCGAGCAACTCGCCACGCTTGTCGCGGCGGCGCTCAAGGCCGGAAAGACTCCGGTGGTGCATGCCTATGTGCTCGGCAAGGCGCAAGAGGTGACGCGCCTGCTCACCGACGCCGGTTTTCCCGTGCTGCAGCACCGCAGCATCTTCGAGGTGAGTCAGGTGTACGAGGAGTTTGGCGTCCCGCTCGGTAACTACCGGCTCTACGCCGGCCATTACGAGCCAGGGCATGTCGTGGTCGTGCCGCCGCGTTCCATGCGCAGCTTCCGCTTGGCGAACCTCGGGCCGGTTGAGAGCTTCGCCGTCACCGGCTGGGCCATGCACCCCAGCACGAAGTACCGGCTCGGGGTGGATCACGCGCTGGCGCTGTCGGATCATGCCGATTTTGACCAACTGCTAAAAGCCGTCGAACAGGTCGCGCCGCGCAAGGTGTTTCTCACGCATGGCCCCGAGCGGGCGATTGCCGATTTTGCCGGTCGGCTCCGCGATGCCGGTTGGGATGCCGAGCCGCTGGTGCCGGCCAGGCAAGCACGACTGTTTTAGCGCTGGCGACTCTTTGCGCGTCGGGCTGTAGCGATTAATCGGCGTCTGCGCGGGACGCGGCTTGTCAGGAGAACTCCGGCGGAACAAGCCTTTGCGGCCTGTTCCGGCAGCGGTTGCACGGCGAGCACCGCCAGCGGGTGATTTCGCTGAACCGGCA
>CAYZVT010000337.1:0-5453 GCA_964481585.1 uncultured Pirellulales bacterium
GCTCCGATCGTCTCAATCCCCGGCGGCGAGCCGCTGCTGCATCCGCAGATCGACCAGATCGTGGCGGGGCTGGTGGCGCGGAAAAAATACGTCTATCTCTGCACCAACGCCCTGAAGCTCGAAGCGGCTCTGCCGAAGTTCACGCCGAGCAAGTATCTCTCGTTTTCGGTCCATCTCGACGGCCCGCGCGAGGAACACGACCACGCCGTTTGCCGCGACGGGGTCTACGACGTGGCCGTGCGTGCGATTCGCGCGGCGATCGGGCGGGGCTTTCGCGTGACGACGAACACCACGCTGTTCGAGGGAGCCGATCCCGACCGCTACCGGCAGTTCTTCGACGAGATGATGGCGCTCGGCGTCGAAGGCATGATGGTCTCGCCCGGCTATAGCTACGAAAAGGCGCCGGACCAGGATCATTTTCTCCAGCGCTCGGCGACGCACTGGCTCTTTAAGCGGATGTTGGGCGGCGCGAAGCGCAGTTGGCGGTTCAACCAGTCGCCGCTGTTCGTGGAGTTTCTGAAAGGGAACTGGGATCTGGAGTGCACGCCCTGGGGCAGCCCGACGTACAATTTGTTCGGCTGGCAGCGTCCGTGTTACTTGCTCGACGAAGGCTATGTCAGCAGTTTTCGTGAGCTGATGGAAGAGACCGACTGGACCGGCTACGGCCGCGCCAGCGGCAACAGCAAATGCCAAGACTGCATGGTCCACTGCGGCTATGAGCCAAGCGCCGTCGCCGCCAGCTTCGGCTCGCTCAAGGGCCTCCTCGCCACGGCTAGGCTCACCCTCTTCGGCGCGGGACAAGAAAAGCCCGTCACGCCTCCGCCCCCACAGGCCGCTCGTCCCACCCCCAGGCCCGCAACCGCCAAGCCCTGCCGCACCGAGCCGCAACTCGTCGAGCTTACGATCCGCTAGCGCCCCGCCATCCCCATCCACCATTCAAAATCCAACATCCACCATCCCCGCCGGGGCTTCCGCTATCGCCCTCCCCCCTCCGCCCTCCGCCTTCCACGTTCCACCCGTCGCAATGCGGGCGGGAGTGATTAAGATAGAAGCTTTGCTTTTGTCACTCCTGGGAAAGCTCCATGTGGTTGCGGTGGGCGTTGTCTTCTTGGTTGCGGAGCGAAGCGCAAAGGCGGGCGCAGGACGCGGTGGGCGAGGCGCTGCGTGGTCAGACCGAAGCGAGCGAAGCCCCGCCGGCGGAGCCGCAACCGGCTGACGTGGGGCTGGTCTTCGCGCTCGGGATCGAGGCCGGCGGGCTGGTCGATCTGCTCGAAGCGGTCACCGTCGTGCGCGGAAACGGCTTTGTCGCCCGCTCGGGCCGACTTGCCGAGCGGCGGGTGACGATCGTCGAGTGCGGCCCCGGCGTCGCAAACGCGCGGCGGGGCGCGGCGGCGCTGCTAACCGGGCATCACCCGCGCTGGGTGATCTCGGCGGGGCTGGCCGGCGGACTGGATGACCGACTAAAGCAAAACGATCTGTTCGTCGCCACCAGTATCACGAACCTGGCCGGCGAGCGGCTGGCGGTAGACGTGAAGCTCGGCCCCGGTCCAAAGCTGCACGTCGGGCGGCTGCTGACGGTCGATCATATCGTCCGCACGCCGGCCCAGCGGCGCGAGCTGGGCCAGAAGCACGACGCGCTGGCGGTCGATATGGAGTCGTTCGCCGTGGCGGAACTTTGCCATCGGGAGAAGGTGCGGTTTCTCTGCATCCGCGTCGTCAGTGATACGGTCGATCAGGAATTGCCGGCCGATCTTGAGCACCTGATGAAGCAAACGACCCGCAGCGGTCAAGCCGGAGCGGTGGTCGGCTCGCTGTTCCGACGACCGGGAAGTATCAAAGATATGTGGAAGCTCCGCGAAGATGCCCTGCTGGCAAGCGACGCGCTGGCGAAGTTTTTGGCCGAGATCCTTCCCCAACTGCCGCCTCACGAAGCGTCGGCGCTAGAACCTCCGCGTGACGCGGACTGAACAGGTGAACCGAGAACCCCAGACACCAACACCGAGAGAGACCGATGCAGCAAACGAAATGGAACGTGCGTTTTTGGCTTCTGGCATTTTGTTGTGCCGTACTTGCGACTTCCCCGGCAACCGCACAGGCGGACGAGCCGCTTGAGGCGAGCGAGATTGTGGCGCTCAGCAGTAGCGAAGCGAAGCCGAAGCGGGTGATGTATAAGCAGATCGGCGACGTAAAGCTGTACTTGCACGTCTTCTCTCCCGAAGGGCATACGAGCGCGGCGCGGCGGCCGGCGATGGTCTTTTTTTTCGGCGGTGGGTGGAAGGGGGGCAGCCCTCGGCAGTTTTATCCGCACTGCCGCTACCTCGCCGCGCGGGGGATGGTGGCGGCGGCAGCCGAGTATCGGGTTCAGAGCCGGCACGGTACGACGCCGTTCGAGTGCGTCCGCGATGGCAAGTCGGCGGTGCGCTATCTGCGCGCCCATGCGGACGAACTCGGCATCGACCCTGAACGAATCGCCGCCGGCGGCGGCTCGGCCGGCGGACATGTGGCGGCGTCGACCGGCACCCTCTCGCAGCTCGATGAGCCGGGCGAAGATTTGAACGTCTCGTCGCGGCCGGTCGCGCTCGTGCTCTTTAACCCGGTCGTCGATACGAGCAAGCGGGGCTACGGCTACGACCGGATCGGGGATCGGTGGCGCGAGATTTCGCCGGTCGAGCACATCACGAACGACACCCCGCCGACGATCCTCTTTCACGGCACCAACGACACGACCGTGCCGTTTGAAAACGCCGAGCGCTTCGCCGCGCGGATGAAGGCGCTCGGCAACCGCTGCGAACTGATTCCCTTCGAGGGAGCAGGGCATGGGTTTTTCAACTTCGGCCGGGACGGCAGCGAGGCGTATGTGCGGACCGTGCGGGCGATGGAGCCGTTTCTCGCCTCGCTCGACCTGCTGCCGAAGTAGCTGGTAGCGGTTAGCTTTCAGCGGTCAGCGGTTAGCAAAATACGTCATTCCCGCCTGCGCGGGAGGAACCTGCTTTGCTGACGGCTGACCGCTGACGGCTAATTTCCCGTCTGCGTGGGAAGGGCGGGAGTACTCTCGTCGTGACGCGGGAAGGCGATGCCGTCCTGTTGGCGGAGGGTTTCGGGGCGAGTTATAATCGTCGTAGCCTACCTCCCAATCCCTGCCGCTTTGCTGCGCCTCGACGGCGCGCTCGCTCAATCGAGGATCATGCCATGCAGCTCACTTCGTTCCGCTGGATTCGTGCCGGTCGCGGCGCGGCCGTCGCTTTGCTTCTTGTGGGTGCAGGACTGATGGCCTGCTGCTATGCCGGCGAATACAACAGCGGCAAGGTGTGGCCGGAAGTGCCGGTCGTCGAGCCGGGCGAGCCGGGGCAGCCGCCGAGCGATGCGGTGGTGCTGTTCGACGGCACAGACCTCTCGCAGTGGAACGGCGGTGAGAAATGGCAGATCCAAGACGGCTACGCGATCGCCAAAGGGGGCGGCCTGACCACGAAGCAGCCGTTCGGCTCCTGCCAACTGCATCTGGAATGGGCATCGCCGGAAAAGATCGAAGGCTCCGGCCAAGGACGCGGCAATAGCGGCGTCTATCTGATGGGCCACTACGAGGTGCAGATTCTCGACTCGTACCACAACCCGACCTATCCCGACGGTCAGGCCGGCGCGGTCTACAAGCAGCACCCGCCGCTGGTGAACGCCAGCCGCAAGCCGGGCGAGTGGCAAACCTACGACATCATCTTCAACGCGCCGCAGTTCAAAGACGGCAAGCTCGCCAAACCCGCCTCGGTCACAGTTCTGCACAACGGCGTGCTGGTGCAAAACCATTTTGAGCTGACCGGCGGCACCTTCTGGCACAAGCCCCCCTCGTACACGCCGCATGAAGACAAGCTGCCGCTGCACATCCAATTCCACCGCAACCCGGTCCGCTTCCGCAACATCTGGATTCGCGAGCTGGAGTAGAGCCGCGCAGGCGGGAATTGAGGGTCAGCGATCAGCAGTCAGCAATCAGTGGTCAGCAAACCCCGTCCTTCCCGCGCAGGCGGAAGGACAGAGAGTAGGTTTTGCCTTTCAGGGGAGCGCCATACCGGCTAGCGGGCCTGGCGGCCTCGGGCGAAAAGGGCGCAGGCAGACGCTACCGTTACGTTGAGCGCGCTCCAGCCCAAGCCTGATGGCTAAAAGCTGATAGCTGATAACTACTCTCTGGATTCCCGCCTACGCGGGAAGCACGAGCTATGGATAAAACACCGCGCCAGCAGACTCGGCGTGGGATCGGCAGGCAGTAGCATTGCCGGCTGACCAAGATGGCCGAGCACGGTTTCGGCGGCGAGGTAGCCGCTGCGGACGGCGCTTTCCATCGTGGCGGGCCAGCCCGTCGCGGTCCAGTCGCCGGCGAGCACCAGCCCCGCGACGGCCGTGCGCTGCGATGGCCGCGCGGCTGCCGAACCGGGGAGCGGCGAAAAGACCGCGTGCTTTTCCGTGACAACCTGCGCGTGCAGCAGCTTGGCCTGCTCGGAGAGCGGAAACGTCGCGCGCAACTCCGCGACGATCTGTTGCACGAGCGCCTCGCGCGGCTGGCCGACCCGTTGCCGCGAAGCGCTGATGACGACTTGGTAGTAGTGGCCCTGCTGGCCGCCGCACTGCGGCACCGCACCTTCTCCGGCGGCGAAGATCCAATCGCTCAGCTTGCCGACGAGCACCGCATGCGGCAGCCGCATGATCGGCCGGTCGAACCACAGATGGATGCCGGTGATCGGTGACGACTCGAATTGCGAAAACGAGCGCAACTGCGGCAGCGCCGCTTGCATTTCACCTGGCAAAAGCGTCTCGACCTGCCGCCACGGCACGGCCAGTACCACTGCGTTAAACTCCCGCTCAGTACCGCCAGCAAGTATCAAGCCGCGCAGGCCGTCCCCGTCGCCGATGATTCGTTCCACCGGCGCGCCGAGATGGACCTCGACGCCCAACGCTCGCAGCCGGGCCGCCATCCGCTGGCCGTACAGATCGCCGAGCGGCACTTGCGGCACAAAGATTTGATAGCCGTCGCGGGAGGCCATGAAGCCATCCACAAAAACCTTGCGCGCGGCGGCCACCGTCACGCGGTCAAGCGTCTCGCCCAGCGCGCTGACGAGCACGAGCGCCCAAAACTGCTGGACCACCTGCGGCGACTGATTTTGATGGGCGAGCCAGTGGGCCATGGTTTCTTCGCAGTTCGCGTCGTCCGAGCGCAGCCGCGCAAGCCGGCCCAGCGCGCGGAGCAGCCCGAGCCGCTGCGACGGGCTGAAAAACTTCAGCCCCCACAGGGCAGGGAGCAAATGCAGCGGAGCGGGCAGGTGCGGCGCGGCGCGGAGATCGTACTGCGCTCCGTCGGGGCCAACGAAGTGCAGCACCGCGTAGCGGCGAAAGAGGCGGTCGATTTCCGCACGCCGGCAGAAGTCGGTCAAACTCGTGCAGCAGCCCATGCTGACGTGCTGGCAGAAGTC
>CAYZVT010000338.1:0-5412 GCA_964481585.1 uncultured Pirellulales bacterium
GGTGCTGATCGAAGACGTCGAAGGCATCGCCTCGGGCGCCGAAACCGAACGCACGATGATCGTGCTGTCGAAGCGGAAGGCCGAGAAGATCGAGGCCTGGATGAAGGTCATGGAGACGGTCCACGAAAACGACGTGGTAACCGGCACCGTGACCCGCAAGATCAAAGGCGGCTTGCTCGTCGATATCGGCGTCAACGTCTTCTTGCCCGCCAGCCAGGTCGATATTCGCCGTCCGCACGACATCGGCGACTACATCAACCGCACGATTCAGTGCCTGGTGCTGAAAATCGACGAAGCCCGCCGCAACATCGTCGTCAGCCGCCGGGCGCTGATCGAAGCCGAGCGGGCCGATAAGAAGGCCCAGCTGCTCAAAACGCTGGAGATCGGCCAGACCCGCACCGGCGTGGTCAAGAACATCGCCGACTTCGGCGCGTTCGTCGACCTGGGCGGCATCGACGGTCTGCTGCACATTACCGACATGAGCTGGGGCCGCATCAACCATCCTTCGGATATGGTGTCGATCGACCAGGAACTGGAAGTCAAGATCCTGCACATCGACTACGAGAAGGAAAAGATCGCCCTGGGCCTCAAGCAAAAGCAGCCCAGCCCGTGGGAAAACGTCGGCGACAAGTATCCGGTCGGTTCGCGGATCAAGGGTACGGTCGTCAACGTGATGAGCTACGGGGCGTTTGTGAAGCTCGAAGACGGCATCGAAGGGCTGGTGCATATCAGCGAGATGTCGTGGACCAAGCGGATCAGCCACCCGAGCGAACTGGTCAACATCGGCGACGAGATCGAAGTCGTCGTGCTCGGCATCGACAAAGAGAAGCAAGAGATTTCGCTCGGCATCAAGCAGACGCAGCCCAACCCCTGGGACCGCGTGGCCGACAAGTACTCGCCCGGCACGGTTGTTAAAGGGCGGGTGCGGAATCTCACCAACTACGGGGCCTTCATCGAAATCGAAGAGGGCATCGACGGCCTGCTGCACGTCAGCGACATGTCCTGGACGCGCAAAATCAGCCATCCGAGCGAAGTGGTCGAAAAGGGCCAAGAGGTCGAGTGCAAAGTGCTCTCGGTCGATCAGGACCGCCGCCGCATCGCGCTGGGCTTGAAGCAGTTGGAAGAAGATCCTTGGGCCAGTGACATCCCGAACCGCTACCAGGCGGGCCAGGTCGTCACCGGCAACGTCACCAAGATCACCAACTTCGGCGTCTTTGTCGGACTGGAAAACGGTCTGGAAGGGCTGCTGCACATCTCGGAGTTGGCCGACCACAAGGTCGAAAACCCCGAGGAAGTGGTCAAAGTCGGCGACGAGATCGAGGTAAAAATTCTCCGCGTCGATGCCGACGAGCGGAAGATCGGCCTGTCGCGCAAGCGCGTCGAATGGGCCGAGGAGCAAGAAGCCGAGCACGAACAGGCCGAAGCCGCTTCGGCCGCTGCTTCCACCCCGCGCGCGCCGCAAGGCGAACTCAAGGGCGGCGTCGGCTCCTCCTCCGGTCCGCTCTTTGAGCAGCCGAAGAAGGAAGGCGAGTAGCCGCTTCGCTACGACTTAATCCGATTACCGATTCACGGCCCCGTGGGAAACCGCGGGGCCGTTTTTTATGCGCCGGGTGCCACGACGGGTGGCGGGGAGCGGAAGGCGGAGGGCAAAAGCGCTGGTCCTTCCCGCACCGGGCGCCGCTGCTGCGCTTTCCGCCCCCCGCCTTTCCGCATAGGCGCTACAACCGGCCGCTTGTGGCGAGCGGGATGGGCTGCAATCACTCGATGCGCTGCATCCGCTACCGCCCGAACCAGAGTCACATTCCTTGTACCGTGAACCTTGCGGCACGCGATGTAGAGCCGGGGGAAGGGGCGTCGATAGTCTACTTTGACCAAACCCCCTCCCTTCCCTCTGCCCGGCACGCAGCGCCTCATGAACACCACCCGACGCAAATCTTCTTCCGCGGTGCAGACGCCGCTGGAAACCTATCTGCGCGAGATCAACGAGACCGCTCTGCTCTCGGCCGACGATGAGCAAGAGCTGGCCATCGCAATTGGCCAGGGCGATGTCGAAGCCCGCGATCGCATGGTCCGCGCCAATCTCCGCCTCGTGGTGAACATCGCTCGCGGCTACACCGGCAAGGGGCTGGGGCTGCAGGATTTGATCGAGGAAGGCAACCTGGGGCTGCTGCGGGCGGTCGAAGGCTTTGATCCGGCGATGGGCACGCGCTTCAGCACCTATGCCAGCTACTGGATCAAGCAGTCGATCAAGCGGGCGCTCATCAACACCGGCAAGACGATCCGCATTCCGGCCTATATGGTCGAGTTGCTCTCCAAGTGGCGACGGGCGAGCACGCGGCTGGCAGAAGAACTCGGCCGCACGCCGACGCCCGAAGAAGTCGCCCGCGTGTTGGGGCTGCCGAAGAAGAAGCTGCCGATCATCAAAAAGGCGATCCGCATCTACAACGCCACGCCGCAGACCGACCAGACCGAAGCCGGTTGGACGCTGGGCGAGATGATTATGGACGAGCGGCTCCGCAGTCCCGACGAGACGATGCTGGAGAACGACAGCCTTACGCACGTCATGAAGATGCTCAGCACGATGGACCCCCGCGAGGCGACGGTCCTCCGGCTGCGGTTCGGGCTGGACGACCAGGAGCCACGCACGCTGAAAGAGATCGGCGAATCGCTCGGCCTGACCCGTGAGCGCGTCCGCCAGATCGAAACCGAAGCCCTCAGCAAACTCGCCGCCAGCATGGAAGACCCCCGCGAGTTGATGGAGGGGCTGTAGTTGTAGGCTGCGAGCTACGGGCTGCGAGCTGTAGGCTATAAGCTGTAGGCGGTAAGCGGTAAGGCCGAAGCCGCTTTTTTTCCGCCCTCCGCCCTCCGCCCTCCGCCTTCTTGCTTTCCCCCTCCTCGGCTGCCTAGCATGGAGCTTGCTAGCATTGCCGAGTTTTGCACCGGGGATCGAGAGCGATGGGGCGTTGCAGACGGAAAATGGTTGTGGTCATCGCGCTGAACGCGGCGGTGGTGGGACTGATGGGGATCGAGCTGGCGCCGGGAGCGGTGCAGTGCGCTCAAGCGCCGGCCTACCAGCGCTACGGGCCGGGGTTCCACGGTTTGCCGGGCTATTTTGCGGCTCCGGCACCGGCGGCTTCGGCGATTGCGCCAGCGGCGGCGGCTGCGCCAGCGGTGGCGGCACCGGCAGCAGTGGCAGCACCGGCAGCAGTGGCAGCACCGGCAGCAGTGGCAGCACCGGCGGGCGTGGCCGTCGTGCCGGCGGTGCCGCAGTTTGGCTTTCGGCGTCCGTATCCGTATCACCTCGATTACTACCGGCTCCGCTATGGCGGTTCCTACGCACCCTATTTCGGCAACCTCTACGGTCCGCCCCAGGTCTACGTGCCGCGCGGCTACTACGCTCCCCCGCCGGTTCCTTACGGGGGCTATAACTGGTAGGCGGCAGCCCAATTCTCGTCACGAAAGGAAGCGTGTCATGCAGGCGCGGTGCTGCTCAGGTTTGCTTGCGATGGTCGCGATGGTGCTGCCGGCGGCTTCGGCCGAGGCGGTCGATCATTTTGTGCCCGGCTGGCACCCCTCGTATCAGGTGCATCAGCTTCAGCACGCCAATCCGTATGTCTACGGACTGCCGGCCGAGCATTTTCGCTGGGGCTGGTTCGGGGCCGCTCCCCGCTGGGAAGCCACGCGCGAGGTGGGCGCAGCACGACTGCACCATCACGGCGGCCGACTGTGGACCCATCGCTACAGCTATTAGTAGCTGTTAGCTATTAGCTGTCAGCTATTAGCCACGGGTGGCGGGGGCGCACCGCGACAGCGGAAGCCCCCGAAGCGAAGACTACTCTCTACATTCCCGCCTGGGCGGGAAGGACGCATCTTGTTGCCCCTCGTCCCCCATCCCTCGTCCCCCGTCTCTCGTCCCGACCGCTTTCGCGAAGCGGCAACTGCTGCGTACAATCACTGGGGCACGTCCGGTCGATTGAGTACGCATCGCAGGGAGCATTATGCCACGGCTGGCCGAGTTGGGGCGCGCGTTTGCCCATCGCAACTACCGCTTGTTCTTCGCCGGCCAGGGCGTCTCCCTCATCGGCACCTGGATGCAGCAGGTGGGGCTGACGTGGCTGGTGTTTCGGCTCACCGATTCGGCCTTTTTGCTTGGGCTGGTCGGCTTTTCGAGCCAATTCCCCACGTTCTTCCTCGCGCCGGTGGCGGGCGTGCTCACCGACCGCTGGAACCGCCATCGCGTGCTGCTCGTCACGCAGGCGAGTCTCATGCTGCTGGCGATCGCGCTGGTGCTGCTGATGTGGACGGGGCAGATTCAGGTCTGGCAGATCGTCCTGCTCAGCGTCCTCTCTGGCACGGTCAACGCCTTCGACATGCCGACACGGCAGGCGTTCTTGGTCGAAATGGTGCCGCGCCGCGCGGACCTGCCGAACGCCATTGCGCTGAACTCGTCGCTGTTCAACGGCGCGCGGCTGGTGGGTCCGTCGCTGGCCGGCTTCTTGATTGCCGCCGGCGGCGAGATCACCTGCTTTGCGATTAACGCCGTCAGCTTTCTCGCGGTGCTCGTCGCGCTGGCGGCGATGCGCGATCTGCCGGCGTCCGTGCCGCGCACGCGGCTTCCGGTTTGGCAAGGGCTGACCGAAGGATTCGGCTACGCCTATCGTTTCGCGCCGATTCGCTCGCTGCTGCTGTTGATCGCCCTGACGAGCATGCTCGGCATGCCGCTGGCGATTCTCATGCCGGTCTTCGCCGAGCGGCTGCTCGAAGGCGGGCCGCGTCTGTTGGGACTGCTGATGGGCGCGTCGGGCGTGGGAGCGCTCGCGGCGGCGCTCTATCTCGCCTCGCGGAGCACGGTCCTGGGACTCGGCCGGCGGATGGTGTGGGCGACGGTCGTGCTGGGGACGGCGATGGTTGGCTTCGCGCTGTCGCGGAGCGTGCCGCTGTCGCTGGCGCTGCTCGTGGCGACTGGGTTTTGCATGATGCTCCAGATGGCGGCGAGCAACACGCTGCTGCAAACGATCGTCGATGAAGACAAGCGGGGCCGCGTGATGAGTCTCTACACGATGGCCTTCATGGGCACCGCCCCGCTCGGCAGCCTGCTCGCCGGCGCGATCGCCGACCGGCTCGGAGCGCCGCTGGCGCTGGAACTGGCCGGGCTGGGCTGCCTCACTACGGCTCTCGTCTTTGCCCGCAGCTTGCCGCGAATGCGCGAACAGGTGCGGCCGATCTACCAGCGCGTCGGCATCCTGCCGCCGATCGCCGTCGCTGTGGAAACCGCCGCCGAACTCCGCACGCCCCCAGAGCAGCCGGGCTAGCGCCGTCATCCGGTTGAGATTCCCACGCTCCGCCGCTTTGAGGCTCTTCTTCGCGGAAGCGTCCTTCCCGCCTGCGCGGGAAGGACGCGCTCGCCGGCTA
>CAYZVT010000339.1:0-5387 GCA_964481585.1 uncultured Pirellulales bacterium
AGTGCCACGACCATAAATACGACCCCTTCTCGGCGCGCGACTTTTACGCGCTGGGGGCGTTCTTCGCCGACATTGATGACGAAGAGCACCTGCGCAACCAGTACGGCGGTCTCAACTCGCTCCCCACGCGGCGGCTGCCGGAGATGGACTTGCTCACGCCGCTCGATCGCCTCAAGGCGACACGATTGGACAAACAAATCGCCGCCGTACAGGCCCAGATCGACGCGCTGCCGGAAGACGAGCGCCCGCCGACTTCGCTAGAGGCGCGTCTGGCGTTTCTCAAGGCCGAGCGGGCGAAGATCGTGCCGCGACGGGTGATGGTTAGCTCATCGAGCGAGCCGCGCGAGGTGCGCGTACTGCCGCGCGGCAACTGGCTCGATGAGACCGGGGAAGTCGTCCAGCCGGCCGTGCCGCAGATCTTCCCGGCGCTGCCGATCGAAGACCGCCGCGCCACGCGGCTCGATCTGGCGCGGTGGCTCGTGCAGCCCGGCGAACAAGGGGGCGTGGGCAAGCTGAGCGCGCGGGTGCAGGCCAATCGCCTCTGGCAACTGCTGATGGGCGTCGGCCTGGCACGGGTGCTCGATGATTTCGGCGGGCAAGGCGAACCGCCCACCCATCCCGAGTTGCTCGACAACCTGGCGATGGAGTTTTTCCAAAGCGGCTGGGACATCAAGCACACGCTCAAGCTGATCGCCATGAGCAGCACCTATCGCCAGTCGTCCGTCAGCACGCCCCAGCTGCGCAGCCGCGATCCCGACAATCGGCTATTCGCCCGCCAAGCGCGGCCGCGTCTGCAAGCGGAGATGATTCGCGACAACGCGCTGGCCGTCAGCGGGTTATTAGTTCGTGAGGTGGGCGGGCCGAGCGTGAAGCCTTATCAGCCGCCGGGTTATTACGCCCATCTGAACTTTCCCCAGCGCGAGTACCAGCAGCACAGCGACGCGCGGCAGTGGCGGCGCGGCGTCTATGTGCATTGGCAGCGGCAGTTTTTGCACCCGATGCTAAAGGCTTTCGACGCGCCGACGCGGGAAGAATGTACCGCGCAGCGCTCGGTGAGCAACACGCCCACCGCCGCGCTGGTGTTGCTTAACGATCCCACGTTCGTCGAAGCCGCCCGCGCCTTGGCGGCCCGTGTTTTGGACGAAGGAGGATCGACCGACGCCGATCGCCTCGCTTGGGCGCTGCGGCAGGTGACAAGCCGCGAAGCGGACTCCGCGCGGCAGGAAGTGCTTTACCAACTGCTGCAAAAACACCGCCGGCACTTCGCCGCCCACCCCCAGGCGGCCCAGCAGATTCAAGCGATCGGCCTCACTCCCGCCCCGCCTCAAGCCGACCCGGTGGAACTGGCGGCGTGGACCTCGGTGGCGCGCGTGCTGCTGAACCTCAACGAAACGATTACGAGGAACTAACCGTGAACGATCCTCATCCGTATGAAGCGCAGCTCGCGCGGCGGACCTTCCTGCGCCATAGCGGCGTAGCCGTCGGCGCGACCGCGCTGGCCTCGATGATCAATCCCGCCCTGCTGGCCGCCACCGCTGGCGAGAGCCTGCACACCGGGCCATATCAAGGCATCGTCAATCCCCGGCACGTTGCGCCGAAGGCCAAGCGGGTAATCTTCCTGTGCATGGCCGGCGGACCGAGCCATCTGGAAACCTTCGACTATAAGCCGCTCTTGGAAAAACGAGACGGCCAGCCGATGCCCGAATCGTACACGGCCGGCATGCCGATCGCGCAGTTGCAGGGCAAGCCGCTGAAGATCTACGGTCCCCGCGCGAAGTTCGGCCGGCACGGCGAAAGCGGACAGACCATCAGCGAGTACTTTCCGCACTTGACCAAGGTCGCCGACGACATCGCGATTGTCCGTTCGATGGTCACCGAACAGATCAACCACGACCCGGCCCACACCTTCATGAACACCGGCACCGTCATTAGCGGCCGGCCGTCAATGGGTTCTTGGGTGTTGTATGGACTCGGCGCCGAGACGCAAAACCTGCCGGGCTTCGTCGTGGCGACGAGCGTGGGGGGACGTAGCCCACAGCCGATCGCGGCCCGCCAGTGGTCGAGCGGCTTTTTGCCCTCGCGCTTCCAGGGGGTCGAGTTCTATGCCAAGGGCGATCCGGTCCACTACGTTTCCAACCCGGCCGGCTACGACGACAGACGGCAGCGCGACGTAATCGACGCGGTGAACCAGTTGAACCGGCTCCGCAATAGCGAGATCGACAATCCCGAGATCGCCACCCGTATTGCGCAGTACGAGATGGCCTTCCGCATGCAGACCTCGGTGCCCGAACTGGTCGATATGTCGGACGAGCCGCAGAGCGTGCTCGATCTGTACGGGCTAAAGCAGCCGGGCGACGGCTCGTTCGCCAGCAACTGCCTGCTCGCGCGCCGACTGGCCGAGCGCGGCGTGCGCTTCATCCATCTCTACCATCGCGGCTGGGACCATCACGGCGATCTGGACAAGTACATGAAGGTCTGCGCCGGGCACACCGACCAGGCCACCGCCGCGCTGATTCAAGACCTCAAGCAGCGCGACTTGCTGAAAGACACGCTCCTCATCTGGGGCGGCGAATTTGGCCGCACGCCGATGGCCCAGGGCAACGGACGCGATCACCATATCAAGGGCTTCTCGATGTTCCTCTGCGGCGGCGGCATCAAGCCCGGCATCAGCTACGGGGCGACCGACGAGCTAGGCTACCATGCCGTGGAAGATATCGTCCACGTCCGCGACCTGCACGCCACGATGCTTCATTTGCTCGGCATCGACCACAACCGTCTCACCGTGCAGCACCAAGGGCTTGATATCCGGCTGACGGGCGTCGAGCCGGCCAAGGTCGTCACGGATCTGGTGGCGTAAGGCCCTTTCATCTGTGGTCGCCGCAAGTGTCCTTCCCGCGCGCAGGCGGCATCTAGGGAGCAAGCCTTGCCTCGGGGTAGCGCCAGAGCGGCTATCCGGTCTGGCGGCCTCGGGCGACAAAGGAAGGCTCCTGTTATCGTGGCTTGGCGTTAGAGCCGCTCGGCGTGGCCGTGCATGTAGTGCGAAGGCCGCGTCTGGGTCATCATGGCCGTGCCGATTTCGATCAGGCCGATGACGACGTGCGGAATCCACACGAATTCCGCAAAGCCGAACAGCCACGGCGAAATGGCGAGGATGAAGCCGCCCCCGGCGTCGAGCAGCAAGTGGGCCGGCATCGAAATCCGCCGCACCACGCCTAGCTCGTAGTTGGTAAACAGGGCGTAGAGAATCACCCCCAGCCCCAAAATCACCGGCACCCACGTCTCCGCGCCCCCTTCGGCAAACCCGAATAGCCACGGCGCCACGATCAGCAACACCGCGATCCCATAATCGAGCATGCCATGCACATAGGTCGAAATAAATCGCATTGTTCCGCTCCCCAAAAGGAACCCTCGAACCCGCAACGGCAATCGACATCTCTTGCAACCGCCATGCCAGGAATCGCAATTCCCAAGCCACCGCCTGCACGACGGGTAGCGGGAGCGCACCGCGAGAGCGGAAGCCCCCGGCGAGCCGCCCCAAAGAGCTGCGCCCAGTTCTGACCCCTCTTGCTGACCCGGCTCAATCCTTGGCCGTGAGCGCGAAGGTGACGAAGTTGGCTTCGCCCGGCTCAACTTGAACTCGGAGCCGAGAAGTGCCGGCGTCGCCGTAACGGAGCGGGATCTTCGACAGCGTATGGATGGGGCCGGTGGGGGTGCCTTCCAGTCCGTCGGCGGTGGCCTCGATGCCGGTGATTTCCACCAGCGACACCGCCACCCGATGTTCGCCTACCACCGCGCCATCGCCTGGCTCGAAGGTCCAGGCCACAAAGCGTCCTTCCGCATCGGCCACCGCCTGGGCCGGTCGCCCGCCCGCGACGGGCACGAACATCAACGCCGCGCCGGGCAGCGGTTCGCCGTCGAGCGTCACCTGTCCGGCGAGCGGCGCCAATTCAGGACCGGCGGAGCCGCAGCCGGCGACTGCCAGCCCGAGAGCGCAGGCCAGCAGCGCCAGGGGGAGGGGTGTGTGAGCCTCACGTTGGTGAGTGCCACTGCTGGCTTGTCCAGCAGTGCCGTCAGCAGATTTCAGCTTGGGATTCGACTTTGAAGCAAAGCCGCGTCGCCGAGGAGAGCTTGATCTGCACGCGCGACCTTCTTCGGCTACCCGGCTCAGGTCCAAACCTACTGGGACAAGGCAACGTCTACTCCTAACACTGCTGGACAAGCCAGCAGTGGCACCCCGCGATGGTTGATTCATTAGGGCAGCACCGCCACCTGGCCGTCGGCCATCGCACCAAGATACTGGTACGTCCAATGGTCAATCGACTCGGAGAAGAAGTGGACCGATCCGTCGCCAAGTAGGAAACCCGCTCCGCCGGGATGCAGGGAGCGGAAGGCGTGTTCGATATTCCAATTGCACGTGCGCAGACAGCCATTCGGCTCGTTGGGATCGGTGGAGCAGCCCGCCGTGTTGATCGGCACCAGGGTTCCCGCGCCGCCGCCATGCCCACCGTTGGAGTGCGCCCAGCCTTGCGAGGCATGCCCCGAGCAGCGCGGCCGCATCTCGCCGAAGTAGATCGTATTGGACAACCCATCACGGCAGTCCGAGATGGACGTGGTGCGACCCCAGCGGGTAAACGGCCCCGTCGGCATTTGCTTGGGCGTATTGTGCTCACCGAGCGCGAAGCTGTTCCAATTTTCGTATTGCGGACAGGAGCAGGCAGTATTGTTGATGTGCTTGGTCGAGCCTTTGGAAGCCGCGTAGTTGTGCAGACCACGCCCCTGGAACGAGCCGCCGTGCGTATCGCTGGGGCAGAGATAGGTGGCGATCACGGTCGAGTCGATCCGCCTTCCATCGGGGAACTTTTGGCCGTCGGTCACTTGGGTGAAATCAAAGGCGTCATAGACGTTTTGCTGCTCGATGTAAGGCAGCAGGCGAATCAAGATCGAGCCGCGATCGCCCGCCGTTTCGAACGTCGAGCCGGGCGGAAAGCTTTGGTGGGACAGGTGATAATTGTGCAGTGCGATGCCGATCTGCTTGAGGTTATTGCTGCACTGCGCACGCCGCGCCGCCTCGCGCGCCGCCTGCACGGCCGGGAGCAGCAGCGCAATGAGAATGCCGATAATCGCGATCACCACCAACAGTTCCACGAGGGTAAAGCCGCTGGGTGCCACTGCTGACCCCTCCAGCAGCGCTCTCGCGCGTGCCACTGCTGGCTGCTCCAACAGTGCTTTCCTCTTGACGCGGGTCCCCTTCCGACCCCGTCGCGGTGCCGCGATTCTGAGGAGGCGTTGGCGAGTTGCCCGGCAAACGATGTCGCTCAAAGACGCTGCTGGAGGGGCCAGCAGTGGCACCCTTCGAGGGCGCTTCGCTTGACAGGTCTCCACATAGC
>CAYZVT010000340.1:0-5384 GCA_964481585.1 uncultured Pirellulales bacterium
AGCCTGCTCGTCGGTAAAGGCTCCGACGTGGCCGGCGCCGGCCACAGTATAAAGCTGCGAGTGGACGCCGGAAAGCTGAAGCAGCGCGTGCATCGCCGCCGGGCTGAAAAGCGGCACCAGCTTGTCCTTCTCGCCGTGAAAGAAAAACATCGGCGGGTCGTCCCGCGAAACGAACGACGCCGGCGAGGCCAGCCGGTACTGCTCGGGCTTTTCGGCGCGCGTGCCGCCGAGCCAGTAGGCCAGCAGCCGCGTCTCGGCCGGCAGCGGGCGAAAATCGCAGGGAGCGCCGCCGGCCACCACGCATTGCAGCCGCGCGGTCGGCTGAACCTTCGGGTCCGTTTCGTCGCCCATCGCTCCCAACAGCGCGACGAGATGCCCCCCGGCCGAATAGCCAAAGCCGCCGATCCGCGTCGGGTCGATCTGGTAGCGGTCCGCTTCGCGGCGCATCCACCGCACCGCGTCGCGGCAGTCTTCGATCTGAGCCGGAAAGAGATGCTCCGGCGCGAGGCGGTAGCTGATCGTGACGGCGGTGAAGCCATTTTCCGCCAGCTTCCGCGCCGCTTCGGCCAGTTGCGTCCGTTGGCCGCTCATCCAGGCGCCGCCGTGGACGACGAGCACGCCGGGGTAGACACCTTCTGCGGCGGGCATGTAGATGTCGGCCGCCAGTTTCTCCTCGCCCCGCTGAGCGTAGACTACGCCCTGTTCCACGCGAACCGGCTCCTCCGCCGTGGCGTGGCGCGGCGGCGCGACGCCCAGCGCCGCGATCAGTCCCAGCAGGGGGCAACAGCCTGCAGTCAGTGTGCGCATCGGATCAGCCGTGGAGTCTCGCAGGGGAATGGGTCCGTCGGCGGCACGTTTCCCGCCGAGCATGCCGCTGCGCGTCTTCGGTACATTCTATCTAGAGTTGCGTAATCTTGGGAGGATCGGAAAAGCCGCCGCCACCCCCTTCGGGAGGCGGCTCCCTGGAGCAACTCTCCCAACTTCGCAAAACCCTATCTAGCGGTTTGCCGTCTTGAGCTGATGTCGAGCGGCGGCTGGTGGAGGCAATAGAGGGGGATGCCCAGGGGAGCGGCCCCCTGCCGGCGAGAGAGCAATGGGATTGCGCGAATAGCGGGCTGAAGGCCAATCCACGACAACTGGAGCATCCCTTTTCGCCCGTAGCCGCCAGACCGGGTGAGCCGCTCTGGCGCTATAGAGAAACGCCGGCAGAAAAACGCCGGCGCGCTCTAGTCGGTGAGTTGCAGCGTGAAGGCGTTGTCGGCGTCGGAATCGACGGTGACGGTCAGGCCGGAGGTTTCTACGTCGTCGTACCGTTGCGGAACTAGATAGGTTTCGCTGAGGATGTCCACGCGGTCGGGTTCTTCGGGAGTCGGTGCGGGGCCAACCTTCACCTCGACTTTGCGCACGCGGACTTGGTGCTCACCGGCCATCGCGCCGTCGCCTTGCTCGAAGGTCGTCAACTCGGTGAAGCCCTCGGCGTCGGTGCGACCGTAGGCCGGCTTGTTCCCCGCTTTCGGCCGCAACATCACCGTCGCGTCGGCGACCGGCTGCCCGTTATAGAGGACCGTGACGCTGGCGGGATAAACCGGCGGCCGACCTTCGACGACGGCGCGGCCGCCACAGCCGCCGGCGAGGAGTAAAGCGGCGACGACCAACCCTAGCTGCTTCATGTCGTTCCACTCTCGCTTGTTTTGGTTCCGCGCAAGGACCTGTTAGTACGTGGGCACCGTCAGTTCGCCGCCGGCCTTGCTGCCCAGCGCGCCCCACACGCCGTACACGGTCGGGGCACGGTTGTTCCTGGGTGCTTTCTTGCTCAAGTCGCCGCAGTCGATGGTCTCCTCGACAAAGCGCACCGAGCCATCGGCCATCAACACCGTCACGCCCCCCGGATGCTCGCTGCTGGCCGACATAAGCCCGTCGCCCCCTTCGCCGGCCTTGATGCAACTGGGCGAGTTGGGCGGTAGGATCGTCTGAAAGCCCACGAAATAGGGGCGGCCATCGACCCAGCGCGACGTGCGGTCCCGGTCACTTCCGCCGCCGTACAGCACGTCGACAACATAGCGGTCGGTGAAGGTACTGAGGCAGTCGACCGGAATCTCGCTCGAAATTTTGGCCGCCACCCAACCGAGCGAATCGGGACCGGTGGGAGTAATCTGCTCGGACATCGCAATCGTGTTGCTCAGCCCATCCGCAATATCGGCGAAGCCGATCTGCGGAGGCCTGTTATTGAGCAGCGCGAACATGCCGCGCGGGTCGGCATTGTAGGCGATCTTGTACTCGTCGCCCCCGCACATGATGTAGTGCGAGCCGGCCTTGGTGCTCTTGTCGTGCGTGGGATTCCGCGACGAAGGGCAGAGCAGCACACTGAGCTGCGTCTTCTCGAACGTGCCGACCGGGCTGTCCCACGGCACGCCACCGCCGTAGGTATCGAACAGGTTGGCTTGCTCGATAAAGGGGAGCATGTGCAACAGGCCCGAAACGTACTGGGTGTTGGCGGCCCCCTCCGTGCTGAACCCGACGCGCCCATACATCGGCGGCACCTTGCCGTGCGTATCATGAAAATTGTGCAGCGCCAGCCCCCATTGGCGGAGGTTGTTGCTGCACTGCGTCCGCCGCGCCGCTTCGCGGGCCGCTTGCACCGCCGGCAAGAGCAGCGCGACGAGAATGCCGATGATGGCGATGACGACCAGCAGTTCGATCAGCGTGAAGGCGCGGCGCGATTGAGACATGAGTTGGTGCCTGGTTTCGTGTTCGGAAATCACAAAGCCGGCGTCTCCCGCTGAGCAAACCGGCGCAGGCCTCTTCAGCGCCCGGCAGCACAGAGCCGCACGCTGCCCTTTCATTAGGGTAAAACAACATCTCGGCGATTGCCAATTATTTTCCGGGCGGACCGGTGGCGGGGCACAACCGCAGGCCAAGCGCACCGCTACGTCGCGGCGGTGATCGCCTCGAAGCCCGACTGGGCTGCGGCGCGGTCGGGGCGGGCAACTTGTTTCAGGGCTTGGCCGTCACGCAGGAAGACGAGGGTCGGCCAGAGCTTGACGCGGAACGAGCGGCCGAGCGGCTTGCCGCGTCCGTCGGCAATCCGCAGATGCTGTACCTCCGGGTGCTCCTGGAGCAGCGACTGGAGCACCGGCGAGAAGGCCTGGCAGTAGCCGCACCAGGCGGCTCCGAACTCCAGCACGACCGGCCCGGGCAGTTGGTCCACGTCGGCCCGGGCCGGCTCGTCCTCGTGGTACTCGGGATCGAAAGGCATGATGCTGCTCCTGCGGCGAGGCCGTCTGCAAGCCTTCGCTTTGCAAAAACAATGCCGGCCCCTGCTGCCTTGGCTTAACGGGGCGCGAGTGGGCAAAGGCTGCCAATCGCCGCGAGCAGTTCCTCGACGGGGCCGGTTTTTTCGACGACCGCCGAGGCACCTGCGCGTCGCATTGTCTCGACCGTGGTCGGGTGCGTGCGCATCGAGACGCCGACGACCTGGATGCCCGGATGCTTGGCCTTCAGTTGGCGAGTCGTTTCCAGCCCATCGAGCCGTGGCATGTTTAGGTCCACAATCACCACGTCCGGCCGCAGGATCTCGGCTTGCTTCAGCGCCTCCAGCCCGTCCGCTGCCTCGCCAAGAACCGCAAAGCCGCGGTGCACCAGTAACGCCACAAGCCCTTCCCGAAAGACGGGGTGGTCGTCTACGACAAGGATGCGCACGGCAATAGTTCCTTGCTGCTCATTGGATCGGAACCGCGTGCTAGGCGCTTCGGCTGGCGTGTTCGGTGCTGGGGAACATACGGCTGGGGAGCGTGAGGGTCAGCCGCGCGCCCTGTCCGGGTGTGGAGACAATCTGCAGACTTCCCCCCATTGCTTCGGCGCGCTCGCGCAGGCTGAGCAGTCCAAAGCCCGTGGGCGTGGTGGAGGACTGCTGAGCGGACTCGTACTGAAATCCCTGTCCCCGATCTTGAACTTCCAGTACGATCCAGCCTGGGCCGGGCGAGCCGAGGCGCATCTCGACCCGGTCCACCTTGGCGTGCTTGGCGGCGTTGAGCAGCATTTCACGTGCCGCGCCAAATAAAAACTCCTTGGCCACCTCCTCCACCGGCGGCAGTGCCTGCTGCACCCGCAAATCGACTTGCAGCCCCTGGCGATCGGCAAATTGGGTCACCAGCCACTGCAAAGCGGCCGGCAGACCTGCCTGATGGAGCACCGGCGGACTCAGCTCCACCGACAGCGAGCGTGACAAATTGACCGCTTCTTGCAGCAGCGATTGTGCCCGTTGCACGTGCTCGACCAGCTCTTCCTGCTGATTGCTCTCGGCCAGGACCGCGAGTCGGAAGTTGATCGCCACCAGCACTTGCTGTAGCCCATCGTGCAGCATCTGGGAAAACCGCTTCCGTTGGCGCTGCTCGGTTTGCACCAGTTCCTGGGCGAGCAGTTGAAGCTGAGCCGTCTGGGTTTGTAGCTCCCGCGTCCGCTGGGCAATCCGCTGTTCCAGGGAGGAATTCAGCAGGCTTAGTTCCTGCTCCTGCCTCCGTAGCGCCTCCTCGGCCTGCTTGCGCTCGGTAATGTCAATCACCGCGCCAAACAGCCGCAGCGCCCGCCGCTCACTTCCCGCACCGCCGAAGTAGGCTTTCCCCTTGAGCAGCACCCAGCGCTCGGTTCCATCGGCGCGAAGGATGCGATGTTCGTCTTCCAGCGTTCCTTCCCCGGCGGAGTCCAGCCAGGCCCACTGCTTCGCCCGCAGCCGCTCCGCGTCCTCAGGATGAATCAGCCCTACGTCGAGCGGATTACCGGGAGGCGACGCCTCGGGCGGAAGACCGAAGATCCTCTTGAGCACGTCGGACCAGAGAAGCGTGCCGGTCGTAAGATCGGCGTCAAACGTACCGAAGCCCGCAGCGTCGGCCGCCAGCCGCATGCGTTCTTCGCTGGCGCGCAGCCGCGCTTCCGCCGCCAGGATACCACGACCGGCCACGCCGCTACTGAGGATTGCGATTGCCGCGCCTCCCGCCAGCAGGACGAAGACAAAGCGGCGGATCTCTTGCACGTCTTCCCGCACCGCATCTTGAGAAGCCTCGTAGTCCTGGAGCGCCTCCGATTGCATCTGGTGAATCACGAAATCGTCGAGGTTCCCGTGAAGCTGGTCAAAGCGCGCCAGTTCTTCTTGTCGCGCCAGGAGGTCTTCGACGTTCAGAATCGTCTCGCCCCGCCGCTGAACCTCGTTCCACTGCGCAGCGAAACGCGACGCTGCTTGGCGGTGTCGAGGAGTGCGCGCCAGCCGCTCGTAGGCTGCCTGCTGATGCCCGACGCGATCGGCGTGTTCCGCCACACGCTGGCGACTCTGCGGGTGCTCTCTCAGGACATGGCGATGGAGGGCAATCGAATACTCAGCGAGATGGACT
>CAYZVT010000341.1:0-5378 GCA_964481585.1 uncultured Pirellulales bacterium
TCCAGCAGTGCGCGTTGGAGGCAGTCCAACGGGGAAGGTGAAACGCGTGGCAAGAAAACAGCCAATCGGTGCGTTCTCCGCTTGCCAGCGTCCCCGCCAACCGAAGCGGCGGTATCGGCGCGCTGAGCGAGGCCAAGCCACTGCTGGACAAGCCAGCAGTGGCACCCTTGGCTGGTGCGGTTCCTTGGAAGTACTGCCGCCTTAATCGCGGCTCATCACGAGTCGCAGCACGTACCAGAACAGCAGCGCGACCGAGGCGAACAGCGCCAGCGACGCCGCCACATGCTGATCGGTCCGGTAGTTATGCAGGACTTGGGAGGTGTGGTAGAGGATGTAACCACAGGCGAGTGCGATCATCACGACGGTGAACAGCACGCCGAGGTGAAAGCCGAAGATCGCCGCGCAGATGATCAACCCCATCGCGGCGAAGCCGCCGATCATCAGCGCCGAGCGGAGAAACGAAAAATCTTTGCCGGTCAAAAAGACCGTGGCGCTGAGGCCGCCGAACATGATGAGCGTAATCACGCCGGCGGTGCCAATGACGTTGGCGCCGTCGCCTTGTGATTGAGCGACCCACAGAATCGGCACGAAGATGAGCGACTCGGCCACGACGTAGAGAAACAGCCCGGCGTACTGCTTGGTGGGCGACGCATCGCTTTGGGCCCAGCTATCGGCGACCCAACTGACGACCATGAACGCCCCCAGCACAATGAGCCAGCTATACGGCATGGCGAGCATTTGCGGCACGAGTTCGTCGACCGGCAAGAGCGTGAAGTAAGCGAACTCCAGCGTCGCGAAGGCGTACACGGCCATCGCCAAGTGCATGTACGTGCGCCGGATGAACAGACTCCGCTCGCTCGCCGGCGCTTGGGCCACCGTCATCCCAAAGGCGGCGTAGGGGTTGTCAGCTTGGCTCATGGCAATGGACCCTTCTTTTAGACCTGGGAAGTTGGAGCGCGCTACGCGCGTCCCGCGCTCGGGAGCGGACGCCGCCCCCCTCGCGGAAGCGGCTTCGCAATTGTAGCTGATTTTGCCCCGCTTGGCTTCTAGCATCGGCAAAGGGTCGGATGCGGCTTTTTACTTTCTCGGGTTCCATCGGCTCGCCGGGGGCTTCCGCTCCTCGCGGTGCGCCCCCGCCACCTGCCAGGCGTCCCCTTTTGCCGGTTGTGCCGGCGAGGCCAGCGGCTGGGCCGGCACAACCGGCGCGAGACTTGACACGGCGCGCGGCTTCGCGGAACAATTGGGGCTGTTTTCCACTCTTCTTCGCGGGCCAAACCGCCTCTGGCTCCGCTGTTGCGCCACGTCTGGGGATCATGATGGTCGCCGCCGCCGAAGCCAAACGCTACGCTGCGAAGGTGGTGCGGCACCTCAAGGCCGATTATCCACAGGCGGAATGTGCCCTGGTGCATGAAACGCCGCTGCAACTGTTGGTGGCAACGATCCTTTCGGCCCAGTGTACCGACGCCCGGGTGAATCTCGTCACGAAAGACCTCTTTCACAAGTGGCCGACGGCCGCCGATCTAGCCCGCGTGCCGCTCCCCCAGCTTGAAAAAGCGATTCAGAGTACCGGCTTTTTTCGCAACAAGGCCAAGAACATCCAGGCCTGCTGTCAGCAGTTGGTGGAAAAGTACAACGGCCAGGTGCCGCGTGATCTCGACGCGCTTGTGGAACTGCCCGGCGTGGGCCGCAAAACAGCGAACGTCGTGCTCGGCACGGCCTATGGCCTGGCGACCGGCGTGGTCGTCGATACGCATGTGGCCCGCTTGAGCCATCGGCTGGGGCTGAGCGAAGAAACAGACCCGGTGAAGATCGAGCGGGACTTGATGGACCTGCTGCCGCGCGGCGAGTGGATCATGTTCAGCCACCGCATGATTCACCACGGCCGTCAAATCTGCGTCGCGCGACGCCCGAAGTGCGAAGTGTGCAGCATGAACAAATTCTGTCCGCAGGTCGGCGTCCAAAAAGACGAGTAGTTCCCTTTGTCCTGGATGAAACGCGAGCCATGATTCTCTCCGGCCAACAGATTCAAGCCCGTCTGGGCGGCGATATTCAGATCGAGCCGTTCGAACTGGCGCAGCTCAATCCGAACAGCTATAACCTGTCGCTGCACGACGAGCTGATGGTCTACGAGGAAGTCGTGCTCGATATGGCGAAGGCGAATCGCGTGCGGCGGGTCGTGATTCCACCGGAAGGCTTGGTGCTCAGCCCGAATCAGCTTTATCTCGGCCGCACGGTCGAGCGGACCGAAACCCACAATCTCGTGCCGATGATCGAAGGCCGCTCCTCGGTCGGGCGGCTGGGGCTATTTGTCCATGTGACCGCTGGCTTTGGCGATGTCGGCTTTTGCGGCTACTGGACGCTGGAAATGTTCGCCGTGCAGCCGGTGCGGATCTATCCCGGCGTGCCGATCTGCCAGATCTTTTACCACGAGATCACCGGCGAGATCACCGAGTACCAGAGCAAGTATCAGAACAACCGCGACATCCAGCCGAGTCTGCTGTTCCAAGAACTGGTGCCGGACGAAGAACGCCACGACCCGCAGTTGATTTTGAACTTTGGGCTGGAACGCTCGCACGGCTAAGGCGGAGGGCGCAGGGGTGGCGGCGGCGCACCGCGAGGCGCGGAAGCCCCCGGGCGCAAAAAAAGCGGAAAGCCGCCTGACGGCGAGGCGAAGTTGTTTCTGGCCGCTGATAGCTAACAGCAATTAGCTACATCACCGCGAAATAATTTTCCACCGCCGCGTCGACGTGCTCGTTCGTCATCTTGGCTTCGCAGCCGAGGTACAGGCACAGATTGCGGATTTGAAGCAGCAGATCGCGCGGCTGGCAGCAGCGGAACGGGCGGCTCGCGCGCACGTAGTGCTGCTCGATCAGATGGTTTACCGCCTGCTCGTCGTACTCCACCTGAACCTGGGGGGCCATGATCTTGAGCAGCTCGCGGAACTCCTCCTCCGACGGGTCGAGCACCTCGATCTTATACGGAATGCGGCGCAAGAACGCGTCGTCGCACAGATCGCGCGGCTCCAGGTTCGTCGAAAAGACGATCAACTGGTCGAACGGCACCTGAATCTTTTTGCCGCCGGGGAGATTCAGAAAGTCGTAGCGCTTCTCCAGCGGCACGATCCAGCGGTTGAGCAGTTCGGCCGTGCTCATCCGCTGCCGGCCGAAGTCGTCAATCACGAGCGTGCCGCAGTTGCTCTTGAGTTGCACCGGCGCTTCGCTGATGCCGGTCGCGCGGTTGAGCGTGACTGCGAGGTTGTCCATCGTCAGTTCACCGCCGACGATGATCGTCGGCCGGCGCATGCGAATCCAGCGCTTGTCGATTTTGCGCGGATCGATCAGCCCTTCACTCTCGGCGAGCGGCACTTCTTCGTGGTTGCTCGGATCGTAGAGCCGCATCACCTCGCCATCGACGCCGATCGCGCGGGGAATCCAAATCGACTCGCCAAAGGCGCGCGTGACGCGCTCGGCGATGCTCGTCTTGCCGTTGCCGGGCGCGCCGTAGAGAAACAGCCCTCGGCCGGAGTTAATCGCCGGCCCAAGGCGGGTCAGCATGCGGGGGTTGATGAGCAGGTCGGAGAAGGCGCGCTGCAAGTCGGCGACCGTCGGATGCTGCTCGGTGAGCGACTGGGCCTTCACGCTGTCGATGTAGGCTTGCAGCGCAACGGGCGCGGCGCCGAAGTAGGTGCAGTGTTCGCTCTGGCGGCGCGCCCGCTCGCGGCCCACATCGGTAAGCTGGAAGACGTAGTCGTTCATCGCCGCCGCGGCGCGGATGGCAAGCAGTTGGTCCTGCTTCATCTGCTGCAGCAGTGACTCGATGAGCAGAAACGGCAGGCGAATCTGCCCGGCGACTTCGCGGCCCGAGGCTTCGCCGCGCGCGAGCATGTATTTGAGGATCAGCGATTCGACTTCGCTATCGGTCAGCCCTGCGTCGCGGAACGATCGCGGTTCGACGGGATAGAACGCGCCATCCGCCTCGGGCGAGTCTTCCGCCGCGCTGCGATCCTCCGCCGGGTTTTCGGCGAGCCGGTGTACGCGGCTGAGCAATTTTTGGAGCGTCTGGTCGCCGTCGTCTCCGTCTTCTTCGACGACCTGTGCCCCCGCTTGCTGTCCATGTTGCGGTGTCGTGGCCGCCAGCGTCGCCGCCGAGGCGTTTTTCAGCCCAGCAAGTCGAGCAAGCAGGTCTTCGCGTGCCGAGTCAGACATACCAGTTGCACAATCGCGAGAATAAGAGGAGGTTAGGCTGCGCAACTGTACCTTGCACTCCTCCGGCGTCAAATGCCGGTGTGAATGGTGCGATGGAAGCGATTGCGCAGGCCCTGGGGTGGCGGAGGCGCGCCGTCTATTGGGCCGCGGCCGGAAGAATCACGTCGGCGAGCCAGAACTTTTTCAGTTGCCGGACGAGCGCGATGAACTTGTCGATGTCGACCGGCTTGGCGATGTAGGCGTCGACCTGGAGCATCTCGTCGCGCAAGATCTCCTCGTGGATCTGCGAGGCAGTGAGAATCACCACGGGGATGTTTTGCAGTTGCTCGTCCTGCCGCACCTCGGCCAGCACCTCGCGGCCGTCTTTTTGGGGCAGATCAAGATCGAGCAGGATCAGGTCGGGGCGCGGCGCGCGGGCGAACTTCCCCTGGCGGTGCAAAAACTGCATCGCTTCCACCCCGTCGCAGACGAGCGTCAGACGGTGTTTCACCTTGCCAATGCGCAGCCCTTCGATCGTTAGCCGCGCGTCGGAGAGATTATCTTCGACCAGCAAAATTTCCATCGGACGCCCGACGGTTTCGCGGCTCATATACTCCCTCTCTGCCGTGGAACGTGGTACGCCGCCTCAGCGCGGCCGGCGCGGACGCAGCCGTCGCGGAACGAGCGAAGACGGCTCGCCGCGCGGCGGCTTGTCGAAAGCCTGGGTGATCATTTCGTTTTCGTGTGTCTCGTGCTCGTGCAGATCGCCCAGGAAGGTCGCAAAGCGAACGACGAGCGGCTCTAGCTCGGCGGCGGGAATCTCGCGATAGAGCAACTGCTCGGCGGCCTCGACGATCTCGCAAATGTCGAGATAAAGCTGCTGGTGTTGGGCGTGCAGCGCTCGCACTTGGGCACCATGGCGCGCGCTGCGCTCGGAGTCGAGCGCGCCATAGCCGTAGGTTTCTTCGAGCGAAAAGTGGAGGGCGAGCTGGTCCCGTAGTTCCTCCAGCAAGTGGAGCAGCCGGTGTGGCTGACGCACCCAACTCGGGCCGATCAGGAGCACCTGCGTACATTCGAGCAACTCGCGCAGGTCCTGCCCGTCTTGCTTGATTTCCTGCAAAAAAGCCGCGTTGATGGCTCCCGTCGCAGTTGAAGCCGGCATCGCACCACCTCCTTGGCATGCCGCCGCGCGGG
>CAYZVT010000342.1:0-5372 GCA_964481585.1 uncultured Pirellulales bacterium
ACCTATCGAGCCAAGCCTTTGTGCTTTGGGCCTGCGAGCAGTTGGGCTGGCGGTGCGCGCGCGAGGAGAGCATCTACCGTGTCGCGCCGGGCGAAGGATCGTCGGAAGACGCGAGCGACGGCACTTGGGCGTTCACGTTCGATCCGCTCGTGGCCGAGCAGCGCCGCGCGGAAGGCGTGGAGCTAGCCACGGCCGGCGCGCCGGCGTGGGAACGAATCGTGGCGGCGCTGCGCGCCGAAGGCGATGCCGTCCAGGCACGCCCGGCACGCTGTCCGCAGAGCGTGCATGAGATCAGCGACCGGTTGTTCTCGGCGTATTCGGTCGAAGGGGGAAGCGTTCACTTGGCCGGCTGCCGCTTGGAAGATCGGCCCTGTTTGCGGCTCACCTACCGCACGGCCGAAGCGAGTGCGGCCTCGCCCGTTCGACATTTTTTTGTGACGCCCGAAGGGGAAGAACTGCCCGACGCGCTGCGTCAGGCGCTCCGGCTCGATGAGCTTACCGCTTGGCGCGAGCGGCCGCCGCGCTTGCCGCTTGGCGAGCTGCAGCGCTGGATCGCGGCGAGCGAGAGCTTGGCGACCGAAAGCAGCGCGACGACGGATGAGCCGCTGGTGCGCACCGTGGTCTGGTCCAAGTACACCGAGGGGAAGCTGCACTTCACTTGCGGCGAGGCTTCGGCCGAACTGCCGTTTGCGGGTTGGGCGGCGCTCTTAAAGCCGCCGCCGTTTGTCTGCCCACACAGCGGACGGGCGACGTATCATCTGGCGGCGACCGACGACGGCCGGCTGTGCGCCGCCGAGGAGATCGAAGCCTGTGGCGAGAGTGGCCGCCGTGTGCTGCGGAGCGAACTGGTCGCGTGCAGCGAGACGGGCCGCCGCGTGCTGCCGGAGTTTGCCGCCGCCTGTCCGGTATCTGGGCAGTTCGTGCTCCGCGATCTGCTAGAGACGTGCCCCTGCTGCCGGCAACAGGTCAGCCCGGCGGTGATCGACCACGGCGTATGCCGGGCGTGCCGCGAGCTGCGGCCCGTTGATAAGGACGACCCACGCATGGCGCGGCTCTTGAGCGAATACCCGGCGCTTGACCGCTGGCGTCGCTGGAAGCTGAGCGAAACCGACGCGGCCTACGTCTCCCAGGCGACCAGCCTATTCAAACGCTTGCTCGTGGTCGTCGACAAGCAAACACTCGCGCCGCTGCACCTGGCCGAGGCGTCGCGGGTCCTGCCGAATTGGACGGAACTGAGTCCGGCGCAGCGGGAAGAAGCGCTCCGCTAGGGACGCGCTTCAGGCAACCGGCGACGGGCGGCGCGGCCCCGGCTGCCAGAGCAGTCCGGTCACGAGCAGCACTAGGCCGAGCGCGGCAATGCTGAGCGAGAAGACGATCCAGTTGCGTAGCTCCGCCCGCCGGGTTTCGTGTGCTTCTTTGGTGGCGGAAGGATATTCCACCAGCCCCGCGCCTTCGATCCCTTGCTTCCAGACCATCCACGTCTGGTCGATCGTCATGTTGTCGATCTCTTGTTCGTTGAATTCGATGACCGACGAGCGATCGAGTTGATACGGGTCGGGCAGTTGCCAGTACAGCCAGCCGGCGGGCAGTAGCCCAAAGAGAAGAATCAGGCTGCCGGCGAGAATCAGCCCTTGGCGGGGGCCCCAATTGCGTTCGGCGCTGGGACGGCTCGTGGCGCTATTCGGTTCGGCGGCGACCTCAAGCTGCCGCAGGCCGCGCATCGAGGGCACGTCGAGTTCCGCTCCACAGGCACAGCGCACCCGTTCGCCAGCTTGGCTTGTTTCGACCGGGACTTTCTCTCCGCAGGAAGGGCAGGGGAGGAGGTATTGGGTCGGCATCGCAGCAGTTCGCAAAAGCAGGAAAAGGGAATCGTTCGGGGGCCGGCTATCAGCTATCAGCGGTCAGCCGTCAGCAAAAACCCGTCCTTCCCGCGCAGGCGGCAGTCCAGGCCAGCCATCTTCTGCGCCGGGGGCTTCCGCTAGCGCGGTGCGCCACCCATCACTGACCATCCAACATTCACCATCCAACATCCAACATCACCACCGGGGGCTTCCGCTTTCGCGGTGCGCCCCCGCCACCCGTCGGGAGCTTACTCCCCCGTCGCGCTTACTCGGTCCGAAAGCCGGACCGCGCCCACCAGGGCAGGCTGATGCCGCCGTCGATCAGCAGTTGGCTGCCGGTCATGTAATCACTCGCCGGATCGGCCAGGAAGACGATGCCGCGTGCGATTTCTTCCGGCGTGCCGAGCCGCTCCCACGGAAGGGCTTGGGCCTGCTGCTGAAGTTCTTCTTCGCTAAGGAATTTTCGCTCGCCCGGCGTGTCGATCCAGCCAGGATAGACGATATTCACGCGAACTTTATGCTCCAGGAGCTCGGTCGCGGCCGTTTTGGCCATGTGGTCAATCGCGGCTTTGGACATGTTGTAGGCCATTGCCTTCGGCACCGGCGTGTAGGCGTGGGGCGAGCTGATGACGACGATCGACCCGCCTGCGCCCCGCTCAACCATGTGCCGCGCGGCGCTGCGGACCAGATGAAAGGCTCCCCACATCGTGACGTTCACCGTGCGGCGGAAGCCTTCCATGTCGGCCAAATAAAAAGTGTCCCGGTCACTGTACGCGGCATTGCTGACGGCGATGTCAAGTTTGCCGAACTGCTCGACCGTCTCGGCCACCGCCCGCTCGACCGCTTCCAGATCGGCCACGTCGGCTTGGGCCAACCGTGCCCGCACGCCTGCGGCACGGCAGACCTCGGCGACCTCTTCGGCTTCCTCGGGGTGGGAGCGGTAGTTGATGGCGACGTCGGCCCCGGCCTGGGCCAGGGCGATCGCGGCGGCGCGGCCAATGCCTCGGCTGGCGCCGGTGACGAGGGCCACCTGACCTTGTAGATTGGCCATAGCGATTCTCCGAGAAGATGCAGTAACGAATCCAAGGTGTCCGAGACGCGCTCGCGCTGCGGGCGGGAAGCCAACGGTCGGAAGCGGCCAGCCGTGCTGCCCACGGCGGTGCCGCCGGGCGTCCCCGCGCAATGCGCAAGGGGCGGAACTGAAAGCTGACTTAAGCGCCAGTGGCGCCGTCTTTTATTGCATTTTGCTCCGCGCTCGCCTGGCGGTACGGCGCGGGGCTGGGATGCCGCTAGCCGGGGCGGGAAGTGGCTCCATGCTACCCGCCGATCCGCGCCGCGACAAGCCGCGCGGCGGTCTGCCGGAGGGGAGGAAAGTAGCGATTTTTCTGATTGCGACTCTGGACCGAGTTTTAAGGGCGACTAAAATTGAGGGGCTAACACGCCTTGTTTTTGGTTTCGTGTCCCGGTGGGGGAACCAGGGAGAAAGCCACGAAGCCGCTATCCTTCCGCGCCGCGGGCAGGTCCTGCCTGGGGAGCCGCACTCGGCATCGAGATCGAAGATGCGAGTCGACCCGTACCATGTCCTGGCGCTGAACGCTCGCCCGTTGGTCCGAATGGTGTTCCCCCTCGATACCACGTGATCCGCCAGATGCAACGCGTAGCCGATCTGCCGCGTGCAACAGCGCTTGTCGCGCCGATCAGCGCCTCGGACTTTTTTTCGCGAACGTAATCTTTTACCAAATGCGGAGCAGAGCAGGACTCACGACCAGTTAGTGGTAGAATTGGTTGATTCAGAGCCGCCCTGTTGGGAGGTCCTTGCTCTGGATTTCTTCTTGTAGGGGTCGATCGATCGCGCTTGCGGGAGCGGCGAACCTGTGGGTTCGGCTCCCCGACGCCGGCCGCCCGCTGTGGCCAAAAAACCTCTCCCCAATGCTGTACCGTTGTCTTGCTCGGCCATCGTTAAGACACAGACGGTTCGAAGAATAGGTAGGAGTAGAGCTTTGTACGACGCACTGTTGGACGATATGGACGACGCCGTTCCGCATGACGAAACGAGCGAACTGGCCGATAAGACGGCCGACGAAGTCGAAGACGATCTGGATTCGCTCGAAGATGTCGATCAAGATTCGCTGGGCGACGCGGACGAGAGCGACGACGACAATGAGCTGGCCCTGGCCAGCGAAGACAGTGAGTCCTGGTCCGACGATCCGGTTCGGATGTACCTGACGCAGATGGGCGAAATCCCGCTGCTGACGCGGAAGGAAGAGATCACCCTTGCCAAGCGGATCGAAACCACCCGCGCCGCCTTCCGCCGTAAGCTGCTCGAATGCGACTACGTGATTCGCGCCGCCGTCAAGGTGCTCAAGCGCGTTCACGAGGGCGATCTGCCATTTGACCGCACCGTCCAGGTCTCGGTCACCGATCGGCTGGAAAAGGACCAGATTCTCGGGCGTTTGCCCCATAATCTGGCGACGCTCGAAAAGCTGCTGGAGTGCAACAAAGAGGACTACCAGATCGCCACGAGCAAGTCGCGTAAGCTCACCGAGCGCCGCGACGCCTGGTGTCGACTCGGCCGCCGTCGCCGCCGTGCCGTGCAGTTGGTCGAAGAACTCGGCCTGCGCACGCAGCGGATCGAGCCGATGATCAGGACGCTCGAAGAGTTCAGCCGCCGCGTCGGCGAATTGAAGCGGCAGATCGACCAGCAGAAAAAGGACCGCCGTCCGCTCGCCGAGCGCAAAGCGGCGCTGGTCGAATTCCGCAACATTCTCCGGGCCACGCAAGAAACCCCCCGCAGTCTGGCCAACCGCGTCTCGTACCTGAAGCGGGTCTATACCGAGTACCAAATCGCCAAGCGGGGGCTTTCCGAAGGCAACCTGCGGTTGGTCGTCTCGATCGCCAAGAAGTACCGCAATCGCGGGCTGTCGTTCCTCGATCTGATTCAGGAAGGCAACGCCGGCCTGATGCGTGCGGTGGATAAGTTCGAGTATCGCCGTGGCTTCAAGTTCTGTACCTATGCCACGTGGTGGATTCGCCAAGCGATTACCCGTGCCGTGGCCGACCAAAGCCGCACGATTCGGATTCCGGTCCACATGGTCGAAACGATGTCGCGCGTGCGGAACGTCTCGCGGAAGCTGCTGCAAGAACTCGGCCGCGAGCCGACGATTGAAGAGACCGCCCGCGCGGCGAACTGCGCCGTGGACGAAGCCCGTCGCGTGCTGGCGATGAGCCGGTATCCGATCTCGCTCGACCGTCCGGTGGGCAACAGCGAGGACAGCCACTTCGGCGATCTGCTGCCCGATGGCGGTGCCGAGAACCCGGCTACCGGGGCTGCCCAAGAAATGCTCCGCAGCCGTATCACCAAGGTGCTCAAAACGCTCAGCTACCGCGAGCGCGAGATCATCAAGCTCCGCTACGGGCTGGGCGACGGCTACAGCTACACGCTGGAAGAAGTCGGACATATCTTCAAAGTCACCCGCGAGCGGATTCGCCAGATCGAAGCCAAGGCCGTGCGCAAGCTCCAGCAGCCCAGCC
>CAYZVT010000343.1:0-1183 GCA_964481585.1 uncultured Pirellulales bacterium
CAAGTGGGAGTACGAGTAAGACGCGCGTAGAACATCCTTCGCGCGCAGGGAGGGGATTTTGGAATGGTGGATGTCGGATTAGAGCGCGTAGCTTTTCCCTGTTGCGTGCGCCAGACCTCTTTTCGCCCGCGGCCTCTAGGCCGGCTAGCCGCTCTGGTGCTACCGGGAAACGCCGGCGCGCTGTAGATTCCGCCTGCGCGGGAAGGACGTTTCCGCGAAGAAGAGCTTAAAAGCGAAGGACGCATGGCCATGCAGCAGCGCATCTTTCCTGCCACGGGGCAGGCGGTTTCGGAAATCGGGATCGGCACCTGGCAGCTTGGCGGGGCCGAGTGGGGCGACGTGCCCGAACGCGACGCGCTCGAAACGCTCGAAGCCGCCGCCGAGGCGGGCGTGACGTTCATCGACACGGCCGACATCTACGGACTCGGCCGTAGCGAGTCGCTTATCGGCACGTTTTTGCAGCGGCAAGACAACCGCGAGCGGTTCTTCCTCGCCACCAAGCTCGGCCGCCATCCGCAGCCCGGCTGGCCGGAAAACTTTCGCCGCGAGACGATCGTTCGCCACACCGAAGATTCGCTCCGCCGGCTCGGCGTCGATGTGCTTGACCTGACGCAGACCCACTGCGTGCCGCAGGAGCATCTGCGCAACGACGGCGTCTTCGACAGCCTCCGCGAACTCAAGCGGCAAGGCAAAATCCGCGCCTTTGGCGCAAGCGTCGAGTCGATGGACGAAGCGCTCCAGTGTCTTGAGGAACCGGAACTTGCCTCACTGCAAATCATCTTCAATCTCTTTCGGCAAAAGCCGATCGAGGTGCTCTTTGACGAGGCGCGGCGGCGGGGCGTCGCGCTGATTGTGCGGCTGCCGCTGGCGAGTGGACTGTTGGCCGGCAAGTTCACGCCCGATACGACCTTCGACGAGCGGGACCACCGCCACTTCAACCGCGACGGGGCGAAGTTCAACGTCGGCGAGACGTTCGCCGGACTGCCGTTTGAGCTAGGCGTCCAGCGGGCCGAAGCCCTGCGGCCGCTCGTGCCCAAAGAAGCGACGATGGCCCAATGGGCACTGCGCTGGTGTCTCGACTTCGACGCCGTGACAACGGTCATCCCCGGCGCCCGCCACGCGCGCCAAGCCCGCGACAACGCCGCCGCCGCATCGCTCCCCCCGCTCTCGACCGAAGTGCACC
>CAYZVT010000343.1:1193-5315 GCA_964481585.1 uncultured Pirellulales bacterium
GCCGCGTGAGCTCCGCCAGCAAGGGCGCGATATGCAGCTCACCGAAGTACACCGGCGCGCTGACGCGCAGCAAGCCGCGCGGCGCCGAGTTGAGATCCGCCACCAGCAACTCCGCGTCTTCTACCAAGAGCAAGTCGAGCCGCACATTCGTGGAAAGTACTGAGGTAGCTCGTGGCTGTAAGCTATCGGCCGTAGGCTACAAGCTGCGAACGTGCTCGGTCTCGCGCCGACAGCTTTCCACTTTCCGCTCTTTCGTTCCGCCCCCCGCTTTCCTCACACCAGCCCGGTGAGCGTTCCGGTGCTGTCGGCGAACTTCTCCTGCGGCAGGCCCATTTTTTGGAGCATCGTGAGCAGTAGGTTGGAGAGCGGCGTGCTGCCGGTCTCGACGGCCAGATGCTGACCGAGTTGGAAGCCGAGCTTGTGGCCGCCGGCGAAGAGCAGCGGCAGATTGCGCGGCGAGTGGCCGCCTCCTTCGCCGCTGTTCATGCCGCCGCCGTAGAGCAGCATCGTGCGGTCGAGCATCGTGCCGTCGCCCTCGGGCGTCTCTTTCAGCCGCTGGAGGAAATAGCCGAACTGCGAAAGATGGAAGCGGTCGATCTTTTCCAGCGCCGCAAGCATATCTTTGTCGCCGCCGTGGTGCGAAAGCTCGTGATGCCCGCTCGTGATGCCCAGCTCGTCGAATGCGCCGCCGGCCGCTTCGCGCCCGGTCTGGAAGGTGCAGATGCGGGTCGAATCGGTTTGGAAGGCCAGATACATCAGGTCGTACATCACGCGCATAAACGACGAGCGATCGTCGCGGTCGAGCGGTCGTGCCTCAAGATCGAGCGCTCGGGTGTCCACCTGCGGCTTGGGCCGGTCGATCCAGTCGCTCGCCCGTTCGACGCGGCGCTCGACTTCGCGGACGCTGGTGAGATACTGGTCGAGTTTTTGCTGATCCTCGCGGCCGACGCGGCGGTGGATTGATTGGGCTTGGTCGAAGACTTCATCCAGGATGCTGCGTTCTTCGGCGAAGCGGCGTTTCATCGCCGTCCGTGATAGATCGTTGTCTTGCACGAACAGCCGCGCGAAGAGTGCCTGCGGCCGGTTCTCGGCGGGAAGCGGAACGCCGCTACGGCTAAAGGCAAGCGTGTGCGTATGGCCAGGCGCGCCGGTGCCGCCGTCGCTAGAAATTTCGAGGGAGGGGAAGCGGGTCTGCGGCCCGATCACGTTGGCCGCAACCTGATCGGCCGAGATGCTGTTGCGGTAGTCGTAGCCGGGCGTGCCATCGAGATCGGCGGCGGTGAGCCAGATGTCGCCGCCGGGGTGCCCTCCTGACTGACTTGGATGCCCCAGACCGCTCACCACGGTGAAGTCGTCCTGGTGCGGCGCGAGCACTTCCAGCGAACGCGAGAGCGTGTAGTTCCGCCCGGTGTCCTTCGGCATCCAGCTAAAGACATTGACGCCGTTGGGGACATACAGAAAGGCCATCCGCGTCGGCGGCACGCGCGTGGCCGCGGCGGCGCGAGCCAGCGGCTGCATGGCGTCGAGCAGCGGCAGCGCCAGACTCACGCCGACACCGCGCAGAAACGTCCTTCGCGAGAGTTGCCAGGATCGAGCCATGAGGGGGCTACCTTTCTCCGCGCGATAGCGCGCGGCGCTGCGAGTTATTTGGTGATGAAGGTGTCGCTGGCGACGAGGTCTTTAATCAGCCCACGTAGCGTGTAGCCGTTTGTTTTCAAATTCGCCACCAGAGCGTCGCGCTCGTCGCGGTCGCGGTAATCAAGGCCGCGTCCGAGGGCGTAGGTCATCAGCTTTTCGGCCAAGCAGTTCAGGAATCGGTCTTGTTCGTCGAGCAAGACCCGCTGAAATTCCTCAAACGTGTGAAATTCGCGGCCATCGGGCAGTCGCCCGCTCGCGTCAATCGGCGGATCGTTCCGCCCCACGTGGCCGTCGTAACCAGAAGCCTCGTAGTCGCGCCAGCGGCCGTCCGGGCCGAAGTTTTCCAGCGCGAAGCCGAGCGGGTCGATCTTGCGGTGGCAACTGGCGCATTGGGCGAGCTTGCGATGGGCTTCGAGCCGCACGCGCACGGTCGCTTTGTTGATGCCGGGCACCTTCGGGGCAATTTCGCCCACGTCCGGCGGCGGCGGCGCGGGCGGATCGTTGAACAGGTTCTCCAAAATCCACACGCCCCGCGCGACCGGCGAGGTGCGCGTGCTGTTGGAGGTGATCGTGAGCATGCTCGCCTGAGTCACCAGCCCGCCGCGATGCACCCCATCGGGCACCGGCACGCGGCGGAAGTGGTCTCCCCGCACGTCCGGAATCTGGTAGTACCGCGCCAGCCGCTCGTTGATGACGACGAAGTCGGACTTGAGGAAGTTCAGCACGCTCAAGTCGTGGTGCAGAATCTCGGCAAACAGCGCTTCGCTCTCGCGGACGATCGAGCGTTGGAGATGGTCATCGTAGCGCGGGAACCGATTGCTCGCCGGAGGATTGGCTCCGACTTCGCGCAGTTCAAGCCACTGCCCGGCAAAGTTTTTCGCCAGCGCTTCACTCTTGCTGTCGATAAGCATCCGCTCGACCTGCGCGCGCCGCACCGCCGGGTCGCGGAGCCGCCCCGCGTCGGCCAGGCGAAACAGCTCCTCGTCCGGCATGCTGCTCCACAGAAAGTACGACAGCCGGCAGGCGATCTGATGATCGTTCAGCCGCCGGTCGTCCGCTTCGGGCGTTTCGACGAGGTAAAGAAAATGCGGCGACGTGAGCACGGCCGCCAGCGGCACTTTGATCGCCTCGCGGAAATTCGGCTTGTAAGCGTGGACTCGCTCGAACAGCGCCACCATGCGATCGACTTCTTCCGTCTTCGTCGGGCGGCGGAACGCGCGGCGCATGAACCGCTGGAGCACGGTCCGCGCCCGCTCGGTATCCGAAGATGCCTCGGCCGTCCCGCCAAGCAGCCGCCGGTGCGACTCGGGCGGCCACTGGTCGTAGATTGGTCCCTCCACCTCAATCCAGTCGATCAGCAACTCCGGCCGGGGAAAGTCGAGGTCGTCGCGGAGCCAAAAGTTTTCGCGCGCGCGGGGAACATTGTAGCCGTTGTAGATCATCACCTCGCGATTGCCCGGCTCGAATTGCACCTGCACCTCATAGACCTGAGGGGCCGACGGGGGCGCGGTCACGTCGAACTGGCTGACTTCCGCCTGCCCCGCTTCAAAAAGCCGCAGCCGAGGCGGGCCGTAGTCGTACATCGGGTCGTCAAAGTGGGCGTGCACGTCGGGCCAGATCCACTTGTCCCAATGCTCGCGGAGCTTGACCTTCTCGCGCTGGCTCTCCAGTTCGGCCAGCTTTTCCTCCAGCCGCTTCTGGTGCTTGGCGATGCCCACCTTGCGCACCGCCTCCTGGTCGGGAATAACCGCCGCGGCCCGGATGCGAACGACATAGCGGCCGCCTTCGGTCACGCGCAACACCTGCGCTCCGCCCCGCTTATGCCAGTTGTCCTCGCGCAGGACGAGAAAGCCGTCGCGCGCGGTATTCTCGCCGCCGCGCAGCCGGGCATAGACACGGCCGTTGCGCCACAGCGCCAGATATTGCAGTCGCCCTTCTCCCTCGTGCACCGCTTGCTCTAGCTCAAAGTGCCACTTATCGACCACTGGGCGGCTGCCTTCGACGATCGCGCGGTCAATCGCTTCTTGTGCGGCGGCAAGGTACTGCTCTAGATGGAGCGGCGAGACGGTTAGCCCCGCGCCGACGTTGTCGAAGCCATGCGAGGGAGGGTCTTCGGGAAAGATGTGCGCCGGCTCGTAGTCGATCGCCAGCAGGTCGCGGATCGTGTTGTTGTACTCGGCCCGGTTCAGGCGCCGCATTACGACGCCATCGCTATGGCTTTTGCTGGCCGCTTGGCGCAGTTGGTTGTCGATCCAGCCGGCGACTTGTTCGAGCTGTTGGATCGGCGGTTGCGGCTCGCCTTCCGGTGGCATCTCGCCGGCATAGAGTCGATCGCGCACCGCGTTCCACACTTCGGCCGTATCGTGCCGCGAAAAGTCGGCCGTCAGCCCATCGAGCCGCAGATCGGCTTCTTGCACATCCTCACCGTGACAATGCAGGCAGTGGGTCGCCAAAAACGGCTGAACCTGCGCGGCGGGCACGACG
>CAYZVT010000344.1:0-5306 GCA_964481585.1 uncultured Pirellulales bacterium
CGTGGTAAGTCAGCGCGCCTTGGAACGCGGCCACGGCCAGTTCCGCTTGGCCCGTCTCGGCCAGGACGCAGCCGAGATTGGCCCGCGCTTCGACGTAGTCTTCGTCGAGTTCGATCGCAGCGTAGTACCGCTCGCGCGCGGCCGAGAGATCGCCGAGCCGGTAGAGCAATTCGGCCAAGTAAAAATTGACTTCGGCCGTCGGCCCGGCGGCGGCGAGCGTTGCGCGGTACATCTCGGCCGCCGCGTCGAGTTGCCCTTGGTCTTCCAGTTCCATCGCCATCGAGAGCATTTCGTCGGGCGTATTGAGCGCCGGCGGCATCTCGTGCTGGTCGAGCGGTTCGGACGGTTCGAGCGCTGGCCGCAGCGTCGCCGGCGCGGCAAGCTCGCCGGAGGGCGCGGCTTCAAAGTCGAAGCGCAGTTGCCCCCCCGGTTCGAGCAGCCCATCGCCTTGCCGCAGTAAGAGCTGCTTGCCCTCGACGATTACCGACAGTTGCGCGAGCGGCCGCTCGACGTGCGGGAGAAAGCGGGCCAGTTCGGCCAGCTTTTTTTCAATCGCCTGCGGCGACCAGCCGGCGGCGAGCCATTCGGCCAGGCGGCGGGCGGTGGCGACTTCTTGAAAGTCGAAGTACGGCAGCCGCCGCACTTCGCGGGCCGGGATGATGAGGCCCTTGCGATGCCAGCGGCGAATCACCGCCACCGAAACGCCTAAGAGATCGGCGAGCATGGCGGGCGTGTAGAGCCGCCGCACGTCTTGGCCCGCCTCCACCAGCCCGAGCCGTTCCCAAAGCTGCGTCTCGCTGATGACCTGGAGCCGCCCCGCGTCCGTCGCCTCGCGCAGTTGGGCATCGAGCGGAGCATCGCTGGTGGTCCAGTCGGGGAGTAATTCTTGCTCGCCCACGACCAGCAGCGTGGCCGAGCGGTCGGGCTTGTCGAGAGCCAGCCCCCCCTGCTCGCGCACGAGCCGCTGCGCCTCGCGGCGCGGCATGCCGGCCAATCGGCCGACAAAGGCGATTCGCTCGCCGCTCAACGCGCTGCCCGCCCCCACCTCCGACATCGCCCACCCTGGCCGCAAAAAAAGATCCCGATCGTCCAACACGCCAAGCGACAGTGTCGCCCAGCGAGCGCGGAGTGTCAATGAAGCGGGCAGTGTAGCTCAGTCGCCGGTGCGCCCCCGCCATTGGTCGGCATCACCAGACGGCTTATGTCGTCAGGTCAATTACGCCCGGCTGGGGTTGGAAGATGCCGCCGGAGGCGGCGGGCGGGTCTTGCGGAGTGCGGACCGGACCCGGCACGGGACCGGGCGTTTCGGCCGGGGCTTCTTCCCGCGGCGCGTCCGGCTCGGTGGCCGGCTGTTGATCGGGCGGAGCCTGCGGCTCGGCCGGCCGACGCACGTCTTGCGAATCGCCGTTGAGGCGCGGCTGCTCGGTGTCGCCCGTGTTGCCCTGTGCGGCCGGAGCTTCGCTCGGCGCGGGAGTTTGGAACGTCCGGCTCGGCAGCGCGGGCTGCGGAGCCGGAGTCGTCATGGGAGCGGGAGTCGTCGTCAGCGGCGCCGGAGCGGGTGTGACCGCCGGCCCTGGAGCGGGGCTGGGCGTCACGTAGACCGGCGGAGCGCTCGGAGCCGCTGCGCAGGTCGAGCAAGTCGTCGCGCCGCAAGGGTCGATCGGCACCCGCATCACCACCGTGCGGGGCACGGTATAGCTGTACGTCACCGGTACATAGCGGCAGACCGTTCGCGGCACCTGCACCGTCTGTTCGGTCTGCACCATGCGGCAAACCCGCACCTGATACGGCTCAACCCGTTCTTCCTGCACCATGCGGCAGGTCGTCACCGGCACCTTGCGGACGCACTCCTCTTCCACCATCCGGCAGACTTGATACGGCACCTGTTGCTCGACCCGCTCTACCACCTGACGCGCCACCGTCACCGGCACGCGCCGCACCTGCGTCTCCTGTACCATGCGACAGACCTGGTACGGCACTTTCCGCGTCACTTGTTCTTCCACGATCCGGCAAACCTGCACCGGCACTTTGCGCGTGACCTGCTCGGGGACGTACTGCGTCACCGGAATTTGCTGGGCCACGACGTTCGGCTGCCAGACGCGGGCCACGATCTGCCGCGAGGGCTCTTGCACCGGCACCCAGGCCAGCCCGCCGCGCTGGTACGTCGCCGCGCCGGTGAGTGGGTCGGTCGTGCAGCCCCCGGGCACCCACCGTAGCGTGTTATGCACGCGGCCCGGCAAGCAGCTTACCTGGTTGACGTAGGTTCCTTGATCGACATACTGCGTGCGGTACGACGTGACGGGCCGCAGGACTGTGTGATGCTCGTCCCGCGTCGCCGTTTCGATCACCGGACGGCGGACCGTGTAACATTCTTCGCGCTCGCGCGTCTCCCACACCGGACGGGCCACGACGTAGCGTTCTTCGCGCTGTTGCGTTTCGTAGACCGTGCGCACGCGATCGTAGCTGCAATCGCGCATCTGCGTCTCCCAAACCGGACGCATCACCTTGTACGTCTCGGTCCGCTCGCTCGTCTCAAACACCGGGCGGCTGACCATGTAACGCCGCTCGCGGGTTTGGGTTTCCCAAACCGGGCGCTGCGTGACGATCGTTTGCTGATCGTAAACCGTCTCTTGTTCCAAGCGATAAGCAGTCGCTTGCCGCTGTTCGTGGACCGTCTGGCAAACGAGCCGGTACGCACTTTGGCAGCAGTCAGCCTTTGCCGCCCCCGGCGCCAAAGCCGCGCAGGCGGAAATCAAGAGTGAAAGTCTCTGAAGCTGGGTCGTCATCGCTCGATTCCTTCTTTCCCCCGGTTCGTGCGGCGGATTTCCGCTCTTGTCCGCGCGGCGCTCGGCTTTGAGCAAGTCTAGCTTGAGCCAAAATCGTCGGCGCGGACCCTATTACCTGGAGTGTGGCCAACGAAATGCGAAGCGGCAAATGAAATTTTGCCTCTCGCAAAGCTGCCTGCTTTGAACTGCTAGCCGGCCAAGCTCTTAGAGCGAAAAATATTTTCTGAAGTTCACCGCCCCGCGCGCCGAGGCGGAGCGCTGCCGCCGCGCCGCAACCGCTTTACCAGCTACCGCTTGCGCACCGCTCTTTGCGCAATCGCTACGGCTTACCAGAGGCTTTTTCGGCCCTGCGGCGAAGTGGAGAAGCAGGCTCTTATAACGATAAAGCAACCGGTGGCGGGGGCGCACCGCGAAGTGCGGAAGCCCCGGAATGCCCCGGCGCTTCTAACGCAGTGCTGCGAGCGTCGCGGCGGCTTCGACTTGAACCACTTTGGGCACGTCGGCCGCGGCTAGCTTTTCGAGCGCCGGCCGCAGCGGCGCGAGATCGGACTGCGGATTGGCGGCGGCGAGTTTTTGTATCGCGCGGAGGGCGTTGAGATGGATCAGCGCCCGCTTCGTGGGCCGGCGTCCGACTTCGCCTTCCAGCGCGGTCGCTTCCTGCTGATTCGGATCGAGCATTTCCACCAGCGTCTCAATCGCCTCGGTGCGGCCATGCCGGGCGAGGCCCGTGGCGGCGTTGTAACGCACATCGGCGTTGGCGTCGCGGAGCAGCATTTCGAGCAGGTCGAGCCGCTCCTCACCGCCGAGCACGCCCAGCGCATACGCCACGCGGACGCGCATCTGGGGATCGTCGTCGCGCGCCAGCTCTCGGAGTGCTGCGTCGAGTTCTGGGCTATCGAGCGGCTTGCCCGTCTCGCGCTGCACGTTTTCACCGAGCAGGGCAATCGCTTCGACCGCCGCGCGGCGCACATCGAGCTCGGCCGGGTCGCGCTGAGTCGTGGCGGCGCGGATAAGCACCGGCAGCCCTTCGTCCACATAAAACTCGCCCAGCGCTCGCGCGAGAAAGACGCGGAGCGTGACCGGCTTTTCTTCCATGTTGCCGGCTTCGAGTTCCTCGCTAAGAATCTCGGCCAACTGCCGCGCCGCTTCGCGGTCGCGCTTGAAGGATTCGTACCGCTCGTCGCGGAGAGTGTTGGCCAGATTGGCGGCGACCTGCCAGCGGCCGGGTCCGGGACGCCGCAGGCCGCTGATGTACTGCTTCGGATCGTCCCCGGCGCGCGCGACCCAGGTAAAGAGCAGCCAGACGAGCACGATCGCCACCACGATCACCCCCGGCACGATAAAAAGCTGCAAGATAAAGCTCGCGCTCGGCGGCTCGACCGGCGGCAGATGGTCGTCCGGCGAAACCGGCTCGCGGTCGGGTGAAGCATGTGACATAGTGAACCTTGGCTACCAAAATAAATGAGGCCGACCGATCGGGAGGCCGGAAGGCTACGCCAACGCAGTCCCGCAGGGTTGGGTTCGCGAATCAATCCGAAAGAAAAGAAGCGTCCCCAAGGCAGAGGAGAGAGTATAAAGTGTAGAGGCCGGCCCGAGCCGGTTCAACCACGCGCCCGCCCGCCAGCCTGCGTAGTCGCCCGCCCATGCGTCTGCTTGCTCTCACGCTTCCCTCCCCCGAAGAAAATCTCGCGCTGGACGAAGCGCTGCTCGATGAGGCCGAAGCGACCGGCGACACCGAAGGGGTGCTGCGGCTCTGGGAGCCTGAGCGTCCGCTGGTCGTGCTCGGCCGCTCGTCGAAGATCGAGTTGGAAGTCCATCTGGCCGAGTGCATCCAGCGCGAGATTCCCGTGCTGCGGCGCGCAAGCGGCGGGGCGACGGTCCTCACCGGGCCGGGCTGCTTGATGTACGCCGTGGTGCTGAGCTACGAGCGCTTTCCCGACACGCGGCTGATCGATCTGGCCCACCAATTCGTCCTCGGCCGAGTGGCCGCCGCCCTAAAAAAAATTTTGCCCAGCGCGACGCGGCAAGGAACGAGCGACCTGACGGTGGGCGACCTAAAATTTTCGGGCAACAGCCTGCGCTGCAAGCGGACGCATCTGCTCTATCACGGCACCTTGCTGTACGACTTTCCGCTGGAACTGATCTCGGCCTGTCTCAAATCCCCGCCACGCCAGCCCGACTACCGCCAGCGCCGCACGCACGACCAGTTCGTGACCAATCTACCCGTCTCGCGCAAGGCGCTCGAAGCGGCGCTGATCGAACAGTGGCAAGCCCATGAGCCGCTCGAAACGTGGCCGCAAGCCCGCGTGCAACAGCTTTTGGCGGAACGCTACGAGCGGGTCGAGTGGTGAAGTCGGTTGCGACGTTGGGTGCCACTGCTGGCTTGCCCAGCAGTGCTTGAAATGAGCATCGCTTTGCTAATCAGTTTTGCCCTGGAAAGGGGTGATGAGTAAGCTCCGTTCCGCAGCTCGATGCTTCCTCGGTTTCGCATTGCCGCTACAATACCCGGCGGCAAATTAG
>CAYZVT010000345.1:0-5289 GCA_964481585.1 uncultured Pirellulales bacterium
AAGCATGCTTTCGCGCGTGCCGGCCAAAAACGCTCCCGGGTTAAGCACCGGGACGAGGATGATCCGGCCCGTCACGTCGTCAAGCGAGATGTCGCGCAGCAAGTGTTTGAGCGCGACCGGGCCTTCGTACTCATTGCCGTGATTCGCGCCAAAGGCGACCAGCCCTTCGCCCTGCTTCGCCTGCGGTCCCACGAACACCGTAAGCGGGATGAGGTGATCGCCCCAAATGCTGTCGTGCTCCAGCGCGACCCAATAATCACGACGACCGGGCGAGTCGAGATCCAACTTCTCAGGGCGAACGATCTGGCGGGACATAAGCAGCGAACGGCTCCGGCGTGGAACGAGCAAGAGGAGATAAGCGCACCGGCGATGCAGCACTGGTCCCCGCTAGCGGAACCTGCCTTCGCTGCGGCGCGCAGTCGTGGGAAGAGCCTCAGCTGATGTTGTTTTCCAGGGCGGTAACGGCCGTTTCGATGTCGCCGCTGCGAAAGGCGTCGATGATCCGCGCGTGTTCTTCGTAGATTTCCAACGGTTCGGAGTAGTTGCGCCGCTGCGTCGCCCAAAAGTGCGACCGCACGCGCGCCAGAAGCGATGCCCAGAGGGATTCCAGATCGCGCTGCTTGGCCCGGCGAATGATCGAGCGATGGAACTCGATATCCTGTTCGGCGATGGCCGCGTAGTCGCCCGCTTCGCAGGCGGCGCGAAGCGCGGCGAGGATGCGGTTCCACTGGTCGAAATCGGCCTCGTTCAGATCGCTAAAGAACGACCGCAGCGCGAACGTCTCGACGCGGCGGCGGATCGGCACGACCAGTTCGCGGATCGCGTCGGGCGGGCGGTGGGCGACTTTGACGCCGGCGTTCGGCCGCCCTTCGAGCAGCCCTTCGTGCGTGAGCTGTTGCAGCGCTTCGCGGATCGGCGTGCGGCTGACGCCAAAGCGGGCGACGAGCTTGGCCTCGGTCAGCGGCTCCCCTTCGGCCAACCGGCCACAGAGCACGTCGTTGCGAATCCGCTCGGCAATCTGCTCGCGAAGACTGAACACGAGCGGGGTCACTGCACTCATAGCTGGCGCCTTGGGTTTCTGAAAATGCGCCAAAAGCCAGGCAGCGGCCGATGGCGAAGCCAGGAACAAGATATATTGTATGCGCTTCAGCGTCAACCAATCCCCAAAAGGGGACGCAGCACTTTTTGTTGACGGGCTGCGGATCATTGGATATTGTATACGATCGGCATTGAGGCCATCGCCGTCGCACTTCATCCTGTGGGTCCAACCTCATGAAAATTACCGAAGTTCTCTGTCAGGTTTTGCGCATCCCACAGGTCGAGAGCAAGACGGCCAGCAGTCAGGATGCCGTGCTGGTCCGCGTTCGCACCGACACCGGGCTAGAGGGAATTGGCGAAGCCGACTCGCAACCGGAGGTGGTCAAGGCGATTATCGACGCGCCGTTCAGCCACAACATCGCCAGCGGGCTGCGCGAAATCGTGCTCGGCGAAAACCCGCTCGAACACGAGCGGATTTGGCAGAAGATGTACCGCCGCTCGATGTATTTTGGGCGCAGCTCGGTGACGATCACGGCGATGGCCGCGATTGATATGGCGCTGTGGGATCTCAAGGGCAAGCATTTTGGCGAGCCGATTCATCGGCTCTTGGGCGGCAAGCAGCACGACCGTATCCAGGCTTACGCCTCGATTCTCTTTGGCCGCGATGGCAAGGAAACGTGCGCCATCGCCCAGCGGTGGCGCGAGGCGGGCTATCGGGCGATCAAGTTCGGCTGGGAACCGATGGGCGAGAGCGAAGCGCTCGATCTCGATCTGGTCCGCGGGGCGCGCGAGGGAATGGGCGACGGCACGCTGCTGATCGACGCCGGTTGTGTGTGGGACGCGCGGACCGCGCTTCGCCGCGCTCAGGCGTTCGACGACTTTAACATCGGCTGGCTCGAAGAACCGCTGCGGCCGGACGATGTGGCGGGCTATCGTTGGCTGCGCGACCGATCACCGGTGCCGATTGCCGGGGGCGAGGAAGAGTGTGGCCGCGAGTCGTGGCGGCCGCTCCTCGACGCCGCCGCGCTCGACGTGTATCAGGTCGACCTGGCACGCAACGGCTTTAGCGATGCGCAGTACCTCAAGCACCGGGTGCAGGAGATCGGCGCGCGGCTCTGCAATCACTGCTACACCAGCCCGGTCACGGTGGCTGCGGGATTGCACTGGCTGAGCACCTGCCGCGATGCGTTTTTGTTCGAGGATTGTGTGGAAGATTCGCCGCTGCGGCATGAGCTGACGCTGGAGCGGGTGCAGGCCGAAGATGGCTGGATCAGCGTGCCCGACCGTCCCGGCCTGGGCGTCACGTTGAATGAGGAGTTTGTCGCTGCCCACCTGATTGCCGAGTCGGGACGGACGAGCAGCCGGGCTGAAACCAACGGCGCGGCCCGCCCGCTCTCGAACGTCGGCACTTAAAGAGTTCGTTCCAGCAGTGACCGACGATCACTGCGCCCGGATCAGCCTCCCGCGCGCCGTCGCGCGCCCGCCACGAGTCTGATGCGAAAACTCGGGAATGATGTTCATGAAACTTCTCCAGACCATCGCCGGTTGCGGCACAGTGTTGCTCGCGCTGCTTGCGGTGCAGTCTGCGCGTGCTGCTGATCCCGAGCAGGTGGAGTTTTTTGAAAAGCATGTGCGGCCGGTACTCGTCGAGCGCTGCTACGACTGCCACGGAGCGGGCGAGGTCGAGGGCGGATTGCGGCTGACTTCGCGCGACGCGCTGCTGATCGGCGGCTACAGCGGTCCGGCGGCGGTCGAGGGCAAGCCCGACGAGAGCCTGCTAATCGAAGCGGTCCGGCACGACGGACTGGAAATGCCCCCCGACAGAAAACTTCCCGAACAGCAGGTCGATGTTCTGCGGCAATGGATTGCGATGGGTCTGCCCTGGCCGGAGAACAAGGGCGCACCTGCCGCGCCCATCAAGCAATCGCCGGGCGGGCTGTCCGACGCCTGGGAAAAACGGCTCGCCGAAGGCCGCAAGCACTGGGCCTTCCAGCCGGTGCAACAGTCGCAGCCGCCGGCGGTTCAACAAGCCGACTGGCCGAACAACGAGATCGACCAGTTTATTCTCGCGGCGCTGGAGGCAAAGGGTTTGAAGCCCTCGCCGGCTGCCGACCGCAGAACGCTGCTCCGCCGCGTCACGTTTGACCTGACGGGGCTTCCGCCCACGCCGGAGGAAGTTGCGCGTTTTGTGAAGGACCCGGCCCCCGATGCCTGGCAAAAAGTCGTCGACCGGCTGCTCGCTTCGCCCCGCTATGGGGAGCGCTGGGCGCGGCACTGGCTCGACGTGGCGCGCTATGCGGATACGAAAGGCTACGTGCTGCTGGAAGATTCGGACTACCCTTGGGCGTACACGTATCGCGATTACGTGATTCGGTCCTTGAACGAGGACCTGCCTTACGATCAGTTCGTGCTCCATCAACTGGCAGCCGACAAGCTGCCGCTCAAAGATCCGCGGCCGCTCGCCGCGATGGGTTTTTTGACGCTCGGCAGCGCGTTCAATGGCAACACGCATGATGTGATTGACGACCGGATTGACGTGGTGACGCGCGGCTTGATGGGGCTGACGGTCTCTTGCGCCCGGTGCCATGATCACAAGTTCGACCCGATTCCAACGCGCGATTACTACTCGCTTTACGGCGTGATGGCCAGTTCGGTCGAGCCACTCGTGCCGCCGCTGCTGGCTGCGCCACCCGAAACCGAAGAATACAGGACATTCGCCCAGGAGCTTGCCGCCCGTGAGCAAAAGCTGACGGATTACGTGACCAAGAAATACGACGAGCTGGAGAGAAGCTCGCGCGAGCGCTGCGCGGAGTATTTGCTTGCCGCCCACGACTTGCGCGACAAGCCGCCGACGAGCGACTTCATGTTCATCACCCAGGGGGGTGATCTGAACCCGACGGTGGTTGTGCGCTGGCAAGCGTATCTCGAACGGTCGCGGCGAACGCGCGAGCCGGTGTTTGCGCTGTGGCATGCTCTGGCATCGCTGCCGGAAGCGGACTTTGCGCATGAAGCGCCGGCCGTCATCCACAGTTTTACGGCTCCCGAGATGGCCGACCGGGCCAGTCCGCTCGTGCTCGCCGCCCTCGTGCGCCAACCGCCGAAGACGCTGGCCGAGCTAGCCGCCGCGTATGCCGAGGTACTGCAGGCGGTCGATGCGAAGTGGCAACAGCAGTTGGCCGCCTCGGGAGGCGACGCAAAAACGTCGTCTCCGCTCGATCCGGCGGAGAAAGCGCTGTGGCAGGTGTTTTACGGCCAAAACGCGCCGGGCCGATTGCGGCGCACGCCGACGGGCGACTTGGCGCTTGTTCCCGACCGCAAGAGCCAGGATGAGCGCCGCAAGTTGCTCCAAGCCGTGGAAGAGTGGCTCGCCGAGGGCACTGGCGCGCCGCCGCGCGCGATGTCGCTCGAAGACCGCCCCGTGCCGCACGAGCCGCGTGTCTTTGGTCGCGGCAACCCGAGCAATTTGGGCGAGCCGGTGCCGCGCCAGTTCTTGCACATCCTCTCGCCCGACGGGCCGCAGCCATTTACCGAAGGGAGCGGCCGGCTGGAACTCGCCCAGGCGATCGTCGATCCCAACAACCCGCTCACCGCGCGGGTGATCGTCAATCGCATCTGGCAGCACCATTTTGGCGAAGGGATCGTCCGCACGCCGAGCAATTTTGGCCTGCAAGGCGAGCCGCCGACGCATCCCGAACTGCTCGACTATTTGGCCGCGCGGTTTGTCGAGCAAGGGTGGTCGCTCAAAAAATTGCACCGGCAAATTTTGCTCTCGGCGACGTACCAGCAGGCTAGCCGCGATCGCTCGGACTGCCGGCTGGCCGATCCCGAGAACCGCTTGCTGTGGAAATTCCCCCGCCAGCGGCTCGACTTTGAAAGCATGCGCGACGCGCTGCTCGCGGTCGCCGGGCGACTCGACGACACGCTCTACGGCCCGCCGAATGAGAAGATGGTCAATCCGCAAGCGAGTCGGCGCACGATTTACTACAAGATCGACCGGCTCAATCCGCCAGGCTTGCTGCGGACGTTCGACTTTCCGAGTCCCGACGTGAGCACCGCCGAGCGGAGCCTGACCACCGTGCCGCCGCAGAGCTTGTTCTTTATGAACCACCCGCTGCTTCACGCGCTCGCCGAGCGGTTGATCTCGTATGACACGTCCGAGCCCGAGGCGGTGCTGGAAGCCGCCGGGTTCGTCAAGGGGTGGCTCGAGGCGAGGGGGATCGAGGCCGTTCATGAGGAGGTCCGGGGGCTGCC
>CAYZVT010000346.1:0-5228 GCA_964481585.1 uncultured Pirellulales bacterium
TCCCAATTTACCGAACCTGCCCAAAGGGCGCTAGATGAGTCGTGGACACGCTCTAGCCAGGAACAAGCTTTACTCGGCGTGCTCGTAGGCCGGCTGTTCCGCGTCGAGGAACTGATCGACTCCATCCGCTTTGGCAATCACGACGATGCCGCCTTCGCTGATGGTGAACCCGCGCGCGCGGTCTTGTTCAAGATCATAGCCAATCTCGATGCCGGGCGGAATCTGCACGCCCTTGTCGATGATCGCGCGTCGCACACGAGCACGGCGGCCGATATCGACCCCTTCAAATAGGATCGAATCTTCGACGTGCGCGTAGCTGTTGATGCGCGTGTTGGGGCCGACAATCGAGCCGTGGACGTGGCCGCCGGAGATGATCGAGCCTTGGCAAACGACGCTATCGAGCGCTTCGCCCCGCCGCGAGTTCTCGCCATGTTCGGCGAACACAAATTTCGGCGGCGGGAAACTCGCCTGGTAGGTGCGAATCGGCCACCGCTCGTCGTACATGTTGAGCAGCGGATCGACATGCACCAGATCCATGTTCGCCTCGTAATAGGCGTCGAGCGTTCCCACATCGCGCCAGTAGGCATCGGCTTTGCGGTTCTCGTCGCGGAACGGGAAGGCAAAGACGCGGTGCGAATGGATGATCGACGGAATGATGTTCTTGCCAAAATCATGTTGGCTGCCCGGCCGCGTCGCGTCGAGACAGAGCTGCTCGAACAGGAACCGGGCCGTAAAGACGTAGATGCCCATCGAGGCCAGCGCATGCTCCGGGTCGCCGGGAATCGCTTGCGGTTCGTCCGGTTTTTCTTCAAAACCTTGGATACGGCCGTCCGTGTCGATCTGCATCACGCCGAACTGGCGGGCTTCGGGCAGCGAGACCCGCAACGCGCCCACCGTCAGGTCGGCTTGCTTGTTGATGTGGAAGTCAACCAGGCTGCCGTAGTTCATCTTGTAGATGTGATCGCCGGCGAGGATGACGACGTACTCGGGCCGCTCTTTTTCGAGCGTATAGATGTTCTGATAAACGGCGTCGGCCGTGCCTTGATACCAGTGTTCGTCGATCCGCTGCTGCGGGGGCACCACGTCGATGAACTCGCCCAACTCGCGCGAGAGGAGTTGCCGCCAGCCGAGGTTGATGTGCCGGTCGAGACTCATCGCCTTGTACTGCGTCAGCACGAGCATCTTGCGGATGTGGCTGTTGATGCAGTTGGAGAGGGCAAAGTCGATGATGCGGTAGGCCCCGCCGAAGGGAACGGCCGGCTTGGCCCGATCGCGCGTGAGCGGTTCGAGCCGCGAACCTTTGCCACCTGCCAGGATGACGGCCAAGACGTTTTGCATGGGTGTTGACGCTCCCTTCAAGGCGTGGCAGACGAGAGGCATTGCGTCGAGCTTGACGTGTCCATGGGGCCTGCGGTTCATCTTATCGGTTCGCCGGAGGCAGCCCAAGAAAATAAGCGCTGCCAAAGTGTGCCGATTTTCGCGCCGCCTTCCGCCCTGCGCCAGCAAAGCCAGCGCCGGCGGCAGAATCGGACGCCGAGGCGGATGCTTCCACCAGAAGCCGCGCGCGGTGCGCACGTCGGACATGCGACGGGCCGCTTCCCGCGCTCAAGACCGGAAAAGAACGGTGATCCGCACGCATCTTCCCCCTGGCGGCGGGAGAGGGCAGGCAAAAAGCTGGCATGCCCGTTTCGGACTGCTTATAGTGGACAGGACGGCTTTTCGCTCAAGTTCGTACTCGCCAGAGCCGCCGCTGAGGGGGGAATGTGATGACCAGCATTACCGGAGAAAACAGGCAGTCCACGCTCTCTCGTCGCCGCCGAAGTGCCTGGGGTGCAACCTGCCTGCTGACGCTAACCGCCGCGCTGTTTCTCGTCGCCGGCAGCAGCGCGCGGGGAGCGTTGTGGTGGGACCCGAACCAAAACACGAGCGGCGGCAGCGGCGAGTGGAACTTTGCCGATCCCTCCTGGCGCGACTCGCCCTTTTCAAGTGGTAATCATGTTCCGTGGGTAAACGGCGAGGTCGCCCGTTTCACCGATGGCAGCGGTACGGTCACGGTCGCCGCTCCCGTGGAGACCGGAAACAACTTCGTCGTTGAGGACACGTACACCTTCAACGGTGTCGGCGGCGCTACCATCACGCACAACCAACTCAGCGTGCAGCCCGGCGCGACGGCGACCTTCAATCTGTCGGTGATCGACGGGATCGGCGGCGCCCACTGGGCCAATGGCGGAAGAGCCGTCTTCAACAACACCGTGTCACTCCCCTCCGGCAACGTCCGCTTCCGAGGCGGCGGCACCTACGTCTTCAACGCCGACAACAGCAGCACAATCGGCGGCAGCACCAATACCCTGGTTGAAGCGCAGTTCGAGGTCGGGCACAACAAAGCCTTCGGACAGGGCGGGCTGTGGTTCTACAACAACGGCGGCATCGTCGCCACCGGCGGCGCGAAGACCTTCACCAACCACATGCAAACCCGCAATGCGCCGGTCATCGAGTTCGGCGGGAAGAACAATCTCACCTTTACCGGCAATCTCGCCTTCGGCGGAAGCGCCATGACGTTCGACGTCACCAACACCGGGACGACCACCTTCAACGGCGTCATCTCTGGTTCGTCCGGGAGAAACGTCATCAAGACCGGCTCTCAAGCGCTCACCTTCAATGGAAATAACACCTACGCCGGCACGACATCCATCAACGAGGGAACGCTGCTCGTCAATGGCACGACCAGCGGCCAAGGCGCTTACACGATCGGAGCGGCCGGCACGCTCGGCGGCAACGGCACGATCGGCCTCGCCTCCGGCGCTGCTCTGACCGTTAATGGCACGATCGCGCCAGGCTCGTCAACGGGTACGTCGGTCGATACGCTCAGCGTCAACGGCGGCGTCACCTTCGGCAGTGGCGGGACGCTGTTCCTCGACATCGCCTCCGGCGGCAACGATCTGCTCGACGTGAACGGCGTCGCCCAGCTGGCCGGCGATCTGATCGTCGTGCTGGAGCACAAGTTCCGCCCCGACCCCAGCGACACCTTCACGGTGCTCACCGCCGATTCGCTGCTTGGTACGTTCTCGTCGGTCTACAACCGCTGGGGCCGGTTCGATGTGAGCTACGAGAACAATCAGGTCGTGTTGTCGAATTACGTGCCGCTGCCGGAACCGGCCAGCTGGGCGCTCTTGGGCGGCCTCGGTGCGATTCTAGTGTGGCGAAAGCGGTCGCTTTTTTGCCGCGTGCGCTAGGTCGCGCTAGGCGAGCCACTGGCGATTCCAAAGCTCCAGCATCAGCAGTGCCCACAGCCGGGCGGCGTGATCGAACGCGCCGCGGGTATGCTCGCGGACAAGCTGCTGAACCGCTGCGGGGCGAAAGTACCCCCGACCCAAGGTCGCCGGATCGAGCAGCACTTCTTCCAGATAGCCGCGCAGCGGGCCGCGGAACCAGTGGTCGAGCGGCACGCCAAAGCCCATCTTGCGGCGCGTGAAAACCGTCGCCGGCAGCAGATCGCCGAACGCCCGCCGCAGAATCCACTTGCCGCGCCAGCCGGGTATTTTCAGTTGCCGGGGCATCCCGGCCGCCAATTCCACCACCCGGCGATCGAGAAACGGCTGGCGACATTCCAGCCCATGGGCCATCGAGGCGATGTCCACCTTCGTCATCAGGTCGCACGGCAAATACGTCAATAGATCGGCCAGCGAAGCCGCCGTGACCGCATCGCGCTCGCTCACGCGCGCGAACGCCGCCTGCAAAAACATCAGCGGGTCGGAATCCTCCAGTTGCTGCAAAAACTCGTCCGAGTACAGCGCCGCGCGGCGAGCTTCGCCGAAGATCGAGATCCACTCGGCATACCGCCGCACCGGCGGCAGGCCGGCCGCTTCGCAAAACCGCTTCCACCGCCGCAGCAGCGCCTTTTGTCGAGGGCTGGCCGGCAGACGCTGCCAAAGGTGCGCCGCCAGCGCACTGCGGAGCGCCCCCAAGCGGTCGATCTGCTCGGCCAGTTTCACCGCCCGATAGCGTGGGTAGCCGGCAAATAACTCATCCCCGCCGTCGCCCGACAGCGCCACCGTCACATGCTCGCGCGTTAGCTGCGAAAGGTAAAAGGTCGGGATCGCGGAGCTATCGGCAAACGGCTCGTCGTAATGCCAGGCGAGTTTCGGCAGTAGCTCAATCGCCTTTGGCTCGACCTGAAACTCATGATGCTCCGTGCCAAGATGCGCCGCCACCTGGCGGGCATACTGCGTCTCGTCGTACTCCGGCACCGGAAAGCCAATCGAAAAAGTCTTCACCGGCTGACGCGCCGATTGCTGCATCAGCGCGACGATGAGCGACGAATCCACACCGCCGGATAAAAACGCTCCGAGCGGCACGTCGCTTTGCATCCGCAATTGGACCGAATCGGTCAGCCGGCTGCGCAGTTCCTCCACGTAATCGCCCACCGGCCGCTCGATCTCGCAGTTGAAGTCGGGCCGCCAGTACGGCTGGACCGAGAGCGTGCGGTTTTCAAACACCGCGTAGTGCCCAGGCGGCAGCTTTTTCGTGCCGCGAAAGATCGTGTTCGGGTAAGGGACGTACTGGTACGTGAGGTACTCGTCGAGCGAATTGGGATCAAGCTCGCGGGCAACACCGGGCGCGGCGAGCAGGCTTTTTAGCTCGCTGGCAAACAGCAGCCGGTCGTGCTCTTGGCGATAGACGAGCGGCTTTTGCCCCAACCGATCACGGGCCAGCAGCAGCCGGCCGCGGCGCTGGTCCCACAGCGCCAGCGCGAACATGCCGTTCAGATGCTGGAGAAAATCGTCCCCTTCGTCCTCGTAAAGATGAACCAAGACCTCCGTATCGCCGCGGCTGCGGAACCGATGGCCGCTCCCTTCCAGCCGCTGCCGCAAATCGCGGTAGTTGTAGATCTCGCCGTTAAAGACGACCCACACTGAGCCGTCTTCGTTGGCCATCGGCTGCTGGCTGCACGCCAGGTCGAGAATTGAAAGCCGCCGAAAGCCCAGCGCGACGCCGGGCATCGTGCCGCGCGGCTCTTGAACGCGCAGTTCACTGCGATACTCGCCCGCCTCGTCCGGCCCCCGATGCCGCAGCACGTCCATCATCCGCGCCAACGCCGGCGCATCGAGAGCCAGTTGCGGCGAAGTCCAAACAGCGCCAGTGATGCCGCACATGGGGAGGAGCGGTGCTAGAGGGCCGGGACGAGGATGATGAAGAAAGCGGAAAGCGGAAAGCGGAAAGCGGATGCT
>CAYZVT010000347.1:0-5213 GCA_964481585.1 uncultured Pirellulales bacterium
CGCCGCCGTGACGGCCCATGCCGCCGTAGGTGTCGACGATGATCTTGCGGCCGGTCAAGCCACAGTCGCCATGCGGCCCCCCCACAACAAAGCGGCCGGTCGGGTTGATGTGATACTTGATCTCGCCCTTGATCATCTCCGCCGGCAGGCAGGGCTTGATGATCTGTTCGATGATGTACTTGCGGATCGTCTCGTTCGTGACATCCTCATTATGCTGCGTCGAAACGACTACGGTGTCGATCCGCACGGGCCGCAGGCCATCGTACTCGACTGTCACCTGGCTCTTGCTGTCGGGACGGAGCCAGTTCACGTCGCCGTTCTGCCGGGCTTCGGTGAGGCGGTTGAGGATGCGGTGCGAAAGAGCAATCGGCAGCGGCATCAGCTCTGGCGTGTCATTGCAAGCGTAGCCGAACATCAAACCCTGGTCGCCGGCACCGATGTCTTTGCCCTCGGTCGAACGCTCATCGACGCCCATCGCGATGTCGGGGCTTTGCTTGTCGATCGAAACCATCACGGCGCACGTGTCGGCGTTGATGCCCATCTTATCGTCGGTGTAGCCGACCTCGCGGATCACGTCGCGGACGACGCTGGCATAGTCGACCTGGGCCTTGGTGGTGATTTCGCCGGCGATGATCGCAATGCCGGTGGTGACCATCGTTTCGCATGCGACGCGGCTCAACGGGTCTTGCGCAAACAGGGCGTCCAAAACTCCGTCAGAAATCTGGTCAGCCAGCTTGTCGGGGTGCCCCATGCTGACCGCTTCGCTAGTGAACAGATACTTGCCTGATGCCACAAGAGTCCTCCAGCCGCGTGCCGCGCTCGTCACCGGCTCAATACAACAGGGAGAAGGGGAAAAAACGAACGGCCATTATAAACTGCCGGTCGCAATTGGAGCAACCAGTTGACGCCCCCCAAGCCGAAAGCGAGCGGGTGGCGGGGGCGCACCGCGAGAGCGGAAGCCCCCGAAAACCCGCTGGATTCCCGCCCGCGCGGGAAGGTCGTGTTTTGCTGACGGCTGATAGCTGACCGCTACCCCTGGAGCGCCCGAAGCGGCTAACCGAGCTGGAGGCCGCGGGCGAAAAGGGAATTGGAGCCTAGGCCTATAGCTCATCGGCGACAGCCTCTAGCTTTCCGACCACTAGACGGCCGCCTGCGCGGGAAGGACGAGCTACTGCGGGAAAACGGCGCTAAGCGGCCCGGCGAAGCGGTTCGCGGCGGCGGGCTTCGGCAAGTCGTGCCAAGAGCAGATCAGCGGTGCGGCCGACCGCGCCAAGCTGCGATTGCACGAGCCGCCCGGCGCGCTCGCCCAGCCGCTGGGCGAAGTCGGGTTCTTCCAGGGCACGCCGGACGAAGTCAGTCAGTTCCTCTCCATCGCGGACGACCACGGCCGCGTCCGCGGCGAGAAAGGCGGCGACGATGTCGCGGAAGTTCCAGGTGTTCGGCCCAAAGGAAACCGCCGCGCCGTAGGCGGCCGGCTCGATCATGTTTTGGCCCCCTCGCCGCGAGAGGCTGCCGCCGACATAGGCGACATGCGCGGCGCCCCACCAAGCGCCAAGTTCGCCGACCGTATCGACGAGCAACACCTCGTCCGGCCCGAGCGGCTTGTCTAGCAGTTCGCTGCGGCGGCGAAAGCGGACTTGCAGATCGCGGAGCAGCGCGGCAACCGCCTCGAAGCGCTCGGGGTGGCGTGGCACGAGAATCAGCCTCAGCCCCGGATGCGCGCGCCGCAAGCTACGATACGCGGCGACGGCGAGCGCCTCTTCCGGCTCTTGCGTGCTGCCAGCGAGAAAGATCGTTTCGTCGGATCGAAAGCCCGCCAAATCGCGCAGCCGCGTGGTGTGGGCGTTGCCGCGATCGGTTTCCGCGCCGTCGAATTTGAGCGAGCCGGTCACGGCGATTCGCTCCGGCGGCGTGCCGAGCGCGCGGAAGCGGTCGGCGTACTGGTCGTTCTGCACCGCCACCAGATCAATCTGGCGGAGCACCCATCGCACGAGCGGCCGCAGCCGGCGATAACCGCGAAAGCTTCTGTCGCTCAGCCGGCCATTGATGATTGCAATGCGGCTGCCGTGCTCACGCGCCGCGCGCACCAGATTGGGCCACAACTCCAGTTCGGCGAGAACGACCAGATCGGGCCGGATACGCCGCATCGCGCGCCGCACGGCCCAGCTGAAATCGAGCGGACAGTAAAACACCGTCAGGTGCGGGTAGCGCTTTTGCGCAAGTTCAAACCCCGACTTCGTCGTCGTCGAGATAAAAAGGTCCCAATCGGGCCGGCGCTGAGCGAGTTCCGCCACGAGCCGCTGGAGCAGATTCACCTCGCCGACGCTTACGGCATGCAGCCAAACACAGGGCCGGCTGCCCGACCGCGTGGGCACCGCGCCCCAGAGCTTGGCCGCGTAGCCTTGGCGGTACTTGCCCTTGCGCAGCGCCGACCAGAGCAGATAAGGCGAGAGCGCCGCGAGCAGCGCCAAGTAGAGCAAGTTCAGCAGATAAGCCACGGCCAGAGAATCCTTTCTCTGTCGCAGGAGGGAAAATGGTGCCGCCCGGGCGGTGCTGCGCTAAACGGTGGCGCTTTCTTTCCGCATGCAGCACTGTTTGTACTTCTTGCCGCTGCCGCAGGGGCAGGGCTGATTGCGGCCGACGCGCTCGCCACGGTTGCGGATCGGCTCGATCTTCACATCGCCCTGCGGGGCCGACTCACTGCCGTCGAGCGCCGCTTGCTGCTGCGCACTGATTTCGCTCGGCGGCGACTCGTGAATCGCCTCGGCTTCGGTCCAGGTCGAGCCGACGAACCGCTCGTCGAGCTGTTCCATGCGGAAGATCAGATTCGTGACGTTGGCATAGATCGACTTCCACATGTCGTCGAACAGCCGCATGCCCTCGCGCTTGTACTCGACCTTCGGATCGACCTGGGCATAGCCCCGCAGGCCCACACTGCTCCGCAGGTGGTCCATCGCCAGCAGGTGATCCTTCCAGGCCATGTCGAGAAGCTGCAGCACGAGTGCCCGCTCCATGCGGCGCATCTCGGGGCGGAAGTGGTCTTCGACCGCCATCTCGACGCGCTGCATCAGTTTTTCGCGGTCGAGTTTGGCCAAGTCTTTCGGTTCGATTTCGCACTCGGCCTTTTCTTTGAGCCAAGCGGTGAGCGAGTCAAGCTGCCCGTCGGCGCTGGCGGCGGTTTCGCCGCCGGCATCGCCAAAGAGCCGGTCAACGCGCGCATGGGCTTCGGCGAGCACTTCACTGGCGCGGGCGTTGTTCTGGCGGCTGTAGCCGACGAGCAGCTGGCGGACTTCGTCGCGCTGCTTGCTGCGCAGGTCATCCATCGAGACCGGCGCGTTGAACCGCTGTGCCGCCCACTCGACCAGTTGTTCGCGGTCGTAGCGGACGCCGTTCGCGTCGCGGGTCGAGAAGTGATACAGCCCAGCCATCACCGGGTATTCGGCTTCGCGGGCATCGTAGGCTTCGGCCGCCTTTTGATGGGCCAGCGCGATGATCCGCGGCGGCTCCATCCCCTGGAGCGACTCGGGATCAAGTTCGATGTCAAACTTGAACTTTAGCCAGTCGCAAGCCGTGGCGAGATTGTAGCCGTCCCGCAGGTAGCGGGCACCGTCGCTCAGGTCGATCTGCTGAATCGCCTCGCGCGACTTCTCGATCAGCGTTTCCGCCAGGTTATCGCGGCCGATCTTTTTCAGGTCGCGGTCGCGCAGGTTCAGATTCCAGCGGGCGTTGAGCACCTTGGCCAGCGCATCCCAGTTCCATTCGCCTTCTTCTTCCTCGTCCGGCAGATTTTCGTCGATCGCGTCGAGCACCTGCGACTCGGCCATCCGCTCGGCTTCGTCTTTGGCGGTGCGTTCGGCCGATTCAAAATCGGCACCCCGGAAGTCGCGTGGATCAAGCTCCACCCCCAGTCGGCGGCCGGCTTCGACCGCGAAGCTCTGCGCACCGTAATCGGCGGCCAGATAGACGCCCAGATGGTCGTCGATCTGCTTGTCGATCATCTCGGCGATTAGGTTGCGGCAGTTCGCGCCATCGAGAATGCGCTGGCGATAGCGGTAGACGCGCTTCCGCTGCTCGTCCATGACCTCGTCATATTCGAGCAGGTTTTTACGGACCTCGAAGTTGCGCTCTTCGACCTTCTTTTGAGCGCCTTCGATGCGACGGCTGACCATCTTGCTTTCGATCGCTTCGCCATCCTGCATGCCGAGTCGGGTGAGCATGCCTTTGACCCACTCGCCGGCGAAGATCCGCATCAGGTCGTCTTCGAGCGACAGATAGAAACGGCTGCTACCGGGATCGCCTTGGCGGCCGCAGCGGCCCCGTAGCTGCAGGTCGATGCGGCGTGCCTCGTGCCGTTCGGTGCCGATGATGTGCAGCCCGCCCATCTCTTTGATGCGCTGGCCTTCGGCCTTCATCCCCTCGCGCTGCTCGATCTCGTGAACGAGCGCGTCCCATTCTTCCTTCGGCACGTCGAGCCGGGTGGCGTACTTGTCTTGCAAGAGCGCCCAGGCCATGTTCTCGGGATTGCCGCCGAGGATGATGTCGGTCCCACGGCCGGCCATGTTCGTGGCGATCGTGACCCGTTCCAGGCGGCCGGCTTGGGCGACGATCTCGGCTTCGCGCTTGTGCTGCTTGGCGTTGAGCACCTCATGCTTAATGCCGCGCTTGTCGAGCAGCGTGCCGAGCCGTTCGCTTTTTTCAATCGAAACCGTGCCGACCAGGATCGGGCGGCCGTGGTACTCGATCTGCTTGATCTTCGAGCGCGGAACCGTGTGCGGCTTCTTATTTTCCGCTTCGATCAGTTCGACCTGCTCGCCGCTTTCGTTTTTGATCGTGCCGATGAGCACTTCGCCGTCGCTGAGAAAGAGCGTGTCGTACTTATTCATCCGCTCGATTTCATCGGCAATCGCGGCGAATTTTTCGCGCTCGCTGCGATAGATCACGTCGGCGTGTTCGAGCCGCTGCAACTGGCGGTTGGTGGGCACGCCGATCACGTCGAGCTGGTAGATTTTCCAGAATTCGCCCGCCTCGGTCATGGCGGTGCCGGTCATGCCGGAGATCTTGTCGTAGAGCTTGAAGAAGTTTTGCAGCGTGATCGTCGCCAGCGTCTGGTTTTCTTCCTTGATCCGCACGCCTTCCTTGGCCTCGACCGCTTGGTGCAGCCCATCGCTCCACTGGCGGCCCTGCATCAAGCGTCCGGTGAACTCGTCGACGAT
>CAYZVT010000348.1:0-5206 GCA_964481585.1 uncultured Pirellulales bacterium
TACTGCTGTGTCGAGTCGACGACGACGCGCAGCCTGTTGTGGACGGTAGCCCGTGCGATGCAGTACCACCAACTGCTCTGCGAGAACCGTCAACTCGTCCAAGCCCAGCAACAGCGGCTGGCCCAAGAACATCAGGAAGCCGAGCGGCTGCTAACCCAGCAGCGGGCGTTGATCCAGGAACTAGAACAACTCCGGCGCGGAGCACCTCAATCGGCGGCGCACGCCCAGCAGGCCGATGGCGCTTATGCTCCCGCTTCGCGGCCGATTCCCGAGAGCGTCGTGCGCCGCTACCGTGACATGCTACGGGCGTACGTCATCATGGGTTCGGGCAACATGACCCGCGAGATGAACGAACTGGTCGAACTGCTCGTCGGAAGCGGCATCTCCGCGCAGCGGGCGATGCAGTTGCATGTGGGCGTGCTCGAAGAACTGATCGTCGGGCTGGGCAACCGCAGTGCCCGGCATGTCATGAACCGCGCCGATCTGCTGATTCTCGAAGTGATGATGCACCTGAGCGAAGGCTACCGCCACCAAAGCGGCGAACGCCCTGCGGCCGCGCCGCACTTTGCCGGCGGCACGTTTGCGCCGCAGCCGGAAGATCTGCGCCATCATCGCGGGTATGCGTGAAGCGCTTTGGAACAGTTTTCCCTTTTGATGGAACCAAACCCAATAGCCAGCGAGCAACGCTCGCCGTTTTACGTCTTACGTCATCCGGTTCGCGCCGAGTGGGACCGGCGAGCGTTGCTCGCCGGCTATTGGGGTTACGAGAGGGACGAACCCTTTCACGGCTCAGCGTCCGAGCAGCGCATCGACCGCCGCGCCAATATCCTGCTGCGCCATAAGCTGCTCGCCGACGAGAATCGCATCGACGCCCGCTTCTTGCAACCGCAGCACATCAGCGCGGGTGCGAATCCCGCTCTCGCCGACCAGCACGCACTCGTCGGGCACGCGCTTGCGCATGCGGAGCGTGTGGTCGAGATCAACTTCAAAGGTGTGCAGATTGCGATTGTTCACGCCAATCAGCGTCGCCCCGGCGTCCAAGACGCGCGGCAAGTTTTCCGGCTCGTATAGCTCCACCAGCGGCGTCATCTTCAGCGCGACGGCCTCGTTCAAGAGGCTCCGCAGCGCGCAGTCGTCGAGACACTCGGCAATCAGCAGCACCGCATCGGCCCCGGCGGCGCGGGCTTCGTAGAGTTGGTACGGATCGAGAATGAAGTCCTTGCGGAGCACCGGCAGCGAGGCGTTCGCCCGAACCTGGCGCAAGTAGTCGAGCTTGCCTTGAAAATATGGCTCATCGGTCAAAACGCTGATGCAGGCGGCCCCGTGCTGCTCGTAAGTGGTGGCGATCGAGACCGGATCAAAATCGGCGCGGATGGTACCCGCCGAGGGACTCGCCTTTTTGACTTCCGCAATCAGCCGGATCGGGCCTGGCGCGGCGAGCGCGGCGAAAAAATCGCGGGGCGGCGGGGCGGCTGCGGCCGCGGCGCGCAGTTCGGCTACGGGCCGCGCGGCCTTGGCCGCCGCGATTTCTTGCCGCTTGGTGGCGACGATCTTGTCGAGAATGGTGCTCACGCGCGGCCGTCTAGTGCTTGAAGTGGCGACGCCCGGTGAAGATCATCGGCAGTCCGTGTTGGTTGCAGGCCGCAATGACTTCTTCATCGCGGCGCGAGCCGCCGGGCTGGATCAGCGCGGCGATGCCTGCTTCGGCCGCCGCTTGGACCGAGTCATCGAAGGGGAAGAACGCATCGGAGGCCAGCACCGCGCCGCGCACCCGCTCGCCCGCCTTGCGAATCGCAATTTCAACCGAATCAACACGGCTCATCTGGCCCGCACCGGCCCCGAGCAGCGAGCGCTCTTTGCAGACGACAATCGCGTTCGATTTAACATGCCGGCAAACCGCCCAGGCGAAGCGCAGCTCGGCGAGCAGCGCGTCATCGGCTTGCTTTTCAGTGACGACCTGCCATTCGTGTTCCGGTTCGGGCAGCACGTCGGCTTCTTGCAGCAATAGTCCGCCGTCGATGTGCCGCAACTGATATGTTTCGGGCGGCGCATCGAACAGGCCGACCTTGAGCAGCCGGACGTTCTGCTTCCACTTCGGTTTGGTGGTGAGGATTTCGAGCGCCGCATCGTCAAAATCGGGGGCGACGATGGCTTCGACAAACAGCCCCGGCTCGGCGAGCACTTCGGCCGTGGCGGCGTCGATCGTTTGATTGAAGCCGAGCACCGAGCCGAAGGCGCTGACCGGATCGCCCGCCATCGCGCGGCGCGTCGCCTCGGCGAGCGTCGTCGCCGACGCGGCTCCGCAGGGGTTGTTGTGCTTGATAACGACCGCCGCCGCATCGGGAAGCGAGCGAGCAATCGCCAGCGCGCTGTCCAGGTCGAGCAGGTTGTTGTAGGACAGTTCCTTACCATTAAGCTGCTTCGCGCTGACAAGATTCGCGCCGCACACATTCGGCTTGGCGTAGAGCGCGGCCTGCTGGTGCGGGTTTTCGCCATAGCGGAGCACCTCGCGCCGCTCAAGGGTGAGATTCAACTGCGGCGGGAACGGCTCGGCCTCGTGGTCTTGCTGTTGGGCGAAGAAATCGGCAATCGCGCGGTCGTAGACGGCGGTCATTTCAAAAGCGGCGCCGGCCAGCTCTCGCCGCAGTTCAAAGGTGGTTTCGCCGCTCGCCCTGACCTGTTCCAAAATCCGCGAGTATTGGCTCGGCTGCGTGGCGATCGTGACGAAGGCGTGGTTCTTGGCCGCCGCGCGGACCATCGTGGGGCCGCCGATGTCGATTTGCTCAATCGCCTCGTCCACCGTCACGCCCGGCCGGGCGATCGTCGCTTGGAAGGGATAGAGATTGACGACGACCAGCTCAAAACTGGCGATGCCGTGCTCCCGCAGCGCGGCCATGTCCTCTGGGTTGTCGTGGCGACAGAGAATGCCGCCGGCGACTTTGGGGTGCAGCGTCTTCAGGCGGCCGTCCATCATTTCGGGAAAGCCGGTGTAGTCGGCAATGTCGCGCACCGGGATGCCTTCGCTTTCCAAATGCCGGCGGGTGCCGCCGGTGCTGAAAAGCTCGACGCCGGCGGCCGCCAGCGCACGGGCAAAGTCGGCCAGCCCAAGTTTATCGCTGACGCTCAGCAGCGCCCGCTGGATTTTCGGAGACTTCATGGCGTTTTGCTGCAAATCCCTTCCTGGTTCAGATTAACCGATAGCGGTCGCACGCCGCAGCAGGAGAGCAAGCAAGCGGGGAGCGGCGAGAGGAGCGCGAGAGGGTGAACCGGCGCGCCGGAGCAAGCGTAAGGATTCCAGGCGCTTGCGGCCCGACGACGGGCCAACCGAGCGAGCCAGAATACCACCTCGCCCCCACCCTTTCAAGCGCCGCGACGAGCCGCCCCGTTGGGCGAAGGCCAACGGCCCGGGGGCTTCCGCTCTCGCGGCGCGTCCCCGCCCCCCTCGATCTTTTGCCCCAGAAAATCCGATGCTGCGCTGGCTGGTCAAGCTCGCCGGAGGACTGATGCTGCTCGCGGCTGGCGGCTGTCTGGCGATGCTTTTGCTGGGGCTGTCGGGGCCGCGAGCACTCGGCCCGGCGGTGCAAGGCGCGGTGCTAGCGCTGGTTTGGGAGTTGGGCACCGGCGGCTATCGCATGATTGCCCTCGCCGGGCGCGGCGCGGCTGCGGCTGGCGCTTTGCGGCGCGGGCGCAGGCGGCGTTGACGCGATTGCCCCGGCTCGCTATCTTTCCCCGGCTTTTTCGGAACATGCTCCTTTCGTATCTCGGCAGGGACGCCGCATGACTGACGCACGGCGCTACGTCGTGGTCTGCCTACTGCTTGCGCTGGTGGGCGGCTGCGCGCGTTGGCACAAGCGTCGCGCGGTCGAGCCGCCAAGTTTGCTGCGTCCAGCGGCGGCTTCGCCCGAGAGCGTAACGCTCGAAATCTTCTTCGTTCGCGTTCCCTTTGCCGATCCGCAAGCGAACGTCGAGCTGTGGCAGTCGGTCGACGAGCAGCAGCTTCCCGTGGACCTGCGGCGTGATCTGGCGCGCAACGGCTTTCGCGCGGGGATGGTCGGAGGACAAGTGCCCGCCCAGCTCTCTGAGCTGATGCACCTGACCGACGAGCCGCCCCCCGTGGCAGAGCAGCAACAACAGACGGTGCCGCTGGACACCGAGCCGACCGTGCGGCGACGGGTGCTGCAGTTGCGCAGCGGTCGGCGGGGCGAAGTGCTGGCCTCGCCGCTGTACCCCACGCTGCCGCTACTGGTCTGCGAAGGGGGCGACGTGCGCGGCAAGACGTTTCAGCAAGCCCAAGGGCTGTTCGGCCTGCACGCTCACCCCCAGCCCGACGGCCGCGTGCGGCTCTCGCTCGTGCCCGAGGTCCACCATGGCGAGGCTCGGCAGCAGTGGAACGGCCAGGATGGCATGCTCCAGTTCGAAATGGCCCGCCCCAAAGAGTCCTTCGAAACGCTGCAGATCGACACGCTGCTCACCTCGGGGCAGATGCTACTGGTCACCTGCCTGCCCGACCGGCCAGGAAGCCTGGGGCACCACTTTTTCCACGACCAATCCGCCCGCGGCGAGGAGCAAAAGCTGCTGATTATTCGCCTGGTGACCAGCCCCACGCAGGAGCTGTACGGCGAGTGAGGAGAAAGGCGGAAGGCGGAAAGCGGAAAAGGCGCTGGCGCGTCTCGCATCGTTGATCGGTGCCGCCTTATGCGCCAGCGTCCGCCTTCCGCCCTCCGCCTTCAAAGCCCTTGCCAACTCCCGCGATCACCTCTTACATTACAATCGCACCCAAACCTCTCAGCGAACGTCTCTTTCTACGAACAGGAATTCTGTCATGCCGATTGCCACTCCCGAGCAATATCGCCAAATGCTGCAAGCTGCCTACGAAGGCAAGTACGCCTATCCGGCCATCAACGTCACCAGCATGATTACGGCCAACGCCGCGCTGAAGGGCTTTGCCGATAAGAAGTCGGATGGGCTGATTCAGGTCTCGACCGGCGGCGGCGCATTTGCCTCGGGCCTGAACGTGAAGGATCAGGCGCTCGGCGCGATCTCGATTGCCGAGCACATCCACCGCATGGCCGACAAGTACAACGTGCTGATCGCGCTGCACACCGACCACTGCCCGCCCGATGCGATTGATTCGTTCCTCGTGCCGCTGGTGGAGGAATCGGAGCGGCGCGTGGCCGAGGGCAAGCTGCCGCTGTTCAACAGCCAC
>CAYZVT010000349.1:0-5196 GCA_964481585.1 uncultured Pirellulales bacterium
GCTTACGCTCCGACTCCAAATGGATCGTGCCCGAGCCGGAGCTAACGCTCGTCATCACCCGCACCGGTAAGGTGATCGGCTACACGGTCGGCAACGATTTGAGCTGCCGCGACATCGAAGGCGAAAACCCGCTCTACTTGCCGCAGGCCAAAACCTTCGACGGCTGCGCCGCCGTCGGGCCTGGTATTCTCGTTCAGCCCGACCCGATTGCTCCCGAAACCGAGATTCGCCTGCAAGTGCTTCGCGCGGCAAGCGAAGTCGTCTCCGGCACGACACAACTATCGCAGATGAAAAAGACCCTGCCGGCGCTCGTGCAGTACCTGTACCGGGACAATTGTTTCCCGCAGGGCTGTCTGCTGATGACCGGCACCGGCATCGTGCCGCAAGATGACTTCAGCTTAGCAGCCGGCGATGAAGTGCGGATCACGATCGAGGGCATCGGCACGCTCGTCAACTTCGTCGAATAGATCATTGGAAAGCGACATCATGGAGCTACACGGCAAACAACTTATCGGTGGCAGCCCGGTTGCCGAGGGCGTGCAGAGCTTCAGTGCCGTCGATCCGTCGCGCGGCGAAAAACTCGCGCCTACATTCTGCGAAGCAACGGCGGCGGAGGTTGATCGCGCGCTGCGTCTCGCGGGCGAAGCATTCCCCGTACTGCGCGCGACGCCGGCCGAGGAGCGCGCGGCGCTGCTGGACAAAATCGCCGATGAGGTGCTGCAACTCGGCCAACCGCTGTTGGATCGCGCGCACGCTGAGACGGGCTTGCCGATGGCGCGACTCGAAGGCGAACGCGCGCGGGCGGTAGGGCAGGCCCGGCTGTTTGCGGCGCTGGTGCGGGAAGGCTCGTGGGTCGATGCCCGCATTGACCGTCCGCAGCCCGACCGCCAGCCGCAGCCCAGGCCCGACGTGCGCTCGATGCTCATGCCGATCGGGCCGGTCGTGGTCTTTGGAGCGAGCAATTTTCCGCTGGCGATTTCCGTCATCGGCACCGACACCGTAACGGCGCTCGGGGCCGGCTGCCCGGTCGTCGTGAAGGGGCATCCGGCACACCCCGGCACGAGCGAACTGCTCGCCGGGGCAGTGCTGCGAGCCGTGCAGCAGTGCGGCCTACCGGCAGGCACGTTTGCCCTGCTGCAAGGAGCGGGCTACGAAGTCGGGCTGGAACTGGTCCGGCACAACCAGACGCAGGCGGTGGCTTTCACCGGCTCAGTCGCCGGTGGTCGCGCGCTATTCGACGCCGCCGCCGCGCGGCCCCGGCCGATTCCGGTCTACGCCGAGCTTGGCTCGACGAACCCGGTTTTTGTGCTGCCCGGCGCGCTAGCGCAGCGCGCCGCGCAGATCGCCGCCGACTATGTTGGCTCGGTGACGCTTGGCGTGGGTCAGTTCTGTACGAACCCTGGGCTGGTGGTGGGGCTGCGCGGGGAGCCGCTTCAAAGGTTTGTCGCTGCCGCGTCGGAGGCGGCGGCTGCCGTGCAGCCGGCCACGATGCTTCACGCCGGCATCCAGCGGAGTTTCAAGTCGGGCGTCGAGCGCATTGCCGCGACGGTCGGCGTCTCGCCCGCCGGTTGTTCGACGGCCGAAGCCGCCGACGACCGCACCGAAGCCGGCTGCGCGCTGTTCACGACCGACGCCACCGCGTTTCAGCGCAGCCCGCACTTGGCCGAGGAGGTCTTCGGCCCGGCGTCGATTGTCGTACAGTGCGAGACGCGCGACGAGCTGCAGCAGATTGCAGCCGGACTCGACGGGCATTTGACCGCCACGCTTCACGGCACGGAAGACGACTTGAACGAGTACCGCGACTTGGTCGCCCTCCTCGAAACCAAAGTCGGCCGGCTCGTATTCAATGGGTTTCCGACAGGCATCGAAGTCTGCCCGGCGATGCACCACGGCGGCCCCTACCCGGCGACAACCGACAGCCACTTCACCTCGATCGGCACGCGAGCCATTCTTCGCTTCGCCCGCCCCATCTGCTATCAAAACTTCCCCGACTTCGCTCTGCCCCGCGAACTACAGAACCAAAACGAGCGCGGCATCTGGCGCATGATCGACGGCGAACTGACGCGAGAGGGGCTGTAAGCTTGTAGGCTGCGGGCTACAAGCTGCGAGCTATGAATAAGCCGTCACCATATCTTGGCCCGCAGCCAGGAGCCTGCAGCCCGCAGCGATCTTTCCGCCCTCCGCCTTCCGCCCTCACTTTTGCTTCCGCCCCCGCGCCAGGTTATCCTCAAAGGAAACTTTCCGCCTTTAACAGAAAGACGCTGCGATGGCTTTTCCTCGACGGCTTCCCTTGGTCCGAATGCTTGTATTGCCGCTGGTGGTGCTGACCGGCCTGCTGAGCACGTCGCCGGCTCTGGCCTCAGAGGCGAAGCGGCCGCCGAATTTGGTGGTGATCTTTTGCGATGATTTGGGCTATGGCGATCTGGGTTGCTATGGACATCCGACGATCCACACGCCGAACCTCGACCGCATGGCGAGCGAGGGGCAAAAGTGGACGCAGTTTTACGTCGGGGCGAACGTCTGTACGCCTAGCCGGGCGGCGCTGCTAACCGGGCGGCTGCCGGTTCGCTCCGGCATGACCTCCGATAGCCACCGTGTGCTCTTTCCCTACTCCAAAGGGGGACTGCCGCAAAGCGAATACACGTTGGCCGAACTGCTGCACGATGCCGGCTATGCGACCGCCGCCGTCGGCAAATGGCACCTGGGGCACCTCCCGCAGTTTTTGCCTCCCACGCACGGCTTTGACAGCTACTTTGGGATTCCTTACTCGAACGACATGGACATCCGGCCGGGTCTCAATTATCGCCAGTCGAATTTCAATCCCCAGCCCGACTCGTTCAACGTCCCGCTCATGCGGAACGAGCAAATCGTCGAGCGGCCCGCCGATCAGCGGACGATCACACGGCGCTACACCGACGAGACAATCAGGCTCATCAAGGAGCACAAGAACCGGCCGTTCTTCGTTTACCTAGCTCACAATCTACCGCACGTTCCGCTCTTTTGCTCCGAGGAGTTCGAGAACACCAGCCGCCGGGGCATCTATGGCGATGTGGTCGAGGAGATCGACGCCGGCGTGGGACGCATTCTCGATACGCTGCGCGAGGAAGGACTCGCCGAGAACACACTGGTTGTCTTTAGCTCGGATAACGGCCCTTGGCTCTCCTTTAAGACGCACGGCGGTTCCGCAGGACTGCTCCGCGATGGCAAGGGGACGACCTTTGAAGGCGGCCATCGCGTGCCGGGCATTTTTTGGTGGCCGGGACAGATCGAACCGCGCGTCGTCGCCGAGATGGGATCGACGCTCGACCTGCTCCCCACGCTCGCAGCGCTCGTCGGCCGCACGCTGCCCGAGGACCGCATCTACGACGGCTACGACCTTTCCGCCGCGCTGCTCGCAGGCCAGCCCAGCCCCCGCGACACGTTTTATTATTATCATGATGAGCAGCTTTACGCCCTGCGGCATGGACCGTTCAAAGCCCACTTTAAGACGCAAGGCTCCTACGGCTCCGAGCCGAGAAAGCCGGTGTCGCACGACCCGCCGCTACTCTATCACTTGGGCCACGACCCCTCGGAGCAGTACAATATTGCCGACGAACATTCGGAGGTGATCGCCAAGATTCAAGCGTTGGCCGAGCAGCATCGCCAAACGGTCGAGCCGGTCGAGAACCAGCTTGATCTGAAATAGCGGGCGAACAGGCTTTCGTCGCTACCCTCGTTCGTCTCGGCTTCGTACGATTGCGGCATGAAACAGAAGCGCAAAAAGCGTCCGCCGCAGTCGGAGTCCCTTGTGGGCGAGCCGCTGATTGGCTCCAGATTGCTTCAGCAGCGGCCGCTCTCGCCGGATGGGTCGGGAGCGATTCCGGCCGTGTGGGTGAAGTCGGCGACGTACTATCCCCTGCTCTACCGCAAGCGCGTCGCCCGCGCCGAAGGCGCTCGCCCCGGCGATCTCGTTGCGGTCTATGGGCCGGGCGACAATCTGCTCGGCTATGGCCTCTACAACTCGCGCAGCGAGGTCGCGGTGCGGATGCTCTGGCATGACGAGCAACTGCCGACCGACGACGACTGGCAAGCCAAGCTCGATCGCGCCGTCGCGCTCCGCCGCGACTTGCTGCGGCTCGACGAGGTGACGGATTCCTATCGCGTGGTGCATGCCGAGTCGGATGGGCTGTCGGGGCTGATGATCGACAAGCTGGGCGACGTCCTCTCGGCCGAAGCCTTTAGCCTCGGCATGTACCAGCGGGCCGAGCGATTGCTCGCCCGGCTCGCTCCGCAGCTTGGCACGCGGCATACGCTCGTTCGCACCAGTCCGCAGTTCGTCAGCCAAGAGGGCTACGATCCGCCGCCGCTGGCGTCGCCGGAACTGCCCGAGCAGGTCACGATTCAGGAGTTCGGCACGCGGTTCCGCGTCCGCTTTGCCGGCGGGCACAAGACCGGCTTTTTCTGCGACCAGCGCGACAACCGCCGGATGCTTGCCGGGTTCTGCGAAGGCAAGTCGGTGCTCGACCTGTGCTGCTACACCGGCGGCTTCGCGGTGCAGGCCAAGAAGCTCGGCAACGCGGCCGAAGTCACCGGCGTCGATCTCGACGAAGAACCACTCGCCGTGGCGAAGGAAAACGCCAACCTCAATCAGGTCCGCGTCAAGTTTGTGCAGGCCGACGCCTTCGCCTACATGCGCGACATGCTGCAAAACGGCCGGCAGTATGACGTGGTCGTGCTCGACCCGCCGAAACTAATCCGCACTCGGCAAGAAATCGAAGAAGGAACACGAAAGCATTTCGCGCTGAACAAGCTGGCCATGCAACTGGTCAAGCCGGGCGGGCTGCTGCTGAGCTGTTCCTGTGCGGGCCTGCTGCCGGAGCAAGAATTTCTCAACCTGCTCCTCTCCGCCGCACGGCAAGCCGGCCCCGAGATCCGCCCCGCCACGGCCGACAGCCCGGCGCGCCATGCCGCGCGGCCGATGCAGATTCTCGCCAAGACCGGCGCCGCCGCCTGTCATCCGGTCGGCTCGAACTGCCTGGAAACGGAGTATCTCAAAGCCGTCTGGATGGTGCTCGGCTAGCGAGAATCTTTCCCTGCCCGCTCGGCCTCGGGTGCCACTGCTGGCTTGTCCAGCAGTGCCCTTGGTGAGCATTGATTAGCTGATTATTTTTTGCTCTGGAAAGAGGTGACGAGGAAGCTCAAACCCGCAGGCTGATG
>CAYZVT010000350.1:0-5188 GCA_964481585.1 uncultured Pirellulales bacterium
GCTGCGGACGATGGTGTGGATGGTCACCCGCCGCCCAAGCCGTGAGACGCTCGTGCCGAGTCTGTACCAGATCGGCGTGCTGAGCCTGCCGGTCGTGGCGCTGACCGGCACGTTCATCGGCATGGTGCTCGCCGTGCAGAGCTACGCGCAGTTCCGCTCGCTGGGGCTGGAGACGCGGCTCGGGGCGGTGATCAACATGTCGCTCGTCCGCGAACTGGGGCCAGTGCTCGCCGCCACGATGCTCGCCGGACGGGTCGGCAGCGCGATGGCGGCCGAGATCGGCACGATGCGCGTTACCGAACAGATCGACGCGCTGGTGAGCATGGGCGCCAACCCGATCCAATATCTTGCCGTGCCGCGCTTCTTGGCCTGCCTGCTGCTGATCCCCTCGCTGACGATCATGGCCGACTTCATGGGCGTGGCCGGCGGATATTTTTATAGTGTCTACATCCTCGGCATCGACTGGTTCCACTACTGGGACAATTCGCAGCGGTTTGTCGGCACGTTTGATCTGTTCACCGGTGTGATTAAGAGCTTCTTTTTCGGCGCGGCCATTGCACTGATTAGCTGCCATCGCGGCTTTCACTGCGATCCCGGGGCCGAGGGGGTCGGCCGCGCGGCAACCGCCGCGTTCGTCTATTCGTTCGTGATGATTCTGGTCTTGGATCTGTTCCTGGGCATTTTGCTCGATGGGATCTACCGCTCGATCTGGCCCGAGACGCCGCGGCTGCTGTGATGATTAGCGATCCACCGATTCTCGAACTCGAAGGGCTGCACGTGGCGTTCGGCCGGCAGCAGGTGCTGCGCGACATCACGCTCAGCATCCCGCGCGGCCAGACGCTGGCCGTCATCGGCGAGAGCGGCTGCGGCAAGACCGTGCTGCTGAAGACGATGATCGCCCTGGTTGCGCCGACGCGGGGCCGAGTTCGCTTCGACGGCAAAGACTACGCGGCACTCGATGAAAAGGAACTCACCCGGCAGCGGATTCGCTTCGGTTACGTGTTTCAGAACGCGGCGCTCTTTGACAGCATGACCGTGGCGCAAAACGTCGCCTTTCCGCTGCGGCAACATCGGCTGATGAGCGAGGAGGATTTGCAACAGGTTGTGCTCGCACGGCTGAGCGAAGTCGGGCTGCCGGACAGTGTGATTTTCAAAAAGCCGGCCGAACTTTCGGGCGGCATGCGAAAGCGCGTCGGGCTGGCGCGGGCATTGGTGATGAACCCCGAAGTGCTGCTCTACGACGAGCCGACGACCGGGCTTGATCCGATTATGAGCGACGTGATTAACGAACTCATCATGCGCACGCGCAGCCGTTATCCGGTCACAAGCGTCGTCGTCACGCACGACATGAAGACGGCCCAAAAAGTGGCCGACCGCGTGGTGATGCTCTATCCGCTCTCGCGTTTGGAGCCGGGCGAAGCCCAACTGCTGTTCGACGGCCCCGCCGAAACGATCGAAGCGGCGCGCGACCGCCGCGTGGCCCAGTTCGTGCGCGGCGAGGCGGGGGAGCGGCTGATGGAGATCGAAGCAAGCAGCGAAGGCTCCGGCTGGCAAGGATGAGTGCATGAGCGATCGGGACAAACAATTTCGCGTCGGCGTCGTCGTGTTTGCCACGGCGATTCTCATCGCGATTTTGATCGTGCTCTTCGGCGATGCCGACTCGTTCTGGAAGAGCCATAAGACGATCTACGTCAAGTTTCCCGAAGCGCCGGGCATCATGGTCGATTCGCCGGTGCGCAAAAGCGGCATCCTGATCGGCCGCGTGACCGCGGTCGATTTCGCGCCCGATGGACAGATTCTCGTCACGATCCAGGTCGATGACGAAGTGAAGCTCTACCGCACCGACCAAGCGCGCATCCGCACTTCGCTCTTGGGCGATGCCACGCTGGAATTTGTCCCCGGCCGCGCGCCGGCCAAGCCGCTCCAGCCGCGCGAAACGAAGCAGGCGGGCGAGCCGCTGAGCGATGCCGAGGGCGACGTGCGCGCGGCGGTGATGCTGGTGGCCCAAGCACAGCCGCCCCAGCCGCCGGTTCCGCCGCCTGCTGAGGAAGAACTCATCGGCGAAGGGGAAGTGATTCAGGGCGAAGTCGTACCGGGGCCGACCGAGGTGATCGTCAATCTCGAAGAAGAAGTCGCGCTGGCCGCCCGGTCGCTCAGCGCCGCCAGCCGCCGCGTCGATGTGCTCGCCGGGCGGCTGAACGAGTTTTTTGAAGCCAACGATGAACAGCTCGGTCGGATTCTCGCCAAGTCGGAAATCGCCCTCGACAGCTTCAATCGCACGATGGGCACCTTTGACCAGCTCGTCGGCGACGAGGAGTTCCGCCAAAATCTGCGCCGCGCGCTGGAGGAACTGCCGGTCGTGCTCGACGAGACGCGCGAAGCGATGGTCAGCGTGCAGCGGGCGGCGGCGCTGGCCGATGAAAACCTGACCAACCTGCGCGGCTTCACCGCGCCGCTCGGCGAGCGCGGGGACGAGATCGTAGCGAAGATCGAATCGGGCATCATCAGCCTCGACGAGCTGCTCGCCCAACTCTCGGTCTTTAGCCAATCGATCAACGAGAGCGAAGGTTCGCTCGGCCAGTTGGTGCGCAACCCCGACCTGTACCAGAACCTCAACCAAGCCGCGCTGAACATCCGCTGCCTGACCCAGCAACTCGAACCGATCCTCCGCGACGTGCGCATCTTCACCGACAAAATCGCCCGCGACCCCGGCCGCCTCGGCGTCAGCGGCGCGCTCCGCAAAGACGCGCCGATTAAGTAGCTGCGAGCGATCAGCTTTTAGCTACTAGCTCCTTGCCATCAGCACTCTGAAAAATTTCCGCCATCGCCGCCAGGCCGGCTTTCCGCTTTCCGCTTTCCGCTTTTCCTTCCACCATCCACCATCACGGCACCGGCAGCGGCTCGATCACCTGCCCGCCGGGCGGCAGCGTTTGGGGGCCGGGCTGGAAGGTCGGCGGCTGGCGTTGCGGCCCCGGCATCAGCGGCGGCGCGATCGCGCCGGGGGGAACTGCGGCGGCGGGGCCGGCTTGGCTTTGCACGCCGCGGCGCAGGTTCTCGGCACGGTCGAGCAGTTGATTGGTGGGGACGACAAGTTGGGGCAGGAGCGTGTAGGTCAGCACCCGTTCATCGCGGATCTCTTGCGGCACGACGTTCTCGGCAAAGAAGTCCAGCGGCGGAATCTGATACCACGGCGGCGGAATCTCCTGATTGACCACCAGCGTCTCGTAGCCGTCTTTCACCAAGCGGATTTCCCGCGTGCCGTAGTAGAGAAAGCTCGTCGAGCAGGGCGTCACGCCGATCTCGTACTTGTCGACGTACACCAGCGCGCCGGGCGGATTGCTACGAATCGTCAGGCGTCGCCGCACGCAGCCCGACTGAGTCAGGGCGAGCAAACTGGCCCCGACCAGAGCGGCAATCAGCGGGACGCGCGCACCAACCATCGCAGCAAAGTTCCTTGTTGGGGGGGAAGGGGCGGAAAGCGAGCCGGGCCTGGCTCAGCCGGAAAATCGGGCGGGAGTATAGCGGCCCTGGCAGCCGCCAACTAGGCCGATTTCGCCTTCCGCTGCGCCGCCGGGCGGCTAGGATGCGAAGTTGTGGCAGATTAGAATGCACCGTTGCGGCCCGTCGCACGCGACCGGCTTCCGCCGCACCACTTTCCAGGAGCCTCAACTCAACCCATGCCCAGCGCCGCGGAACTTTACCGAGAGAACGTCGAGGTCTTCGCCCGCAGCGATGTCGGCATGCGCCGTTCCAACAATCAGGACTCCCACGCGGTCGCGCTGGCCGGCGATCGGCAAAGCTGGCGGCAGCGTGGACATCTGCTGATCGTCGCCGACGGCATGGGTGCTCATGCCGCCGGTGAGCTGGCGAGCAAGCTCGCCGCCGACAATGTTCCCCACACCTACCATAAACAGGCCGAACTGCCCGCGCCGGCGGCGCTGGAAAAGGCAATTCACGACGCGAACAGTCTGATTCACGGCCGTGGCCAGGCGGACGCCGCCTTCAACGGCATGGGCACCACCTGTAGCGCGCTGGCGCTGCTGCCCGAAGGGGCGATCGTGGCGCATGTGGGCGATAGCCGCGTTTACCGGCTCCGGCAGAACGTGCTTGAGCAGCTCACGTTCGACCACAGCCTGGTTTGGGAGATGGTCGCCAGTGGTCAGGTGCAGAGCGAGGATGTGGCCGGCTTCGTGCCCAAAAACGTCATTACCCGCTCGCTCGGCCCGAACGCCAAGGTGAAGGTCGATGTCGAAGGCCCCTTTCCGATCGAGGTGGGCGACTCGTATCTGCTCTGTAGCGATGGGCTGACCGGCCCGGTGCGCGACGAGGAAATCGCTGCCGTGCTCGCCGCGCTGCCGCTGGAAGAAGCGGTGCAGACGCTCATCGACTTGGCGAACCTGCGCGGAGGCCCGGACAACATCACGGTCGTCGCCGCGCGCGTTCACGGGCCGCTCGACGAGCCGAACGCGGAGACGCCCAGCCATGCGCGGAAGAGCGAGCCGGGGCAGGTTCACCCGGCGCTGTGGACCGGCATGGTCTTGCTGCTCATGGTCGCGCTGGTGCTGTTCGTCCTGCACGAGCCGATTGCCGCCGGGCTGTGCGTGATCGGCTCCTTGCTCGTGGGCGGGGTGGCCCTGCTGCAACGCAGTGGCGGCGGTCCGTCCGATCGGAACTTCCACCTCGGCGGGCCGTATGGAAAAGGCCCTTATCGGCGCTACGACGGGCACGCCAGTCTGGCGATGGCGGCGACGTTCGCCGATACGATCCGGCGGCTGATCGACGCGGCACGCCGCGACGCCGCGCCGGTCGATTGGCAACATTTCGACCAATTCAAGCAATCCGCCGAGTCGGCCGCCGCCCGGCAAAACTACAGCCAAGCCCTGGTGCAGTACTGCCACGCGATTCGCTACATGACCGGCGAATTGCAAAAGGTGCGCGGACGCTAGTGGGAAGTATCATTCCCGCGCAGACGGGAATCTGGCAGTCAGCGATCAGCAGTCCAGGGGACCAGGGACAGGGGACCAGGGTCAAGCAACCAGGCGCACGTCGAGTGCTGGACTGCCGCCTGCGCGGGAAGGGCGCCTCCGCCAAGCCAGCATCAAAGCGCAGGGCTGTAAAAGCTATAGGCTCCAAGCTGATCCCCGTCCCCCGTCCCCTGACCCCTGACCCCTGAGAGGTTGTGAATTTT
>CAYZVT010000351.1:0-256 GCA_964481585.1 uncultured Pirellulales bacterium
GCGATAGCCGATGAAGGTGGCTAGCTCGCCGCTGTCGAGTTCGACCGGAATCTGGACCTGCACTTCGCGCTTCGGCGTCAGCAGCAGGCGGCGCATGTTGTCGGTCAGGTCGAGCTGATCGGCGGCCTCGTTGAAGTAGAGTTTGGTGGCATCGAAGGCGGCCATTTCGCGGGGCGGACGGGGTGCCGTGCTGTGGCTCCCGTTGGAGGCCGCAATCGCGCTGGCGTCGCTAGAGGTGGAAGAAGCGTCTTCACGC
>CAYZVT010000351.1:266-5083 GCA_964481585.1 uncultured Pirellulales bacterium
CCGAATTGCCGCGCAAGGCTTGCCTGGAATCGCGACGTGCCGAGCACGCAGCCGATGGCGCGGCTCGTGCAGATCCGTTCTCCCTGTCTGCACGGAGCGGCCGAGCGCGGCGCTGCCTGGCGAACGGCGCGTAAGAAAATTGCCCGTCGATCTTTGAAAATCATAGACGTTCTTACGTGTCGGAACAAGGCGAGCCGAGCGCGGCAGTGGCCGATTCGTCGCGGTTTTGCCCGCTCTTGACGGTCAAACGCTTTGCAGCAGGCCGGGGCCGTGCAGTACATTAGAAGGTGCGAATTCGACCCGCCCCGCGTCGAGCAGTTCCGCACCACCGACGAGCGAGCCATCGCAGTGCCGGCGCGGCCGCTCCTCGCCTGCGGCGGCGCGCGGAAGTGCTTTTCTTCTTCTGAGGCGCAGTGGGTATGTCTGTGACGGTAGCTGAGTTCTGGGATCTATTGGCCGATAGCCGGCTCGTCGAGCCTGATGCGCTGCAAAGGCTCAAGCACGACTTCGCCACGCTCCGCGGCGCCGACACCTCGGGCAGCGCGTCGGTTCTCGCCGAATGGCTCGTGAGCGAAGGCGCGCTCGCGCGCTACCACAGCGACGTGCTGCGCGGCGGGCGCAGCGGCCCCTTTCTGTTTTGCGATTACCGGCTCACCGGACGGCAGCGCGGTGGCCGGCTGGCCGGGCTGTTCGAGGCTGAGCACGTCCCGACCGGGCATCGCGTGCTGCTGAGCTTTCTCACCGGCCCGGCCGTGCAAGACAAGCAGCGCTGGAAGGCGGTCGCGCAGCAGGCCGAGATCGCCCGCCGCATGGTGCATCCGAACCTCAGCCGCGTCTATGAACTGCTCGATCTAGTGACGTACAAGCTCGTCGTGGTCGAGACGCTGCAAGGCGGCACGCTCGGCGAACTGCTGGAAGGGGGACGAGGGCTGCCCCCGCAAGAGGCTTGCCGCATCGCCGGCTGGATCGCCAGCACGCTCGACTCCCTGCACCAGCAGGGGCAGGTCTATGGCGAACTGCGGCCGGAGAACATCTGGCTCAACCCCGACGGCCAGGTCAAGCTCCTGCAGCCGCCACTGGCCCGCGACTTGGACCGCAGGCCGGGCGAACTGCCGCGCACGCCGGGGAGCGAAGAGAAGCAGCGGGCGATTGCTCCGTACTTGGCCCCCGAGCTTGCGCAGCCGTCGGCCGTGGCGACCACGCAGAGCGACCTCTACGCCCTGGGCTGTCTGCTGCATGAAATGTTCGCCGGCCAGCCGCCATTCGCGGGCAGTTCTGCGACCGAAATATTGCAGCGGCACGCCGCGCAGCCGGCACCGCCGCTCGACCCGCAGCGCGTCGCGCCGCCGCTGGCGCAGGTGGTGACGTACCTGCTGGCGAAAGACCCGAGGATGCGCTACCAGAAGGCGAGCCTCGTCGCCGACACGCTCGCCGCGCATGTCGATCCAGCCGTGCTTCAGCCGGTGACCGAGACGCGCGACGCGAAGCAGAACGCTTTTGAGAACGAAGTCGCACGGCGTCAAATCGAACTGCGCAGCGTGCAGCGGCATTTTGATGCGCTGCCCGACGTGGACGCGCGGTTTGGCCGTGCCGCCGCGAGCAGCGCCGTCGCTTCCTCCGCAACAGGCGGCGGCAGCGCGGCGGCGTTGATCCGCACAGGCGACGGCGACGCGCCGCGTGTTCGGGGCAAAGACAAGAGCAAAGACCCACTCCGCTGGGCCGGCTACGCCGGACTGGGCGTTGCCGCACTCGTCGCGCTCGTCTTGCTCCTGGGACGCTCGGGAAGCGAGCCGCCCGAAGAAGTGGTGAACGTTGCGCCTGCCGGCTCCACGGCCGCGCCCGTGGCGGAAGATGACCTGAATATTCTCGGACCGGCCAACCCGGTGGTGGAGCCGATGGTTGACGCGGCCGAAATCAAGCCCGTCGCGCGCGTGCGCGAGGCGATGATGGCCGACGACGGCCGCGCGCTGTGGGCGTCGCCGACGCGTGGCGCGGCGCTGCCGCTCGGTTATCTGCCGCCGGGGCCGCAAATTTTTTTGGCGGTTCGTCCCGCAAGTTTGCTCGCCCATCCCGAGGGCGAAAAGGTTTTTGCCGCGCTTGGGCCGCGTGGGCAGCAGTACTTGAGCGACTTGCAGCGCATCACCGGCTTGGCGGCGGACGAGATCGAGCAGGTAGTCATTGGACTGCATCCGGGCGGGATCGGCGAGTTTGAGACCTCCATGGTCGTTTACCTTGCCCAGCCGACCGACGCGGCCGGCTTGCCAGCCCGCTGGACCGGCGCGCGCTCGGCGACGCATGCAGGGCAGGAGTATTTCGTTGCCGGCTCGTATGCCTACTACGTCCCGGCTCAAGAAGAAGGCCGCGTGTTCGCCGTGACTTCGCCCAAATATGTGCGAGACGTGATTGCACTGGGAGCGTCCGCGCCGCCTTTGGAGCGCGAGATGGAGCGGATGCTCGCCGATACGGATGCCACGCGGCACTTCACGCTCCTCTTTCCGCCGAAGCACATTTTTGGCGAAGCCCACCAAGCGGTCTTCACCGGCGCAACGGCCGATCTGAAAGGGCCGCTTGGCGAGTTTTTGGGAGACGAAAAGATTGAAGCGGCGCAGCTGAGCATGCACCTGGACGACAACTTTTTCACCGAGCTGCGCATCTTCGGCACGCTCGATCTTCCGCCGAGCCAGCTTACTGGTCAGATGCAAGAGCGGCTGAGCGGGCTGCCGCGGCAGGTGCGCGCGCTGATCTTCGGCATGCAGTCCTATCCGTATTCGCAAGCGATCCTGGCGGAGTTCCCCGAGTGGATTCGTCTCTTTGCCGAGTACACGCGGAGCGACGTGGAGCACGAGCAAGCCGTCCTGCGGAGCTACCTGCCCGCCGTGGCGGCGCATAATCTATTGATGGGCGTGGAACTGGCGCTCGCGCAGCGCGGCGGCGGATCGGGCGGCGGTGGAGCGGTGGTGGCCGCGACCTCGAAGCAGGACGCCTCGATCGAGCAAATCTTGCAGCGGCCGATGTCGCTCAGCTTCCCCCGCGATACGCTCGAACAGTCGATTCGGATGGTGTCGGAAGAAATCGGGGTGGAGATCGTGATCCTCGGGAGCGACCTACAATTGGACGGGATCACGAAAAACCAGTCCTTTGGGATCGACTTGCGCGATCAGCCGGCCAAAAAGATTCTCCAGCAGATTCTCCTGCTGGCGAATCCCGACAAAACGGCGAGCGGCCCGGACGATCCAAAGCAAAAGCTCGTTTACGTCATCAAACCCGACGAATCCGGCAAAGAAGCGATCTTCGTTACCACCCGCGCGCAGGCGGCAAAACGGGGTGACACACTCCCCGCCGAGTTCGTGGCGAAGTAAAAGTAAAGGAGAGCAGCCCGGCCACCGGATGAGCCGCGAAACGCTGTTTCAGGGAAGAAACCGCGCCCGACGGCGCGAACCGCTTGCCGGAGCGATCCGTCCGAGCAGAGATTGCCCCCCTTGCCCTGCAGCGAGTTTTTCGACCTGTGGACCTGTTCAGCGTAACTTGCACGACCTGCCAAGCGAAGCTCAAGGTCCGCAGCGCGTCGGCCATCGGGCAGATTTTCAATTGTCCGAAGTGCCAGAGCATGGTGCAGATCGTGCCCCCGCCCGACTGGCAGCCGCCGCCGGACGCTGGGCGAGCAAAAACTCCCGCGCCGGTGCCGCCGAGCGCGGCACCGGCGGCGAAGGAGCTACCTGTTGCAACGGAGTCGGCGGCGTCTCTGCCCTCGGAACTCACCGAAAGCCCACCGCCTGCCGCGACCGCGCCCGTGCCGCCGCCGTTGCCTGCGGTGTCCCCTGCGCCGGAGGCGAACTGGACTTCGCCCACGGAGCAAGCGACGCAGCGGCTCGTGGTGACGATCGCCAGCGGAGGTTTTGCGGCGCTCGTGGGCGCGGCGCTTGCGCTGTGGGCGCTGTCGGGCGACGACGCCCCGGCTCCACCGATAGAACAAGTCGCGGCCGCGCCGCGGGAAGAACAGGCTCCGCCGCCCGCCGTCCCCGCCGAAGAAAAGCCGGCCGACGAGCAACCGACGGTCCTGCCGCCGCTCAGTGCGCCGCCTGCCCCGGCTAAGGCAGTGGATGCCAGCGAGAAGACGGAGCCTGCCGAGCCAGCGCCGGTGGAGCCTCAGGCGGCTGCGCCGGAACCGCAGCCCCTCCAGGCTGAGTCTCCCCCAGCGCCGCAGGAACCGGCTGCCTCGCCCGCTACGACGCCGATGGAGGCCGCGCAGCGGCCCGGGCGGCCGAGTCCGTTTCCAAGTTTCGTGGCGCCGCTGGAGCAGGTTGATCCGCAGGCGGCGATCTCCAACGCCGTGAACCTCTCGCCGCTGCCAGAGGGTTCAGAGCCGGCAGCCGAGCAAGACGGCACCGATCCCGCAGCCGGCGAAGTCGAGCAGCCCGTCGAGACACCGGTGGTGCGGCGTTTGCCGCCGGACGATGGCCAGCCGCCGCTCGACATGGCGGCGCGGCTGCGCGAGAAGGTGCGGCAGATCGAGCTGCGCGCGATGCCGCTGGTTGAGTTTGCACGTCTTGTCTCGAAGCTGACGATGCTGCCGATCTCGCTCGACGTGCCGGCGTTGACCGCCGGCGGGCACAGCCTGCAAACGCCGCTGAGCGTGCAAGGCGAGCAGCTCAGTGTCGCCGAACTGCTCGCCCGCGCCCTTGGCGAGCGCGGGTTGACCTACCGCACCGAGCAGGACCAACTGGTCATCACCACCGCCGCGACGCCGCGCGACGTTCTGCTGCGGGTCGAGGATTTGGTGGGCGAGGATTTGCGCCAGACGCAGGAGTTCGCCCGGC
>CAYZVT010000352.1:0-5068 GCA_964481585.1 uncultured Pirellulales bacterium
AGCGCTCCGGCGTCACCCGTCGCGCCAAACTCTACTTCCTCCGCGATCGCGTCGGCAAGGCCGTCCGACTGAAAGAACGCCGCACCGACCGCGCCGGCAACGGCAAGAAGGGCTAGAGAGCTTTCCGCCGGGTCCTATCAGGCAGGTAAAAGAGGCTTGGGCCACACGCGGCTCAAGCCTCTTTTTTTGCGCTCTCGAACCCCGGTTCGTCGATCCGTCCTTCCCGCGCAGGCGGGAAGGACGGAGAGCCAGAAAGCCAGCGCGCTCGCCAAACGGTCCGGTCTCCGTCGCGGAGCGACGGAGCGACACGGCATGCGCCACGCGGCGAGCTAGGCGCTGCGCCAGGCGGCGAGGGCGAGCAGGGTCCAGCCGACGATGAGCAGCGTGCCGCCGATGGGGACGATCGCGCCGAGCCAGCGCCAGCCGGGGCCGGCGAAGACGAGCACGTAGAGCAGCCCCGAGAAGATGATGACGCCGGCGGTCATCGCCGCGCCGGAGCTATGCAGTAGAGTGCTGCTGCCGCGCTGGTGCCGATGAAGCAGCCCGACGGCGAGCAGCGCCAGGGCATGGTACATCTGATAGCGCACGGCGGTTTCAAAGATTTCCACTCGCCGCGCAACTTCCTCCGCCGACCAGCCGAGCGATTCGAGACGGCCCGGCAGTCCATGCGCGCCAAAGGCTCCCAATGCCACGCCCAGCGCGCCGAAGATCGCCCCCACAACAAACCACGGTTGCATCCGTTATTCCTCCTCTTGGGCAAGCGGCAGCCGTTGCGCCCATTGTAGAGCGCGTTTTGCTCAGCGGTAGCGCTGCTGCACTGCTTTCTTCCCGTCCTTCCCGCGCAGGCAAAAATCCAGAGGGCAGGCTTTCTGTCATAGTAGGGTCAAAGCGGCAAACCACCCCTAGCGGCCACGGGCGAAAAAAGAAAAGCCCCCGCACCAAGTTGATGCGAGAGCTTTTGATATCATCTGGCCTACAGCTTACAGCCTACAGCTCCTACGGCGTAATCCCCAGCCGTTCCTCCTCTTCCTCCTGGATGATGATCCGCGGCGTGACCATCATCATCAGGCTTTCGGTGTCGCGGCCGATGCCGACGTTGCGGAACAGCCGATCGACGTAGGGGATTTTGCTGAGCAGCGGCACGCCGAACTCGTTGCGTGACTCGCTCAAGCGTTTAATCCCGCCCAGCAGCACCGTACCGCCGTCAGGAACGCTGACTGTGGTTGTGACGGTGACGAAGGAGAACGTCGGCAACTGCACCGTGGTGCCGGAGCGGGTGTTTTCGGCCGTCTCCGAGGTGTCGGTCGGATTGCCGTCGTCGTCCAGCCCTTCTTCGTCGGCACTGGTCGTCGAGGAACTGGTTCCTTCAAAGGTGAACTCCTTCACCTCGCCGATCTGGCTGAAAAACGGAACCACGGTCAGCCGGATATAGCGGCGGTCATTCGACACGACCGCTTGGATCGTGAGGAAGGTGCCTTCTGAGAGCACGACGATGACCGGCTGTTGTGCCGCCGCGAAATCGCCCACCACCGGAATCACGCTGATCACGAACGGCGTTTGCGAGGTGTCGGAGACGAAGGCTTGTTGGCCATTAAAGAGCGTGACCTTCGGAGCCTGCAGAATATTGCTCCGCCGGTCGCCCTGCGAGGCGTTAATCAGGAAGAAGGCTTCGATGTCGCTGAGAATCGCGAAGCCAAAGCTGGCCACGTCGACCGGGTTGCCAAAGCCTGGCGTTGCGAGTGCAAAGCTCTCTTGCCGGAACGGCACGTCCAGGTCCGCCGTGAAGGCCGGGAAGGGATTCTCGTCCGTCGGAAGCTGGAGGCCGACCGTGGCGCTGGGGCTGATGCGATCGGCACCGACCAGTTCGTTCGACGTGAAGCTCGTGCCATCTTCCAGATTGAAGTCGAAATCGACGCCGATCCGTTCGAAGAAGCTGTCGTTGAGCCGGATGAAGCGGACTTCGATTGTCACTTGCAGGTCTTGCAGACGGCGAAGCTGTTCGAGCAGATCCACGATTTCTTCGTGAACATCCTGCGTCTGGCTCACGACCAGGCTCAGGTTCGTGGCAAATTCCTTCACCGAGCCGGGGCCGCCAACTTCGTCCCAGGTGTTGGGCTGAATCGTGGCGGTAATCAGCTCGATCAAGGCGTCGAAGTCCGCCTGCGCCCCGCCGCCCAGTCCGCCGGGACCGCCGGAGACGACCGGATTGCCGCTGCCGACCGCCGGCGGACCGCCGCCGAATCCGTTTAGCCCCATCGCACCGGGCATTTGGGCGAGCAGTTGCGGATTGATTTGCCCGGTGCCGCCACGACCGTCGGCGCTGGCCATCACGGCCATCGGCCCCGCTCCCGGAGCGCCGCCGTAGCCCATCGCTTGATAGGCGTTACTCAGTTGACCTTGCAGTCCGAGCTGGTTGCCGGGCACGAAATTCGGAATCGGAATCACCAGATCGGCGACGTTGTACGTCACCGTGTAAACCTCGCCATCGCGGAGCTGTTCGCTCGTGATTTTGAGCACCTCGTCCTTGATGACATAGCTCAGATGCAGCGGCTCCAGGAGCAGATTCAGCGCGCTTTCGAGTGAAATTTCACTATGGATCGGCAGCGAGACCGGCGTGCTGCTGGTGACGCCCTCTTCGCTCAGCCCACGCGGGTCGAGGTAAATGTTGATGCCCGTCAGACGGGCCAAGTGATCCATCACCTCGGCCAGCGGACGCTGGTCGAAGCTGACCGAGACCGGCGTGCGCAGCTTTCGCTTGATCTCCAGTTCGCGTTCGCTCAGCCGCGAGCGGGCTTCGTTGGGCTTGCGCAGCTCGCTCCGCGAAATCTGCTCCCAACGCTCGATGTCGTAGACGATCGGGTTGCGGTCGTCAAACGGAACCGCCGCCTGTTCGACCGACTGGAATGCTCCGAACACGCCGCCTTCTTTTTCCTCGCGCAGTTCACGGTGGGCCATCATGCGGCGGAGGTTTTTCGCCTCCTCCCACATTTGAATCACGACCGGCTCCTCGGGAGCCAGTTCGCGTGCCCGCTTGGCGATGACTTCCATCTCCGCGTAGCGCTGCTGGTCGCGCAGCTTGTTGAACTCGTCGGTCAGTTCGGCGAGCTTTTGCTGTGTGTCGATCTTGGCGTTGCGGCGGCGGTCGATTTCTTCGAGCACCGAACGATTCGCCTCGTCGAGTTCGATCTGAGCGCGGTTGTCGTGGATGTACTTCTCCATTTCACTCAGGCTCAGCTGCACGCGCCGCAAGAGTTGCTCGCGCGCGGCCGGTTCGAGATCGGACTGCGTGATCGTGTTGCGGATCTTCTCCAACATCTCCAGCGCTTGCTTCGGGTTCTTTTCCCGCAGTTTGCGGGCTTCGATTTGCTGCCGGGCCAGATCGGAGGAGATTTGGTGGGCCAAGAGCCGTTGACGGGACGCCGCGTCCTCAATCAGCGACGGCGTGGCCGAGGCCGGTGCGGCTTGCGGCGCGGCGAGCATTTGCAGGTGATCCTGCAACCGCTGCCGCGTGGCCGGGTCGAGTTCGGACTGGCGTTCGTATGCCTGACGGAAATAGCGCAGCGCGGTTTGCTTGTCACGATCGCGGAGGGCTTGCTCGCCCTGGTGGAGCAAACGCTGCCCCTCGCTCGCCGTCTCGTCCGCACCGGGAAGCGGCGCGGTCGCCGAGGCGGGTTGCGTGGAAGTCGCATCGGCGCGATTGTCGTAAAGCGTTCGCTGCACGGGTCCGGGGCCGGCGCCTTCGCCGCCCGCGGTCACGACGCCGCCTTGGCGGACGCGCGCTTTTTGGAGGTCGAGCATCACCAGCCACGGCCGGTCTTCGCCCCGCTGATAGGCCGAGTCGGGCACCGGCAGGCTCTGGGCCTGCTGCGCCAGACGCTGTGCGCGGTCGAGATCGCCGGCGGCCAGCGCGGCGCGTGCTTGTTCCACCAGCGCCAGCGCTTGCTGCTTCGGCACGCCCGCGCTGTCGGACTTGGGAGCGGCCGTGTCGCGCACGGTCACGCGCGGCGCGGCGCCGCGGCGCTGCTCGGCGATACGCTGGAGCAGTTGGAGCGGCGTGGCTTCAAACGGGCCGTAGTTGACGTTGAGGTTGCTGGCGTCGGTGGCGAGCCGTTCGGCTTCGTCGAGCTGATTCCAGCGCAACAGCCCTTCGGCTTGCTCCATGAGCACTTCGGCATACTGCCGCCGCCAGGCTTCGCTCTCTTGGCGGCCTTCGCGGCGCCCGGAGACGTCTTCGTATTTGCGAATCGCGGCCTCGACCTTGGCCGGCGAGTCTTCGTGGAAGCTGTAGATCACGCCAAGCGTCTGGGCACGCTGGACCTGCTCCCGCGCGCTGCGCGTATCGCCCACGGCGAGAAAGCGGCGCGCGGCAACGAGCGCGCTGTCGCTCTGCTTGCGCAGCGGAGCCGTGGCCTCGGCCGGCAGGCCGGAGAGCTGTTGGGCTGCGTCGGGCGTCTGGGGCTTGAAAGGTGCCGGTTCTTTGCGATCGGCGGGCAGGCCGATGTGATGGGCCGGCTCGGTTTCGGGCGAGAGCTCTTGCGGCGAGCTTGGCAGCCGCGTCGGCTCCGATTGGCGGCCGGCGACGAAGGGGTCTTGCGTCGGCGGCTCCGAATCAGTTAGCGCGCTGAGTGGGTTGAACTTGTGGCTCGGCAGGCCCGGGCCGTTTTGACGCGCCTCTTCCAGATCGCGTCGCGCCTTCTTGGGCGTGTCGCCCAGATGCAGCAGCCCGTAGCGGACATTTTTGCTTTCGGCTTGGCGGATGAGCTTATCGGCCGTGGCAAGATCGCCGCTTTCCAGTGCCTGGCGTGCTTCGACGAGCAGCCGATCGACCACGGCGCGCGGGTCTTCTTGCTGCGAGCCGTCGGCTTGGGCCAGTACCGAGCTAGCGAGCCAGAGGGCGCTCGTGCTGTGCAGCGTACTGCCCCAGGCCGCGCCGTGGCAAAAGCCGCAGAGCACGGCAGCGGCGGCGGCGATCTGTTGAGCGGTCGTTTTCAACGCGCGTCTCCTTGTCAAAATTTCCGTCTCCCGGTTCGGTGCCCCGGGCTTCAAACCGAGCAAGCCGCCCGGCGCC
>CAYZVT010000353.1:0-1717 GCA_964481585.1 uncultured Pirellulales bacterium
GTGACGCTGCGGCTCAGGCCGAAGGGGCTGCCGACAGCGATCACGAAGTCGCCGATCTCCAGCTTGGCACTATCGCCAAAGCGAACCGTCGCCAGTTGCGGCGTCTGAATCGCCATCACGGCGATGTCCGTGCCGGCGTCGGACCACACCTCGGTTGGATGAATCACGCGGCTGTCGGCCAATTGAATCGAAATATCCTGCGGATCGGCCGCCTTCACGACGTGCCGGTTGGTCAGCACATAGGGCTTGCCCTTTAGCTCGACGAGCACGCCCGAGCCGGCCTCTTCGACGCGGCCGGTGCGGCCATAGCCGACCGAACTGCTGGAACTCTTCTCCGCTTCAATGTGGACCACGGCCGGGCTGACGAGCTTGACGACCTTCTTTAGCAAGCCCAGATGCTTTTCCAGAGCCGCCACTTCGCTCGCCAGTTCGGCGTATTCGCGGTTGCGGTCGCTACGAGTGTAGGAGATCGGAAACTCTTCCTGGGCCAGCGACGGACCGGGCAACACCAGCAAGGCAAGCAGAGCCAGGCCCGGCAGCAAACGGTGGCGAGCGAGCGAACCGCGGCGTAGCATAGACGCGACTCCTTGAAGCAGATGAGCAGGGACACGAGATCGAGGACCGGCCGGCGCGCTGGCCGCTCCCGTTTCGCGCTCGTCGCCCCGAGACGAGAAAAACCGCGAGCGGCAGTTGGGCACTTGCGAGTGCCGATCTGCCGAACGCGGTTTTCCATTGTCTAGCACGTGACGAAGCTTCGCAAGCATTTCGGACCTTTAGGAAACATCGATCTCCAAGTCGCTGAGCGAAACCTCTTGATCCGAACCGTCGTCGACATGGCTCCAGTCGCGGCTGGCATTGGGCAATTCGCCGGTCCGCTCCATCTCGCGCTGGCACTCGATGCAGTACGTCGCATAGGGCAGGGCGTTGAGCCGGGCGATCGGAATCTTGCCGTTGCACCCTTCGCAGACGCCGAAGCTTCCCGCTTGCATCCGCTCCAGCGCCTTTTCGATACTCGCCAGTTCGCGGCTTTCGACCTCGGCCAGTTGCGAGCTGATTTCGTCTTGAGCCGAATCGAGCGCGGCATCGCACACGTCGCCGACCGACTGTTGCCGCAGCTCCTTGAGCATGCTCAAGTCGCCGGCCAGAGCTTTGCGGAGGGCGTCGCGGCGGGTGACCAACACCTTCCGCATTTTCAAAATCGCGTCTTTGCGTGCCATGATGACCTCGCCACGGTTGTCCGGTCTGCCGCGCTGGTGGACGGCCTGCCCGTCCCCTGATCGACGTTGGACCTCGGTAGTTTGCCTGGGAGCCGTTCCCGGTTAAGACCACGGTTGCGGCCGTCGCCGGCCATTGCAGTGGTAGTGCAACTTTAGTACGCGCTGCGGAAAGCCGTCGCCCGGAAGCGTGGAAATCTTTCCGCTCCGGACACGAAAAATCCAGTCCGCAGCCGGCGTGCCAAGCCCGCAAGCCGTTATTTCTCATCAATTTGGCTCGCAACGCGGCCTTCTTTGGCTCCGCCTGCGTCCAAATCGTCGCACGAGACACTTGTTCAGATCCCCGCATGCGAGCGCGCCGGGCAAGTTGTTTGCCTTGGGATAATCGTCACAATCGCCACAATTTTTCAGCCCGTTTCAGGAAATTTTTCTCACCGAGCCGGAGTCTGCCGCCATCGCCCGCCGGTGGGAGCCATGTTTGCAGACCACGACCGCCGATTCCC
>CAYZVT010000353.1:1727-5067 GCA_964481585.1 uncultured Pirellulales bacterium
GTTTTGACTGCCTGGGAGGCGTAAGCTAAATCTCCCTGGTGATGCAAGTACTTACGCCCTTCGCCCTCCGACGGTTCGGCGGGAGCCTCCTAAATCCTCCCGCCCACGCAATCGCCCCCGCAGACTCAGTCCCTAGCCCATAAAAGTACCTCAGTCATGGTAGATGTCTCCCTTGCGAGCGGCCGCTCGCTGCTCGGTTCGGTTTCGCGCGACCTGCTGCTGCGAATCCGGGGCACCGCCTGCGATGGCCGCATCGTGCGCATCGCCGCCGCCAAATGCACGATCGGCTCGGGACCGCGCTGCACGCTCCGGCTGCGCGCGGCAGGCGTGGCGGAACTGCACTGCCTGATCGTGCGCGGCAGCCAGCACACGACCGTCCGCAGTTGGTCGGCCAGCACCCGGCTCAACGGCCGCCGCTTCACCGATGCGCTGTTGAGCGTCGGCGACCGGCTGCAGATCGGGCCGCTGGAACTCGAAGTGCTCGCCTCGATGCCCTTGGTGGAACCGCGCAGCCCGCGGCGCAGCGATCCGCCGGCTCGCCCGGCCCGGGTAGCGTCGAGCGTGAGCGACCGCGTTGCCGAGCTGGCCGCCACCGCCCAAAAACAACGGCTCGCCGCGCAGCGCAATCGCCAGCGCGTGCGGCAACTGCTCGCCACGGTCCGCACGGCTCGCGAAGCCCATCTGGCTCTGACGGTGGCGATTCGCCAACAACTCGCTCAAGTGAAGGTGCTCGGCGAGGGCCGCGAGAGCGCCGAGCGGCAGCTTGCCCGCCAACGGGTGGAATTCACCCGGCAGATGAACGATTTGGCCCGGCAAGTGGACGCGCTGAAAGAAGAAAAAACGCAGCTCCACCGTGAGCATACCGCCGTGCTGGCCGAGCTGCGGCAACAGGTGACACTGCTCGAACAGCAATTGCGCAGCCGCCAAGCGGCTTGGCAGCAGGACCACCAGCAGCGCGAGACAGAGCTAACCGAGCAAACCCGTGCCCTGGAATTGGCCCAAGCGGAACTCGCGGCCCGGCAGCGGCAGCTCGCTGAGCACGCCGGCGAGGAACGCGAGCAGGCGGCCGAGGCACTTGACGAGCGGCAGGCGCGGCTTGATGCACGGGCTGCCGATCTCGCACGTGAGCAGGAGCAGCTTGAGCAAGCGCAAGCGGCGATCGAGGCCCGCGAGGCGGCCGCCGCCGCAGCGCTGCGGCAGCAACAAGAGGTGCTCGACCAGGCCCAGGCTGAACTGGCCGCGCGGAACGAAGAACTTAAGCAGCAACACCAGGAACTCGTCGCCGAGCGGCAGGCGCTGGCGGACGAACAGCAGCGCCGCGCCGCCGATCACGCCGCCGCCGAAGCCGCGCTTCAGCAAGCTCGTGCCGAGCTTGACGCCGAACGCCACGGCTTTGCCGCAGCGCTGGAGGAGGAGCGGGCTTCGCTTGAGCAGCGGCAGCGCCAGTGGGAGGCACGCCAGGAAGAACTCCAGCGCGAGTACGAGTCGCGCCGCGAGGAACTGAGCGAGGCCCAGAGCCAGCTTGCGGAGCAACAATCGGCCGGCCAGCAGGAGCTAGCTGACCGCGCCGATGAACTGCGCCGGGCGGAGCAACAGCTTGAACAGGAACGGCTCGCACTGCAAGCCGAGCAGGAACGGCAGCAGGCTGCCCTCGAACAAGAGCGTCTCGCGCTGGCCGAACAGCGCGAGACGCTGGAAGCCGCGCACGCCCGGCACCTGGACGAGCTGCAGCAAGCGCGCCGTGAACTGGTGGAGCAGCGCGCCGAGTTAGAGATTCAGCGGCAGGCGGTCGCAGCCCGCGATCAGCAGCACCAAGAGCTGCAAGCCTCCGAGGCCGAATTGGCCGAGCGGGAGCGGCTCCTTGAACAAGAGCAGCGGCACGTCGAGACTCAACTGGCCGAACTCGAACGGCTGGAACAGGAAGTTGCCGCCCGGCAGACGCAGCTCGACGAGCAGCAGCTTGCCGGCCAGCAGCAACTCGACCAGGCGCGGCAGGAACTGGAGGCCGCATGGCGGCAGCTTAAGGCGGAACGCACGGCTGGGGCTGACGAGCAGGCCCAGCAGCAGGAATCGCTCGTTCGCCAGCGAGCCGAACTGGACGAGCAGCTACAGAGCCTAGAGGCACTACGGGCTGAGCAAGAGGCGCAGCTCGAACAGCAGCGGGTGGATCTCGCGCAGCAGGCCGAACAACTTGCGCAGCGCGAAGCGGAACTGAACGAAAACGCGTCACGGCTCGCCGAGGCACAGGCCGAGCTTGAAGCGCGCCGCCACGAATGGGCTGCGGAGCAGCAGTCCGCCGCCGACCAATTGCAAGCCCAGCACGACGAACTGCGTGCCACGCAGGCGATGCTTGAGCAGGAACGGGAATCGCTGCAGCAGCAGCTTGCCGAGCAGCAAGACCAGTTGCAGCAGCAGCGGGCGGCCCTCGAGGCACGGCTCGCAGCGCTGGACGCCCAAAATGCCGAACGCCAGGACGCTCAGCAAGCCGACGAATCGCAGACCCGCGCCGAACTGCAGCAGCAACTCGACGCGCTCGCCGCGGAGCGGCAGGAGCTCGAACAAGCAGCCGAGCGGCAGCAGGCGGAATTGGTGCAGCGCGGCGAGCGGCTTGCCGAGCAGGAGGCCGAGCTTCAAGCGCTGCGCGGCGAGCTTGCCGAGCAGCAAGCGCAGTTGGACGCCGAACGGCAGGCGTGGCAGCAACAGCGCGGTGAGACGCCGAGCGACGAGGAGGTTGCTGCCCTGGCGGCCAAGCTCGACGAGTTGGAGCAGCAGCGTGAAAGCTGGTTGGCGGAAAAGCAAGCTCAGGAGCAAACGCTCCTGCGCGAGCGCGAGGAAATTGAGCAAGCCGTGGCGGCGTTGGACGATCGCCATCATCTGCTTGAACAGGAGCGGCGGGCATGGGAGGCTGAGCGGACGCGGCAGCTTGACGAGCTTGAAGCGCAGCTGGCCGAGTTGGCTGCGGAGCGTGAACGCGTGGCGCAGCAGCATGCCGACATGCCAAGTCAGGCGGACGAGCCGTTCTTCCGCGAGATCGACTCGGCCGCGCCGGGCGACTCGGTGATGGAGCACCTACGGGCCATGGTTCCCGCCGACGACGAGGGCGAGGAGACGTGGGAACCGCCGCAGCAACACGCTGAACTGCCTCCTGCCGCCGCGCCGCACGCGGAGGAGGACGAGGAATCGCTCGAAGACTACATGGCCCAGATGCTCCAGCGGATTCGCGGGCAGCAGGGACCGGCGCAGACGCGGCCGCAAGTCGCCGCGCCCAAGCCGGTCCAGAAGCCCACCTCGCCGAAACCGGCGCCGGCGGCTGCCGCCGAAGAGAAGCCGGCACCCGCGA
>CAYZVT010000354.1:0-5049 GCA_964481585.1 uncultured Pirellulales bacterium
CGCAGTCGACGGTTTGTCTAAGGGAAAAATTCACAACCTCTCAGCGGTCAGCAAAACACGTCCTTCCCGCGCAGGCGGGAATCGAGAGGACCGGTCCCGGTCCCTAGAGGGCGCTGCATTTCTCCATAGTTTAAGCGGCTAAAGGGGCCTGGAGGCCGCGGGCGAAAAGAGGCGTAGCGCACGCTATGAAGGACAGGCCGTGCGCTCCAATCACTGGAAGCTGACCGCTGATAGCTGAAAGCTAAAAGCTAATTCGATTCCCGCCTGCGCGGGAAGGACGGGGCTTCCGCTTTCGCGGTGTGCCCCCGCCACCCATCGGTGTGCCCCCGCCACCCATCGGTGCGCCCGCACTACCCGAATATTTACGCGCCCGCGTAGCGGCGGCCTTGCCAGGTGTCGCGGCGGGTGAGTTCGTTTTCGATCGCCTGGCGCACGGCGGGCTTGTCGAGGCACCAGCTTGGGCCAATAAAAAAGTCGGGGGGCGCTTCGCCGCTGATCCGCTCGACGATCATGTGCGGCGGCAGCAGTTCGAGAAAGTCAGCGACCGTGCGGACGTAGTCGTCGCGCTCCATCAGTTGCGTCTGCCCGGCGAGTACCTCGTCGGCGAGCCGCGTGTTCTTTACGGCGTAGAGGTTGTGGAGCTTCACGGCGTCGAGATCGAGCCGCGCCACTTCGCGGGCGGTGGCGAGCATGTCTTCGTGCGACTCGCCCGGCAGGCCGAGCATGATGTGCGCGCAGATCTCGAAGCCACGTCCCCGGCTGCGCTTGACCGCATCGATCATCGCGTCGTGGTGGTGGCCGCGATTCATCCAGTCGAGCGAGCGGTCGTGCATCGTCTGCATGCCGTACTCGACTGAGAGGTAATGGCTGCCGGCGATTTCCTCCATCAGCGCGAGCACGTCTTCCGGCACGCAATCCGGCCGTGTGCCGATTGCCAAGCCGACTACTTTCGGATGCGAGAGAGCGGCCTCATAGAGCGGCCGCAGCCGCGCGACCGGCGCGTAGGTATTCGTGGCGGGCTGGAAATAGGCGAGGAACTGGTCAGCCTTGTAGCGGAGCTTGATGCGCCGGATGCCCTCGTCGATTTGGCCGACGACGCCCTGCCTGGGGATCCGGCGACTGGGGCTAAAGGAGCGGTTGTCACAGAACGTGCAGCCCCCCTTGGCGACGGTGCCATCGACATTTGGGCAGGTAAAGCCGGCGTCGATGCTGACCTTCTGCACTCGCTGGCCGAAGCGGCTCCGCAGGAAGAAGTTGTAGGAAAAATACCGATGTCCGGCAGCCCGCCAATCCGGATGTGCGCGACGGGAGACAGTCGGAATAATTGACGACAATTTCAGGCCCTCTTAGACTAAAAGCTCGTGGCGCTTGGGGGGGCAGCGGAAGGGGCTTTCCGGGCGAAGAACAATCATAGAACCTTTTTCCTGCCAGCGGCAAGAGAGTGAACGCCATGTTTGGCGAACTGATTCCACTCGGGGGCGGTGACTCGATCCCACTGCTGAAAAAAAACTTGCTCGTCGGCCGCCGCGAGAGCTGTGATATTCGGCTCCGTTTCGCCAACGTCTCGGCCCATCACTGCCAGCTCACCGTCAACGGCGGCTACTGGTTTGTGAAGGATCTGCAAAGCCGCAACGGCATCAAGGTCAACGGCCTGCGGGTCACGGAAAAGCGGCTTGATCCGGGCGATGTGCTTTCGGTCGCTAAGCATCGCTACGAGGTGCAGTACTCGCCTTACGAACTCGGTGCCGTGGGGCCGCCGCCAGCCGATGGGCCGGTCACGGAAGACATTATGTCCAAGTCGCTCTTGGAACGGAGCGGCCTTGCCAAAAAGCTCGGAGGCATCCGCGATAGCTCGCAGACGCGGCGCTATAACCCGATGGACGACAGCGCCGGCCAAATCCGCGACCGCAACAAGCCGCTCTAGTAGCTGCCGCCACCCGTCGCCCAAGGTGCATTGCCTGGCGCCTCCCTTCCCGCTACTAATAGGGCATGGGCCAAAACCGCAAGAAGAAAAAAATCCGCACGTCGTTTCGCAAAAACCGCAACGTGCGGACCCGCCAGAACGATCTGACGCGGGCGGCCGACGAGACCGAGTCGCTCGATCAGCAGCTTGGCGAGCGGATTAGCGGCAAGGGCGAACTGACGCGCAAGCGGACGGTGGTGGGCGTCGAAGCGGTCGAAGATGATGCCGGTCTGACGATTCTGCCCGACATTGATGAGCAGGAGTGTCTGCGCGGCCGCGTGCTGCGGGTGATGGGGCTTATCAGCGAAGTCGAAGCGGAGAACGGGCAGGTCTACCGCTGCGCGACGCGACGGCTGCTCAAGACGCTCAGCACCGATCAGCGGCATGTCGTGGCGGCGGGCGATCGGGTTTGGATTCGCCCCGAGGGAGAGCAGGAAGGGATCATCGAGCGCGTTGAGCCGCGGCGCAGCGTTCTGAGCCGCACAAGCAAGAATCGGCAGCACCTGATTGTCACGAACGTCGATCAGCTTTTGATCGTCGCCAGTGCCGCCGAACCGTATCTCAAGCCGAACCTGATCGACCGCTATCTCGTCACGGCCGAGAAGAACCAGATCGAGCCGCTCATTTGCATTAACAAGATCGATCTGGTGGACGCCGCCGATTTGCAGCCGCTCGTCGGCGTCTATAGCCAGATGGGCTATCGCGTCTTGCCGGTGTCGGCGAAAACAGGGCAAGGCGTGGAGCGGCTGCGGCGACGGCTTAAAGGCCGCGAAAGCGTCGTCTCCGGGCAAAGCGGCGTCGGCAAGTCGTCGCTCCTGAACGCGATCGAGCCGGGACTCTCCTTGCGCGTCAGCCGTGTGAGCGAGGAGACGCAAAAGGGCCGCCACACGACGACCACCGCGCAGCTTATCCCGCTCGCCTTCGGCGGCTATGTCGTCGATACGCCAGGGATTCGGCAGTTTCAGCTGTGGGACGTAATCCCCGAGGAGTTGGGGAGCTACTTCCGCGACATTCGGCCCTACGTGAGCCACTGCCGGTTTCCCGACTGCACCCACACGCACGAAGCCGACTGCGCGGTGAAAGACGCCGTGGCCGATGGGCGGATCGACGCACGCCGCTTTGAAAGCTATCAGCATATTTTTGCGGGGGATGAGCCGTGATGCGGCTGCGGCAGGGGGCAGAGCACGCTACAACGGTTTAGCCGGCGAGCAACGCTCGCCGGTCCCGATGGTGTGGCCGCGTTGGCTATCCGCGACCCGTTCGTTCATGGGCTGTCTACTAGCGCATCGGACCAGATGACCTCGGCCGGGGCGGGGAGGGAGATGCTGGCCGGCAGGTTCCGGCCTTGTTCTGCGTAAAGTTCCGCCACCGCCTCGAAGGCATCACGAACATTTTTCGTGCGCTTCCTCCAAACTGTCGCCTTCGGTAATTAGTTCAGGCAGCACCGGCGAGGTGACGGGATCGCCGCCAAGGGGCTTTCAATCTTCAGCCGCCAAGCCGGCCCTGGTAGAGACGCGCAAAGGGCGGCGGGAGAGGTGTGGCGGGCCGAACCTCGGGGGCCGGGCTGGTGTCCTAGGGAGGCTAGCCGAGGTTACATTCCATCAGACGCTGCGGAAGTGCTTGCCATCGCGGAGATTACGATAAAATCGTGGACTGTGGCCGCCGCTTGGGGAGTGGCCGGGCCTGCATCCCGCAGCGGCGGGCGTTTATAATTGCCCTGGCTAGTCCACCTGGCTTTTACACGGAGGATTTGACTTATCGCCACCGAATTGAATCGCACCGACGGCGTCGCCCGCGAGGCGGCTATTTTGGTCGGTGTTCTCCTGCCTGAGCACCAGGCGTTGAGCGACCCGCTGGATGAACTCCAAGGTTTGGCCGAGACGGCCGGCGCGCGGGTTGTCGCAACGCTCACCCAGCGGCGCGAGGTGCCCGACAAAACCACCTATCTGGGCAAAGGGAAAGTCGAAGATCTGCAGCAGATGATCGAGGCGAGCGACGCCGACGTCATCCTCTTCGACAACGATCTCTCGCCTGCCCAAACCCGCAACCTCGAAAAGGCGACCGGCGTGAAGGTGCTCGACCGCACCGAGGTCATTCTCGACATCTTCGCCAGCCGCGCACAGACCTACGAAGCCCGTCTGGCGGTGGAGTTGGCGCAGCTGGAATACTCGCTGCCGCGCTTGAAGCGGATGTGGACGCACCTTTCGCGGATCAAAAACGGCGTTGGCATGCGCGGCCCGGGGGAAAAGCAGCTTGAAACCGACCGCCGGCTCGTGGAGAAGCGGATCAACGATCTGCGGAGCGAATTGCAAGGCATCGAGCGCCGCAAGGAGCGGCAAGTCGCCGCACGCAGCGATTGTATGACCGTGTCGCTGGTGGGCTACACGAACGCCGGCAAGAGCACGTTGATGAATAAGCTCACCGGCGCCGATGTGCTGGCCGAGAACAAGCTGTTTGCCACGCTCGACACGCGCACGCGGCGCTGGCAGTTGCCGAACTGGGGGCCGGTGCTGTTGAGCGATACGGTGGGTTTCATTCGGCACTTGCCACACCGCTTGATCGCCAGTTTTAAGGCCACGCTTGAAGAAGCGCGGCAGGCCGATTTGCTATTGCATGTGGCCGACGCGAGCAATCCGCAGGCGGTCGAGCAAGTCCGCGCAGTGTATGATGTGCTGGCCGAATTGGGCATCGAAGAAAAAGATGCGCTGCTCGTGCTGAACAAAGTTGACCAAATGGAAGACCGTACGCGGCTGCAGGGCTTGCTAAACCGTTACCCGAACGCCGTGCCGATCAGCGCGGCGACCGGCGAAGGTTTGCAGCAGCTTGCCAACACGGTGAGCGACGCGCTGAGCCGCAGCTTCCTCGACGTCGATATCGAAACCGGCGTGGAGAACGGGCGGATGCTGGCCTACTTGGCTGCCAAGGGCGAGATTCTCTCGCGCCGCTACCACGACAACCGTGTCGTGCTGCACTGCCGGCTGCCGCAAAAGTATCTGCCGAAGCTGCAGGAGGAGGGCACCGACGTCCGCACCCACGTGACCAACGGCCGCGCGGCCGCACCGTCGACCAATGGCACGTCGCCAAAC
>CAYZVT010000355.1:0-5023 GCA_964481585.1 uncultured Pirellulales bacterium
CCCCAATCCCCAATCCCCAATCCAAAATCCTCAATCCAAAATCCAAAATCCCTCCATGCCCCACGCCGCCACCTCCACTCCGCTTGCTCCGCCGATCAACATCGGTCCACATCGGCTTGATCCGCCGGTGCTGCAAGCGCCGATGGCCGGCTTTACGAACTACGCCTTTCGCCAGATCGTGCGCGAGTTCGGCGGGGCGGGCATGCTCGCCACCGAGATGGTCAACGCGCGCGGCTTTGTCTGGCTCGATGAGCAGGAGAGCGAGCATCCCGACCGCCTCTGGGGCGTAAAGGACGAGCCGCGTCCGCTGGCGGTGCAAATCTGGGACAACGATCCGCCGACGCTCGCCAAAGTCGGAGCGCGCTTGGCGCACGAGTATCAGGTGAGCATCGTCGATATCAACTTCGGCTGCCCGGTGCGGCAAGTCACCGAGAAAGCCCATAGCGGCTCGTATCTCTTGCGCGATCCCGACCGCGTGGGCGCGATCGTGGAGCAGGTCGTCCGCGCCTGCCACCCCACGCCGGTCACGGCGAAGATTCGACTCGGCTGCACGCGCGACACGATCAACGCGATTGACGTGGCCCAAGTCGTCGAAGGGGCCGGCGCCGCCGCGCTCACCGTCCACGGCCGCACGGCGCAGGACATGTTTCGCGGCGAGGCCGATTGGGACCGCATCTCGCAGATCAAGCCGCACCTAAAAAAGATTCCGCTGATCGGCAACGGCGATCTCGACTCGCCCGAGAAGGTGGTCGAGGCATTCCGCCGCTACGCGATTGACGGCGTGATGATCGCCCGCGCCTCGCTCGCCAAGCCCTGGCTCTTCAAGCAAGTCTGCGCCGCCCTCCGCGGCGCGCCGATCCCCCGCGACCCGACGCTCGAGGAAGAGCGGGCACTGATGCTCCACCACTACGATCTCGTCTGCCAGCGGTTCGGCGTCGAAAAAGGGACCGTGCTGATGCGCAAGTACGCCTGCTGCTACGCCCAAGGCCGCCACGGCGCCCGCCACTTCCGCACCTACGTCGCCCACGTCCAAACCCGCGCAGAATTTCACCGCGTCGTGGAAGAGTATTTTCCGCGTCACGAGTAGCTACGCTTCCGGCTCCATACGCCGCAACCGTCATTCCCGCGCAAGCACGTCCTTCCCGCGCAGGCGGGAATCCAGAGAGCAGTCTCCGCATAGCTCTAGCCTCAGAGCGGCGAACCTCCCCTGGAGGCCGCGGGCGAAAGAGAACGTCCCCCATGAGGCGCTTTGGGGCGCAATGAGGCGCTTTTGCCAAAGCCCCGCGCGCCCCATCGCGGCAACTCCTTGCCGGGGCAGCACTTACCTTTTTCCGCCTCCGCCCCGATGAGGCGCCGCGCTCCGCGAAGGTGCACCACTCGCATCCCCGGCCAAGGGTGCCACTGGCGTCTCGCCAGGGGTGAAGCAGCACGAGTTTCAGGACGGTGAAGACTTCCCACGCCGAGGCGATTTCCCAACGGGAAGCGGTACGAATCGAAGTCCAGCAGTTCTCCGGCTCAAAGCCCAACTAGCATCGCGTCCCGATAGCTGCAACCGACTCGGTGAGCAAGCCGTGAAACGCTTGGCAATCAGTCCTGGCTCGGCACGGGCGAAACGCCCGTGGCACCCGGCGACAGATAACGCATCACGATAGACGCCGATAAAGCTCGCGGTTCTTTTTCAGAACGAGCTGCGCGGCGCGCTCGAAATCGTCGCTGGAACGGGAGACCAAATCGTTGATCGCCGCTTTAGCCAATTCGCTTGGGTCAACTTTCAGTTGGCGAGCGGCCTCTTTCAACCGCCGCGACTGTTCGGCGTCGAGATGAATGGAAATGGGCACCATCGATTCCCGCTGGGTTTAATCCGCATCCTCCGTGTCGCCCGTGTCGATGCGCAGGGGGCCTTGGAGGGTGGAGTCGTCGACGGGGGGGAGCGTGAGGACGCGGTAGAGGCAGAAGGCGACGAGTGTGAGCACCGCGCCGATCGAGGCGAGCATGATCGTCCAGCCCAGCGGCGTGAGCGACTCGGGCAGCGCGGGTTCTTCGGCAACTGCGCCTAGCAGCAGGACGTGGAAGGAAAGATTCATCAGTCAGGCTCCTTCTGCTTACGCGCTTGGCGGGCGGTCGCCGTAGTGGAGACGCCCCTGGGCTTCCCAGCGCTGGCCGGCGATGTGGATCATGACCAACAGGAACGCCAAAATCGCGCCGATGAACAGCACCGAACTGAGCACCACCGGATCATTTCCAATCTGTTCGATCGAGCCGGGCAAATGCCGGTAGACGCGCAGGCCCTCTCGGTCGGGCTGGATCACGTAGGCCAGGTTTTCATTCGCGTCGCGGATCTCCCAGACTTGCGAATCGCCGCTCCGCATAAGCTGCGCTCCTTCCGGCAGTGCGAGCGCGGCCTCTTCCCGCGCGGCAAACGCCGCCTCGAACTCCGGCGGCACAGGGCCCGTCTCCCAGCCGGTCGCGAGCACCGGGGCGAGCACGATCTCGGTCGGCTCGTCGCTGCTGGGGAGGCTCGTCCAGCAGAAGGCGACAAAGATCGCCAGCAGATAGACCGGCACGACATACTTGATCATCCCTTGCACGAACCACGGCACTTGCAGCAGCGCGCCGCGATGCAGTTCTTCGTGCCCGCGCCGAATGCCGAACACCCAGCCGTACATGATCGCCTGGATCATCGCCAGCACGTAGATCAAAAACGTGCCGACCCAGAAGTCGAACGTGCCGAGCGCGGTCAGTCCTTCGGAGAAGTAAACGACAAAGCCGCCGCCGAGCGCCGCGAGCAACCCGAGAAACGCGACCGACGCATGCCGCTTCAGTCCAAACCCTTCTTCAAAGAAGGCGATCACCGGCTGGAGCATCGAGACGCTGCTGGTGATGGCGGCGACAAACAACATGAAGAACCACAAAAAGCCGATCCAGCGGCCGCCAGGCATTTGGGCAAAGACGTTCGGCAGCGCTTTGAAGCCCAGATCGAACGTGCCCTGCGCGCCGGCGGCTGCGCCGAGAAAGATCGCGGCGGCTGGGATGGTGATTAGACCACCGAGGCAGACCTCGAAAAACTCGTTCATGCTGCTGGCCGTCAAGCCGCTCAGCGCCACGTCGTCGTTTTCGCGCAGATAGCTGGCGTAGTTGACGATGATGCCGAAGCCGACCGAGAGGCTGAAGAAGATTTGCCCAGACGCCGCCAGCCAGGTAGCCGGGTCGTAGAGTTCCTCGCCCTTGGGGTTCCACATGAAGCCCAGCCCAGCGAGCACCTTATCGGTTTCGAGCGTCAGCACGCGCGCGAGCACGACCAGGGCCAGCACGACCATCAGTGGCATCGCGTAGCGGCAGAAGGTTTCGATGCCTTTGGTGACGCCGCGATAGATGAGGATGAAGTTCAGCGCGAAGGTGATGGCCAGCATCGTCATCAGTTGCGTCCCGCGACGGCCGACCAAAAAGCCGTCGGCGGCGGTGCCGGCGTAGCTGTCGAAGAAGCGGTTGTATTGTTCAGGATCGGCCCCGAGCATCAGATCGCCGACCAGATAGTTGTAGGCGTAGCCGAGACACCAGGCCTCGATGAAGACGTAGTACATGTAAATGACGAGCGGAATCAGCAGGGCGAACCCGCCGATGTACTTGGCAAGCCGGTTGCGCCAGATCACGGAGTAGATGCCGGGGGCGGAGTTAAAGCCGCTGCGCCCGCCGAAGCGGCCCATCGTCCACTCGGCCCAACAGAGCGGGATGCCGAGCACCAGCAGCGAGATGAAGTAGGGGAGCATAAACGCCCCGCCGCCGTTGGCCGCCGCTTGGCCAGGGAAGCGAAGAAAGTTCCCCAATCCCACCGCCGAGCCGGCGACGGCAAGGATCACGCCGATTCGCGTTGCCCACTGTTCGGGCTGGCGCGTCTGCTGTCGAGCCATAGCTTGCCTCCTCGGGGGCGATTGCGAGTTTGCCAGCATTGCCATCAAGGCAGGGCTAGCAGACGGCTGCTGCGTTCCGCCGGACGCTTTTTGGCCTGGAGACGGTGCTGCGGAGCGGTTGATTAAGTGTCCAGGGCGGCTCGCTTCCTGCGGCGGCGGCAGGGCCGCGTCCACGAATGCCCTTCTACTGAACAACCCCCTATCTGTCAACACCTTACGTTCACGGACAAGAGGCGACACCATTTTTCAAACATTGGGTTGTAAAAAATGTCTAAACGCTTAAGATGACAGTACGTTACGTGCCGTCGCCAGGGGCGGCCTTTGGGGAGAGTGTTTATGAGTACCATCACCGAAACCTCCGACGCCGCGTTGCTCGACCTGCTGCGGCGAGACGGGGCGGCCGGCGTCGCGGAATTGGCCCAGCAGTCCGGCGTCACCGCCACGGCCGTCCGCCAGCGGCTCAACCGCCTGATGGGCCAAGGGCTGATCCAGCGGGCGGTCGAACGGGCTGGGCGAGGACGGCCCAGCCACCGCTACTCGCTCACCGAAAAGGGGCTGCGCAGCACCGGAAACAACTACGCCGACCTGGCCGTGACGCTCTGGCAGGAGCTTCGCGCGATCAAAGATCCGGAAGTTCGCCGTGGGCTGTTGCAGCGCATCGCCGAAGGGCTTGCCCAGCAGTATGGTGGCCAAGTGCAGGGAAACACGCTCGCCGAGAAGATGGAGGCCCTGAGCCAACTGCTCGCCGAGCGCGACTTGCCGTTTCAGGTCGATCGCCAGGAAGGGCTGCCGGTCCTGACCGCCCAGGCGTGTCCCTATCCCGACCTGGCGCAGCGCGACCGCTCGATCTGCGCGATGGAACGGCTGCTGTTTTCCGAAGTGCTCGGCGCGGCCGTCAAACTCGGCGCCTGCCGACTCGACGGGGCAAGCTGCTGCACCTTTGAAGCGAAGTGAGTAGGTGGTATCGTGTAGGTTTGAGAGGAAATATTTAGGAGTCGGGAAATGAGTAATTCCGTCCTACCCAGTGCTCTCGCCAAATGGCTGCAGGTGTTTGAGCGGTTTTCGGTCGAGGAACAGGAACTCCAGCAGGGGCCGGATTTCGCCGACACCCTTCT
>CAYZVT010000356.1:0-5011 GCA_964481585.1 uncultured Pirellulales bacterium
AGTTGACCAGCACCACCTCATAGCCCTCCTCGCGGAGCGCCTTGCAGGCCTGGCTGCCGGAATAGTCGAACTCGCAGGCCTGACCAATCACGATTGGGCCGGAGCCGATGAGCAAAATCTTCTTGATATCGTCGCGACGCGGCACGGTCTTTTTCCTGGCTTGGAGCGGCGAGAGCGGTCCGCCGACGAACCGCAAAAGCCCCCTTTCAGTGGGGCAAAAGTCTAAAATCGCTCAATTTTACCATGCCCTGAATCAACCTATCAAGTGGCCCAAATGCCCCCTCTCCGGCAGCGGGACTCCTCTGCGGGGGTGGCGCTACCGAACGAAACGTTAAGCGACGCCCCCGCCCTCTGCGGCTCTCCGCAATCTTCGCCGCCTGGCAGGCATTCAAGCGGTAAGAGCAACCTACGTTTGGGAAAGTTCCAACCTCGGCTTCCCTCCCTCCGCTTCCCTCCCCAAAAACTCTCGCTCCCAAGGCGTGCGCATGACAACCCGCCTCCACAGCTCAACGTCCGCGCCTGAAGCGCATAACCAGGCCCGCTCCAAAGTGCTCATCGCCCTGCTGGTGGTTTGGTTGCTCGCGCTGCTGGTCGGTTGTCTACTGCTGATCGACTACGACACGCGGCCTGGCGCTCTCGGCCCGACGCCCGAAGCCTGGCCTAGCGCCACTGGTTTGGTGCGTTCAACGGCGCAGCCGACGCTGGTGATGTTCATCCACCCACGTTGCCCTTGCAGCCGCGCGAGCGTGGCCGAGCTGGCGCGCCTCATGGAGCAGCGGACGTCGCCCGTCGACGTGCGCGTGCTCTTCGTGCAGCCGAGAGCAACCCCCGAAGACTGGAGCCGCACCGCGCTATGGCGCGCGGCGGAGCAGATTCCTGGCGTGCGCGTCGCCGTGGATCACGGGGGCGAAGAATCACACGTCTTCGGAGCGGCCACGTCCGGCCAAGCCTTGCTCTACGATGCGGCCGGGCAGTTGGTGTTTCGCGGAGGCATCACCGCCGGTCGCGGACACTTCGGCGCCAATCCCGCCAGTGAAAAACTGCTGGCTCAAATCAACGCGGCCTCCCCGACCTCGGGCGCCTCGCCCGTGCATCCCGTGTTCGGGTGTTCCTTACTTGCGCCCGATGACCAGTGCAGAAAGCCCCAACCATGAAACGCGAGCGCGAACGCTTCCGTATCCCCGTGGCGCCCGACGCCCGGGTGCGGGAACTCTTTGAAGAACAACAACAACACGTGTTCCGCTGGGCCGATCGGCTCTTCGCATGGCTCCTGCTCGCGCAGTGGCTGGCCGCGGTCGCGGTCGCCATTTGGATCTCGCCGCTGACCTGGGAAGGTTCGACGAGCCAAGTCCACGTGCATGTGAAGGCGGCGGTCGTGCTGGGACTGGTGATTATCAGCTTGCCGTGCAGCCTCGCCTTTTGGCGGCCGGGGACGCAGCTCACGCGGCAGTCGATTGCCATCGCCCAAGCGCTGATGTCGACGCTGCTGATTCACCTGACAGGTGGACGCATTGAAACTCACTTCCACGTCTTCGGCTCGCTCGCGCTACTCGCTTTTTACCGAGACTGGCGGGTGTTGGCCACGACCTCGGCGGTGGTGGCGGTCGATCACGCGATTCGGGGGCTGGTTTGGCCGGAATCGGTGTATGGCACGACGCTGGTCACCCCGTGGCGGTTTATCGAGCATGCAGGCTGGGTCGTGATCGAGGATGCCTTCCTGATGCTCTCAATCCACGAGAGTCTGCGCGAGATGTGGAAGGTGGCCGAGCGGCAAGCGGATCTGGAATCGGCGAACCAGGCGGCCACACAGTCAAATCAGCAACTCCGCGACGAAGTCGCGCAGCGCCGCCGCGCCCAGCAGGAGCTTGAGTTGGCGAAAACCTGTGCCGAAGCGGCCAACCGGGCTAAAAGCGAATTTCTCGCCAACATGAGCCACGAGCTTCGCACGCCGCTCAACGCCGTCATCGGCTTCTCCGATATTCTGGCCGAACAAGTCTGCGGGCCGCTGAACGAAAATCAACAAGAATACGTCGTCGATATTCTCGAAAGCGGCCAACATCTGTTGGCCTTGGTGAACGACATCCTCGACCTCGCCAAGATCGAATCGGGCACGATGGAAGTCGAGTGGTCCACCCTCGACTTTCAAGTACTCATCGAGCGGATTGTGCAGGTGTTCCGCGAGCGGGCCGTCCGCGCCGGTATCCAGCTTCGCGCCGACATCGCCCCCGAGATTGTCGCCGTCCGCGCTGACCAGCGCCGCATGAAGCAACTGCTCTACAACTTCCTCTCCAACGCGCTCAAGTTCACTCCCGAGGGAGGCGAAATCACCATCGCGGCGCGGTGGGAGCGCGACGAGCTGCGGATCAGCGTCGCCGACACGGGAGTCGGCATTGCCGAGCACGATCAGAAGCGGATCTTCGATAGCTTCTACCAGGTCGATTCGACACTGACCAAGACCAAGCAGGGCACCGGCTTGGGACTGGCCCTCGTCCGCCAAATCGCGGAGATGCATCAGGGACGAGTATGGTTAGAGAGCGAAGTGGGCAAAGGCAGCACCTTTTACGTCCAGTGGCCCGCTCGCTGCACCTCACAGTCGGATCACCCGCCGCATCAAGACTCATTACTCGCCAGCAGCTTTTTCTAAGCTCGGGAAGGAAACCTCATGATGGCTCAACAAACTACCGGCGTCTCGAACCAAGAGGCCCAGAACTCAACGGATTTTCCGATCGAAATTCTGATCGTAGAAGACAACTCGACCAATGCTCGCTTGAGTTGCGAAATGCTGGCGTCGGCCGGTTACTCCGCGATCGTGGCGACCAACGGCGAAGCCGGGCTGCGGCTGGCCAAACAACGCTTGCCGGCCCTGATCCTGCTTGATCTGCAAATGCCCGACATCGACGGCCTGACCCTGGCGCGGCAGCTCAAAGCGGACCCCACCACCGCGTCGATTCCGCTGATTATGCTGACGGCGCATGCGATGGACGAGCACCGGGAACAAGCGCTGCAGGCCGGGTGCAGCCGCTTCGTCACCAAACCCGTCCGCTACCGCTCGTTTCTCGACGAGGTGGCCCAAGTGCTGAAACATTCTGCTCTTACGCAAGGAGCACGACGTTGAACGAGGACATGCATACGCCCCCTGCTTCCCGCAGCACAATGATTCTCGTGGTCGAGGACGACCCGCGCAGCGCGCGGATGCTCGCGGCGAACCTCACCACCGCGGGCTATACGGTCACGATCGCAGCCGACGGCGAGCAGGCGCAGCAGGCGGTCGCGGCCCAAACACCCGATCTAGTGCTCTGTGATATCTGCATGCCGAGGGTCGATGGGATCGGCTTTACCCAATGGTTTCGCGCGCAGGAAGCACACCGCTCGGTGCCGGTCTTGCTAATCACGTCGATCGACGATCGGAAGCTGCTCACACGAGGATTGGAGGCGGGGGCCGACGACTTCTTGACCAAGCCGGTCAACTCGCTTGAATTGCACAGCCGCGTGCGCTCGTTGCTCCGCAACAAAATCGTCGCCGAGGAGCTGCTGGCGCGGGAACAAGCAGCCGTGCCTTTCGGTTTAAGCGCTGGCGAGCCGCCGGTGGAGCCGCCGCAGGCTGGCGAAGCGCCGGGATCGCCTCTGCCGAAGGCGAACGTGTTGTTGATCGAAGACAATCCACAGCAATGCGAGCTGATGCAGCTCGCGCTCCGCGACGTGCCTTGCGAATTGCAGGTCGCCTCCGACGGCCGGCAAGCGCTGGAACTGATCGCCAACCAGCCTTGGGATCTCATCGTGCTCGACCTGGTGCTTCCCGACTGCAGCGGCTACACGGTGATCGAGCAGATCAAGAGCAGCCCGTTGCATGCGCACACGCCCATTCTGGTGGTCAGCGCCCTGAGCGAAGTGCAGGATCGGGTCCGCGCGCTGGAGCTAGGGGCCGATGATTTCATTCTCAAGATTTTCGACCGCCTCGAATTGGAAGCCCGCGTGCGCCGGCTGTTGCGCATGAAGCAGCATGTGGACCAACTCGCCCAGCGCTGCGACGTTGCGCTCCAGCAAGCCGTCACGGACAGCCTGACGGGGCTTTACACGCACGGGATGCTGCAAGACGCGCTGCAGCGACAATTCGCCAGCGCGCGGCGCTATCGCTGGCCGCTGTCGCTGCTATTTATCGACATCGACCATTTCAAACAGATCAACGACCGGCATGGTCATGCTGCGGGGGACCAGGTGCTGCGGGTGCTGGCCGACACGGTGCGAAAGGAAATCCGCGCCGCCGATACCGCCGTCCGCTACGGCGGCGAAGAATTTGTCGTGCTGATGCCCCATACCACGCGTTCGGACGCCGAGCAGGCGGCGGAAAAGCTGCGCCAGACCGTCGAGCGACTGGAGATCCCGTTGCAGCGCTCCGCGACGGGCATCAACGCGAAACTCACCGTCAGCACCGGCGTCGCCAGCTTTCCCGACGACGCGACCGACGCCGCCGCGCTGCTGCAGCATGCCGACGAGGCGATGTACGTCGCCAAGCAGCGCGGCCGAAACCGCGTCTCGGTGTTCGGCGCGGCGGTGCCGAGCAGCAAGCACTCGGCGAAGGTGCTGATGGTGGACGACGACCCGCGCAACCTGCGGTTGCTCGAAGCCTATCTGCGTCCGGAAGCGTATGAAACGCTCCGCGCGGAGAATGGCCTGGAAGCGATGGAGGTGGCGCGCCGCCAGCAGCCCGACCTCATTCTGCTCGATGGGATGATGCCGGGGCTATCAGGCTTTGACGTTTGCCGCCGCTTGAAGCAAGAAACCTCGACGCAGCTCATTCCCGTCATTTTAGTGACGGCCCTCAATAGTCGTGACGACCGACTGCGCGGGATCGAAGCCGGAGCGGATGATTTTCTGACCAAGCCGATTGACAAGGACCAACTGTTGACCCGCATGCGGGCCTTGCTGCGGAACAAGCGCAACACGGACTCGCTCGAAGACGCGGAGACGGTGATCTTTACGCTGGCGCGGGCCGTGGAAAACCGCGACCCCT
>CAYZVT010000357.1:0-4972 GCA_964481585.1 uncultured Pirellulales bacterium
AGCGGCCGGTACTCTGGATTCGGAATGAAGTCGCCTTCGATCTCCGTTGCCGATCCCAATGGAGCGGTTCCGCCCGAACGAATCAAGGGTGCCTGGAAAATGAACGCCCAAGGTGCCTTTCCGCCTAACGGGCGGCGGTTGCTTCTGCACGGAGCCAATCGTAGCTGCGGCTGGCTCGATGAATAAGCACTCGACCAGAGCACTGCTGGACAAGCCAACAGTGGCACGCGGCGTAGCTAGTTTATCCACAGCGGCATCACGCCGGGTCCGCCGCGGCGGTCCCATTCGCGGCGGATTTCGCCGAGGCCGTAGGTGCAGAGCTCGAACTGGTCGCTGAGTTGTTCGAGCAGCTCGCCGCGCGGGTCGTCTTCTTCGGTGGGAATGCTGCTGGCGATTTTGTAGGCGCGTTTGCCTTGCGCGGGGTAGTCGATCAGGCTGTCCTTCTGCCCGGTTTTGCGCATCCGCTGCAGGGCTTCGGGATAGACGCCGGTCCAGAAAAGCGTGAAGTCGCCGATGTGGCGGTGGATCGCCCGCCGCGCGGTTCCCTGACGGGCTTGGGCTTCGCAGAGCATGTCGACCACCTGGTCGAGCCGCTCGCCGGTCGTGCTGCGGAGGGCGAAGATCGAATCGCGGTGGGTGAAGCGGACGAGCATCTCGGTGACGTACTCGACCAGCGCCGGCTCCACGACTCCCAGCCGACCGTGAAAGGCGTACTCGGTGACGCCCGCAAAGAAGCGGCGGATCGCTCCGCCCGACGTGTCGCGTGGCATGGCTTTCGACCTCCTCGCTCCCAGGTGCTTGGGCTGGCAGCACGTCCGCTGGCAAGCCCATCAGGTGCCTGCCATGCGGCTGGAAAAGTTGGTCGAAAAGCTTGCACTCCGCTCCGACCCCGCCAGCCGCACGTTGCACGGCTCGAGTCGGTGAGACGCCGCCGGCCCAAAGCAGCCGCCGCTCGTCTCCACCACAGCAAGTGTAAGCCCGGATTTTTCCGCAAGTCAAGATCGGTTGCGCTCGGCGGAGCGCCGCACGACCCCCCTTACCTGTTTCCTGACAACCACTTGCGACGCACATCTGCCCATGCCACGCCCGCCGCGGCGCGTCCGCCCATTTAGCTAGCGGCGGGCTATGGAATGGCCTTTGCACGATAGGCAACCTGACCTGCGGAATAGTTTCGCCGGTCGGAGAAGATTTTTACCAGTAGGGGCGGCCCACGCTGGCAATTCGGGCCTGATCCCATAGAATGGGGCCATCGCGCCCGAACACCGGGAGGGGAACGTGCAACTTGCAGCCACCGTCGCCTTTGCGGCCGCCGTCTTGAGCGCGGCCGGCCTCGTCTACCGGGTCACCGCCTGGTCGCTCGACTCGCCGGTCCTGCGCCGCGCGATCCGCAACCGCCGGTTCAACCGCGCGACCTGTGCGGGCTTGGGAGGCGTGTTGCTGGCGACGCTCGCCCACGTCTGCCTGCTCGCTCCGCACCAAGCGAGCGGCGCGAGCGTGTTCTTCGGCGGCATGATCTTCCTGTTCGGCGGGGCAGGGGTGCTGTTCCTCGATCTGGTGATCGAAGACCTCCGCGACATCTGCGCCACCTTCACCGCCGGTCGCCGAGCACACGGACCCTTTGAGCCGTGGACCGAGCCACAGCCGCGCCCGGCGGCGGGCAACTGCCTGCCACGCCCACGCGCCTGCACGGCCGATTTGCGCTGCGGGGCGCTGCCGCGCCCCTGTGATTCGGGCGTACTTAGCAATCCATGGCGTCCAGCAGACTGGCGACGTACTGGCCAACGTCGCTAAGCACCTGCTCGCGCGGCGCGCTCGCCGCCTGCGCCATCCGCCGCACGACGGCCGAGCCGACAATCAGCCCATCAGCCACCGGCGCGAGCAGTTTCACGTGCTCGGGGCGGCTGATGCCAAAGCCGATGCAAATCGGCAGCTCGGTCTGGCTCCGCAGCCACGAGACGTTCTCGACCAACTCCGGCGGCAGTTCGGTCCGCTCGCCGGTGATGCCCGCCACCGAGACGTAATACAAAAAGCCGGTCGAGGTTTCCGCGATCCGCACCGCCCGCTCGCGCGGCGTGGTCGGCGTCACAAGCTGAATTAAATTGAAGTCCGCCGCTCGGCAGAGCTTCACTAGCTCCGCCGCCTCATCGAGCGGCAGGTCCGGCACAATCGCGCCCGAGACGCCGGCCGTTTTGGCGTCCGCCAAAAACTTTTCCGGCCCGCGACGGTAGACGATCGCATAGCTGACCATCGTGACGACCGGCGCGGCGAGTTTTGGCGTCACCTGCCCAAGCATTTCAAGAATCTGCTGCAACTTCACGCCGCGCTCTAGCGCGCGCGTGTACGAGGCCTGAATCACCGGGCCATCGGCAATCGGGTCGCTGTAGGGGATGCCGAGTTCGCACAGGCTCGCCCCGCGACGGACGAGTTCTTCGAGCACGGCGGCGGTGAAGTCGAGATCGGGGTCGCCGGCCGTGATGAACGGCATGAACGCCTTGCGGCCGGAAGCGCGAAGCTGCTGAAAGAGTTGGTCGATGGCCGACATGGATGGTTCGGCTGCCGCGTTCTTACGGCCAGCCTTTGGCTCCTAAAGAGGTTGTCTCACAGAGTTCTGCCTTGCCGCCTTCGCGGCGCGCGCGGCGGCGCTACATCTCCACGCCTTTGAGACGCGCGATTTCCGAAGCGTCTTTGTCGCCGCGTCCCGAGAGGCAGACGACGACCGCCTCGTCGGGCCGGCGAAGCGCGGCGGCTTCCATCGCTTTCGCCACCGCATGCGAGCTTTCGAGCGCCGGCAGGATTCCTTCAAAGCGGGCCAAGAGGTCGAACGCCCGCATCGCTTCTTCGTCGCGGCAGAAGGTGTATTCGGCCCGTCCGCTCGCCTTCCAGTAGCTATGTTCCGGCCCCACGCCGGGATAATCGAGTCCGGCCGAGATCGAATGGACCGGGCTGGTCTGCCCATCCTCGTCCTGCATCACATAGCTATAGCTGCCGTGCAACACACCGGGCTGACCGAAACTGAGCGGCGAGGCATGATCGCCGGGCTTCTCGCTCCGCCCGCCCGCCTCGACTCCCAACAGCGGCACGTCGGTCTGTTCGACGAACGGATAAAAAATACCCGCCGCATTGCTCCCGCCGCCGACGCAGGCCACGACCAACTCCGGCATGCGGCCGAGTTTTTCCTGCCACTGGCGAATCGTCTCCTGGCCAATCACCGATTGAAAATCGCGGACGATCATCGGGAACGGGTGCGGGCCGACGACCGATCCGAGGATGTAATGCGTCGTCTGCACCGAACTCATCCAGTCGCGCATCGCCTCGTTGATCGCATCGCGGAGCGTCCGCGAGCCGCTCGTGACCGGGCGGACCTCGGCCCCCAGCAGCCGCATCGAAAAGACGTTCGGCTTTTGGCGGCGAATGTCTTCCTCGCCCATGTAGACGATGCACTCCAGCCCAAAGCGGGCACAGGCCGTCGCCGTGGCGACGCCGTGCTGCCCCGCGCCGGTTTCAGCGATCACACGCTTCTTGCCCATGCGGAGCGTGAGCAGGGCTTGGCCGAGCGTGTTGTTGATCTTGTGCGCGCCGGTGTGGTTCAGGTCTTCGCGCTTGAGCCAAATCTGCGCGCCGCCGCAGTGCTCGCTCAATCGGCGGGCATGGTAGAGCGGCGAAGGCCGTCCAACATAGCCGGCGAACAGATCGTTTAGCTCGGCTTGGAACTGCTCGTCGGCCTTGGCCTTTTTATATTCCGCCGCTAGCTCGTCGAGCGCGAGCATGAGTGTCTCGGGCACATAGCGGCCGCCAAAATCGCCAAAGCGGCCCGCCGCGTCGGGCACTTCTCGCAACTCGGGGGAACGATTCAGAGCGGTCATAACAGACTTTCAGGCAAAGAGCAGGGCCCCACCGCGATCGGGGCAAAAGGTTGATTGTCGATTGCCGCCGAAAGCCGGTCAACCCCGCCCCTACAGCCGGCAGCCGCCGACGGATACGATTACCAGTATTCCCCGCCCTCGCTTGCTCACCGCCTGACAAGGAGATTTTGCCAGCCGTGCCGGAACTTCCCGAAGTAGAGACGATGCGACGGGGCATTGCCGCGATTGTCGGCAGCCGGATCACCGACTGCGGTCCGGTCGCCTGTCGCCGCCGCCCGATTCTCATCAGCCCCCGCCCGGCCCAACTGCGCCGCCGCGCCGTCGGCGCGACGATCACGGCCGTCGAACGGCTCGGCAAGCGGGTCGTGCTGCGGCTCGACCGGGGCGACGTCTTTATCTTTGAACCGCGCATGACCGGGCTGGTCTTGCTGAGCGAGCCGCCGACGGAGGAGCATCTGCGCTTCCGGCTGCAACTCGCCGGCGGTAGCGCGGGCGATCTTTGGTACTGGGACCGCCGTGGGCTAGGCTCGGTGCGGCTCCTCTCGCCGGCCGAACTCGAAGCGGCGCTCGGCTCGGGCAAACTCGGCCCCGACGCACTCGACTTATCAGCCGACGCGCTCCGCGAGCGCTTGCGGCAAAGCCGGCGCGAGATCAAGGTGGCGCTGCTCGATCAGCGGGCGCTGAGCGGCGTGGGAAACCTGTACGCTTCGGAAATCCTGCACTTGGCCGGCGTCCATCCGCAGCGCCGTTGCGACGAGCTACGCCCCGGCCAGTGGCGAGCGATTCACGCCGCGCTGCGCGAGATTTTGGAAGACGCGATTCGCTACGAAGGCTCGACGCTCGGCGATGGCACCTACCGCAACGCGCTGAACCAGGCCGGCAGCTACCAAAACCACCACCGCGTCTACGCCCGCGAGGGCGAAGCCTGCCGCCGCTGCGGCCGAGCGGCGATCATGCGCATCGTCCAAGCCCAACGCTCCACCTTCTTCTGCCCCCGCTGCCAGCGGGCGCCGAAGAGCCGCTAGAGCCACCCTCCGCCCTCCGCTTTCCGCTTTCCGCTTTCCTGTGCTTCCGGGGGCTTCCGCTGTCGCGGTGCGCCCCCGCCACCG
>CAYZVT010000358.1:0-4967 GCA_964481585.1 uncultured Pirellulales bacterium
CCGGGGCGTCGCTGCCGTAGCAGCGCAGCGCGCCATGCCGCTCGGCGCGGTCGTCGTAGCCGTGGAGGCGAAGGGTTTGGGTGGCGGAAGGGCGTGGCGCAAGTCCAGCCGTTGCGGCGGCGCGATCGACCGTTTGTTCGGCCATCTGGCGGTAGGTCGTCCACTTGCCGCCGGTAATGGTAACGAGTCCCGACGGCGAAACAAGGAGCGTGTGGTCGCGCGCCAGGGCGGCCGTCGATTGCCCCTCGCCGCCGGCCTTCACGAGCGGCCGCAGCCCGGCGTAAATGCTGCGGACATCGCTCGGCAGCGGATCACGCACCAGGTAGCGGGCGGCGTGATCGAGCAGAAACTCGATTTCCTCCCGCAGCGGTCGCGGTTCGAGCGAGGCGTGTTCGACCGGCACGTCGGTTGTGCCGACGATGGTGCGGCCCATCCAGGGGATCGCAAACAGCACCCGCCCGTCGTCGGTGCGCGGCACCATCAGCGCCGCCTCGCCCGGCAGAAACGAGCGGTCGAGCACCAGATGCGCTCCCTGGCTTGGGGCGACGATTCGTGGCGCGGAAGGCTGATCGAGCTGGAGCACCTCGTCCGTAAAAACCCCGGTGGCGTTGATGACAGCGCGGGCTTGCAACTCGTACTCGCGGCTCGTCTCGGCATCACGAGCTTGAACGCCGACCGTCCGCCCTCCGGCTTTGAGCAATCCGACCACGGGCAGGTAGCTCAGCAGCGTGGCTCCCTGCTCGGCGGCGGTTTGGGCAAGACTGATCGCCAGCCGTGCGTCGTCAAATTGCCCGTCGTAGTAGAGCACGCCGCCGACTAGCCGGCGTGGCTCGACCGTCGGCAGCAATTGGCGTGTGCGGGCGTGGGACAAAAGCTCGCTCCGCCCGAACCGCGACCGCATCGCCAGCAGGTCATACGCCTTCAGCCCGAGCCCATAAAAGGCTTGCCCCCACCAGCCGTAGTTGGGCACGACGAACGGCAGCGGGTGGACCAGATGCGGCGCGTTGTCGAGCAATCGCCCGCGCTCGCGCAGTGCGTCGAGCACAAGCGAGACGTTCCCCTGCTTCAAATACCGCACGCCACCGTGGACGAGTTTGGTGGATCGGCTTGACGTGCCTTTGGCGAAATCGCTCTGTTCGAGCAGCAACGTTTTCAGGCCGCGCGAGGCGGCTTCGACGGCGGTGCCCAGCCCAGTGGCTCCGCCGCCGATGATGATTACGTCCCACTGCCGCGTCGCGTCGAGCGCGGCGAGCATCGCCTCTCGATTCATGGCCCGCTGTCTCCTTCCGGCGTGCTCCCGCCGCGCTTAGTCCTGCGGCTCGTCCCAGCCGCGCGCCCGCTGGAGTGCCCGCTGCCAGTTGCGGCGGAGCATGTCGATCTGAGCCGGGTCGCCGGCGGGGCGGAAGGTTCGATCTGTTTTCCATTGGGCATCGATCTCGGCACCGTCTTTCCAATAGCCGACCGCCAGCCCGGCTAGATACGCCGCGCCAAGTGCGGTCGTCTCGAGCACCTGCGGGCGTACCGTTTCCACGCCGAGCAGATCGGCCTGGAACTGCATGAGCAGTTCGCTCACCGCCGCGCCGCCATCGACTCGCAGTTGCCGGATCGGCAGCCGGGCATCGCTCTGCATCGCCGCGAGCACATCGGCAACCTGATAGGCGATCCCTTCGAGCGCCGCGCGGGCGAAATGCCCCGCCGTCGTACCGCGCGTGATGCCGACAATCGTGCCCCGCGCGTACGGGTCCCAATGCGGCGCGCCCAGCCCGGCAAAGGCGGGGACAAGATAGACGCCGCCATTGTCCTCGACCGAGGCGGCGAGGGCTTCGATCTCGCTCGACTTGCGAATCAGCCCCAGTCCATCGCGGAGCCACTGCACGACCGCGCCGGCGATAAAGACGCTTCCTTCGAGGGCATACTCGGTGCGGTCGCCGATCTTCCAGGCGACGGTGGTGATGAGGTTGTTGTTTGAGGTGACGGCTTCGCTGCCGGTGTGCATGAGCACAAAGCATCCGGTGCCGTAGGTGTTTTTGACCATGCCCGGCGCGGTGCAGCGCTGCCCAAACAGCGCGGCTTGCTGATCGCCCGCGATGCCGGCAATCGGAATCGGCGACGCGAAAGGAGCGCCCACCGTCTCGCCATAGACTTCGCTCGACGAGCAGACTTCGGGCAGCAGCGCTCGCGGGACGCCGAGGATCTGGAGCAACTGGTCGTCCCAATCGCCCTGGTGAATGTTGTAGAGCAGCGTCCGCGCGGCATTGGTCGCGTCAGTCACGTGCCGACGGCCGCCGGTGAGTTTCCAGACGAGCCAGGAGTCGATCGTGCCGAAGCATAGCTCGCCCCGCTCGGCGCGGGCGCGGGCGTTGGGCAGGGAATCGAGAATCCAGCGGATTTTGGTGCCGGAAAAATAGGCGTCGAGCACCAGCCCCGTTTTGGCGCGAAACGTCTCGGCATGGCCGTCGCGTTTGAGCCGATCGCACAGCGCGGCGGTGCGGCGGTCTTGCCAAACGATGGCGTTGTGGAGCGGCTCGCCGGTGGCGCGGTCCCAAACGACGGTCGTTTCGCGCTGGTTCGTGATGCCGATCGCGGCCACGTCGCGGGCTGAGAGGCCGGCTTCGCGCAAGACTTCGGCCGCGACGGCCGATTGCGTTTCCCAAATTTCGCGCGGGTCGTGCTCGACCCAACCCGGCTGCGGAAAAATCTGGCGAAACTCGCGCTGCGCCACGCCCTGCACCCGCCCGGCGTGGTCAAACAAGATCGCCCGCGAACTGGTGGTGCCTTGATCGAGGGCGAGGATGAATCGCATGCGAGCCTCGTGTTCAGAAGGCGGAGGGCGGAAAGAGGGCTGGGGGACAGGGACCAGGAAATGGGGAGTGAGAGAACGGATGGGACCGCAGAAGCGTTCCTCCTCGGCGTCAGCCCGGCTTTCCGCTTTCCGCTTTCCGCTTTCGACTGTCCGCCCTCCGCCTTCTTCAAGGTTTCCACTTGCGAAAATACGCGCCGCGGCGGGGGTTCGCTGGATCGTAGTCGGGATTTGGGCTGTAGGGAAGCGCCTCGACGTGGGCGAGCCAAGCGTGCAGTTCGCTTTGCAGCCTTTCCACGTCGGCCGGCTGCTTGGCGGCGAGGTTTTGGCTTTCGCTCACGTCGCGGCTCAGATCGTAGAGTTCGGTTTCGCCGGTGTCGTAGAACTCGATCAATTTTAAATTGCCACGGCGAATCGCTCCGCCCGGCCGGCCGCCCTGAGGGCTGTAGTGGGGATAGTACCAGTGTAGCGCCTCGCGGGCGAGTTTGGCATCGGGCTTTTTTAAGAGCGGCAGCAGACTCAGCCCCTTGGCCGCCGGCTCGGGGGCGGTTTCCACGGCGTCAAGAATCGTCGGCAGCAGATCGATCGTCGAGACCGGCGTGCTGCATGTGCTGCCGGCGGGCACGACGCCCGGCCAGCGGACCAGCAGCGGGACGCGAATGCCCCCTTCGTAGAGGTGCCCCTTGCCTTCGCGCAAGGGACGGTTGCTCGTCCCTTCGTGCGAGCCGCCGTTGTCGGAGGTGAAGATGACGAGCGTCTCGTCGGCGATGCCGAGTTGTTCGAGCTTGGTGAGCACCTGCCCCACGGCTTCGTCGAGGCTTTGAACCATCGCGGCGTAGGCGGGATTGGTTTGCGAGGAGTCGCTCTTGAGCTTTTGCTTGTACTTGGCGACATACGCCGGCTTGCCTTGGATCGGCGTATGCACGGCGTAGAAGCAGAGCGAAAGAAAGAGCGGCCGCTCGTGATGCTGCTCGACTAAGCCCGCCGCTTCGGCTCCAAGGCGGTCGGTGAGATGCTCGCCCTGGGGGCCTTCTGTCAAATTCGGCAGCCGGTACGGCGCGAAGTAGGTTTGCGGCAAGCCCAGATGCGAACCGCCGATGTTGATCTCAAAGCCCTGCTTGCGCGGCTCGAACTGTCGGCTGCCCAGATGCCACTTGCCGACGTGCGCGGTGGTGTAGCCGGCGGCGGCCAGGCGCTCGGCGAGCGTGATTTCCTCATGCGGCAATTCTTGCAGCGACGGCGGCGGCACGATCGCCGCGTGCGGCAAAGCGCGGCCGGGAATGTACTCGGTCATGCGCAGCCGGGCAGGCGTCTTGCCAGTCAAGTAGCTCGCCCGCGTCGGCGAGCAGACCGGGCAAGCGGCGTAGGCATCGGTGAAGCGCATCCCCTCGGCGGCGAGCCGGTCGAGATGGGGCGTCTCGTAAAACGTGCTCCCCTGGCAGCCCAAATCGGTCCAGCCAAAATCATCGGCCACGATCACCACCACATGCCGCGGCGGCGCCGCCGAGACGCTTGAAGTCAGTCCCAACCACAGCAGAGCGAGAGCAGACGCGATAAGACGGGTCATGGAAATACGCTTTCTATCGACTCGATGGATCGGCTTGCAGGGAAAAATCAAACGGCCTGTCTGCTCCCTCGGCAGGGAGCGTGATCTGGAGCTGCGAATCTCGATTGTAGCAGGCGGGGATATAGTTTTCATAAACCTCCACCAGCGGCCCGCCCGGTTGTTCGAGGCTGCGAATCTTCTCGCCCGTGGGGCGCACCGCGCGGATGCGGACCTGATAGGTTCCGCCGCGACGCGGCCCGCGCTGCTCGGGCACCTCGTAGCGCCCCTGCACAATCTCGCCGCCGGTGGAAGGGCCGGGCGTGCCGGCAACGGGGATCAACTCAATCGTGCCGCGCTCGACCGGCTGGCCATCGTAGCTGACTTCGCCCCACAGGCGGCTCGTCTGGGATTCGGAGCCGCAGCCGGCTAAGGGGAGCAGCAGCGCAGCGATCGTCAGCAGCAAATATTCGGAGGAGTGGATGGCTCGGAAACGCGGCATGAGCTTCGGTGGCGGGTGATGGGAGCGGTGGAGGTTGGTCTAGCTCCCCGGCACTTCTCCGCCGTTGATGCTGCCGAGGGCTTGCCAGAGCGCGAGATCGATCGCGTCGGTATAAAAATCGA
>CAYZVT010000359.1:0-4958 GCA_964481585.1 uncultured Pirellulales bacterium
ACCAGCAAAACAGGCGGGACCGATAAAACAGGCGGGACCGGAACCTACGCGGCCCGTTGTGGGCGCACGTGCATCGCAACCCTACGTCATCCGGGCGGGAAGTCAAAACCGACTAGCGCGCAGCACGATCGCGCTAGCGCCAGTCGAGGGCCACGTCGAGCGAGGTGGCGCTGTGCGTTAGCGCGCCGACGCTGATACGGTCCACGCCCGTCGCGGCGATGCCGGCGATGGTTTGCAGATTGACGCCGCCGGAGGCCTCAAGCTGGACTTGTGGGGCCCGCTTGTCGCGCAGGGCGACCGCCGCGCGGAGCACGCCGGGTGGCATGTTGTCGAGCAGCACGATGTCCGGCCCGGCCGGCAGCACTTCGCGCAACTGGTCGAGCGTATCGACCTCAATCTCCACCAGCATCGCCGCCGCCGCTTCCGCCGCGAGCGCCTGCCGCAGATGGTCCCGCGCCCGCGCGACGGCCTCGGCCGGCGTGTAGCGGTGCGAGCGGTCGGCCGAAGCGCCCAGAGCCAGATGGTTGTCCTTAATCAGCACCGCGTCGAACAGCCCCGTGCGATGATTGGTCCCGCCGCCGCAGCGGACGGCGTATTTTTCCAGCCGCCGCCAGCCGGGCGTGGTTTTCCGCGTGTCGTAAATGCGGGCCTTGGTACCGGCGATCTGCTGGCAGTAGGCTCGCGTCAGCGTGGCAATGCCGCAGAGCCGGCCGAGAAAATTCAGCACGATCCGCTCGGCGGTGAGCAGGTTCCGCGCCGGGCCTGTGATCCGGGCGACCGCCGTGCCAGCGGCGACCGTTGCACCGTCTTCGATCAGCGGCAGCCAGTGGACGCTCGGCGCCATTTCTTCCAGCACCACCCGCGCCGCCGGCAGCCCGGCGACCACCCCCTCGCGCCGCACGACCACGTCCGCCCTGCCCTGCACCTCATGTCCCACGAGCGCCACGGTCGTCCAATCGTATGACCGCTCCAAATCCTCCCGCACCGCCAGCCGCACAAGCTGCCGACAATCGTCGTCGAGATGCTCGTCCCAGATGAGTTGCTGAAAATCTTTGGGCATGGCGTGAGGGGGGACGAGGGGCGGGGGGCGAGGAACGAGGGACGAGGGATTGGGGACGAGAGCGTTCTAGCCGCTGCCGTCAGGCCGGCTTTCCGCTTTCCGCTTTCCGCTTTTCCTTCCGCCCTCCGCCCTCCGCCTTCATCCTACCCTGTCTTCGCTGCCGGCGGCAGGCCTTTACCTGCAGCGGCTTGCTTGCCTTTGGCTTGGTGCGGCATACTAGGTGGGGGGCTGCAAACGGTTTGTCGCGGGAGGGCCGATGCCCGAGCGGCCGCAGGAGAGTGTTCGGTGCAACCCGCTCTGGCTGCGGCGTGCGGATCAGGCGACGATCGCGGTGCTCGTGCTCGCGGCACTGGTGGCGATGGCGGCTTACGTCGGCGCGCACGCCCTGCGGCGGGGAAGGCTGATCGAGATCGACCGCGCGCCGCCGCTTGCGGCGGATTTTCAGGTCGATCTGAATGCGGCCGACTGGCCCGAACTCGCCCAACTGCCCGAGATCGGGGAAACGCTCGCGCGGCGGATCGTCGCGTCGCGCAAGCGCGACGGGCCGTTTCGCCGCCACGACGACCTGCGCCGCGTGCGCGGCATTGGACCGCACACGCTCCAGCGCATCCGCCCCTATCTCCTACCCCTCCCGCCGCCGGAGAATCGCATCACACAGCGGAAGCCCCGGAAGCCCAAGAAATTGGGAAGCCGTAGGCCGTGAGCTACAGGCTGCGGGCTACAGGCTGTAAGCTACAGGCTGCGAGCTATAGGCTTACAGCTTGTAGCCTACAGCTTACAGCCTATAGCTCTGACCACTCGGTTGGTTCTGCTCTCCTTTTTCGCGGGTAATGATGGCTCAGCTTGAATTGATTGCGACCTCGGCATTTGGGCTTGAGGCGATTGTGGCCCGCGAGCTGCGCGCGCTTGGCTATGAGACGGAGATGCTCGAAAACGGCCGGGTGCTCTTTCGCGGCGAGGTCGAAGCGATCGTGCGGGCAAATCTCTGGTTGCGGACGGCCGATCGAGTGCTCGTGCGGCTGGGCACGTTTCCCGCGACCGATTTTGGGCTGCTGTTCGACGGCACTTACGCTCTGCCGTGGGAAGAGTGGATCGGCCCCGAGGCCACGTTTCCGGTCAATGGGCGGTCGCTCAAGTCGCAGCTTTCGAGCGTACCGGCCTGCCAAAAAATCGTGAAGAAGGCCATCGTCGAAAAGCTGCGGGCAGCGCATCAGGTGGACGCGCTGCCGGAAACCGGGGCAAAATACTCGGTCGAGGTGGCGCTGCTGAAAGACGGGGCTACGCTCACGCTCGACACCACGGGGCCGAGTCTGCACAAGCGCGGCTACCGCAAACTGACCGGCGCGGCGCAGCTAAAAGAAACGCTCGCCGCGGCGCTCGTGCTGCTGAGTTATTGGAAGCCGGATCGGCAACTGATTGACCCGTTTTGCGGCACCGGCACGATTCCAATCGAGGCGGCGCTGATCGGCCGCAATCTTGCGCCGGGCTTGCGAAGAAGTTTTGCCGCCGAGGCGTGGCCGAATCTGCCCGAGTCACTTTGGAACCGGGCGCGCGAGGAGGCCGCAGCGGCGGCGCTGCCAAGTTTGCCGCTGCGGATCATTGGCACCGACGTTGACGAGCAGGTGCTGAGCCTCGCCCGTTACCATGCCGAGCAGGCCGGGGTGGCGGAGGATGTACATTTTCAGCAGCGCGACTTCGCCGACCTGACGAGCAAAAAGCAGTACGGCTGCGTGATCGGCAATCCGCCTTATGGCGAGCGAATCGGCGAGCAGCGCGAGGTCGAAGCCCTCTACGCGGCGATGCCCGGCGTGTTGCGGCGGCTGAAGACGTGGTCGCACTACCTCCTCACTTCGCACCCCGATTTTGAAAAGCTCGTCGGGCAAAAGGCGGACCGCCGCCGCAAGCTCTACAACGGCCGCATCGAATGCACCTACTACCAGTTCTACGGACCCAAGCCGCCCCGACCCGGCGAGCGCGAGCGAGCCGACACCGCATCGGCCGACGCGCAGGAGCCGCGGGGCCTCCCAACGACCGAACTCTCCGCGCCGCAGTCGACCGTCGCGCGCAAACCGGCTCCCGAGCCAAAGCCCGCCTTCGGCGGCTTGACGCCTAAAGCGCATGAGCAAGCCGAGATCTTCCGCAGCCGCCTCTTAAAACGCGCTCGGCATTTGCGGCGGTGGCCGGCGCGGGGCGTGACCTGCTACCGGCTCTATGATCGCGACGTGCCGGAAGTGCCGCTGGCGGTCGATCGTTACGAGGACTGGCTGCACATCGCCGAGTACGAGCGGCCCCACGACCGCACGCCGGGCGAGCATGCCGACTGGCTCGATCTGATGGCCCGCACGGCCGCCGAGGCGCTCGAACTTCCCCGCGCGCACGTTTTTCTCAAGCACCGCGAGCGGCAGCGCGGCACCGCGCAGTACGAACGGGTCTCAGAGCAACAGCAGTTGGTCGTCGTGCAAGAAGGGGGGCTGAAGTTCCAAGTGAATCTCTCCGACTATCTTGACACCGGGCTGTTTCTCGACCACCGCATTACCCGTTCGATGGTCCGCGAGGCGGCGGCCGGCGCGCGGTTTTTGAACCTGTTTGCCTATACCGGCTCGTTCACCGTCTATGCCCGCGATGGTGGGGCCGTGGCGACGACGACCGTCGATCTCTCCCACACCTACCTCGACTGGGCGGAGGCGAATTTGCGGCTCAATGGCTTTGACACCGGGCCGGAGCATCGGCTCGTGCGGAGCGACGCGCTCGCGTTTTTGCAAAATCACCCCCCTGGACCGCGTTATGATCTGGCGGTCGTCGATCCGCCGACCTACTCCAACAGCAAAAGCACCGAGCAAGATTGGGACGTGCAGCGCGACCATGTGCCGCTGCTGCGGGCACTTTTTCCGCTCATCGCCCCAGGAGGGACGGTCTACTTCTCGACCAACTTCCGCCGCTTCAAGCTCGCCGAGGAAGAACTGGGCGACGTGCAAATCCGCGAAATCAGCCGCCAAACCGTGCCCGAGGATTTTCGCAACCGCCGGATTCATCGCTGTTGGAAAATCGTGTGCCCCGAGCGGGCGGCGCGCGTAGAATGAGGGGCTGCGAGCTGCGAGCTATAGGCAGTAGGCTCTAAGCCACGGGTGGCGGAGGCGCACTGCGCAAGCGGAAGCCCCCGGCCGTGTTGGTCTCGATTCCCGCCTGCGCGGGAAGGACGGGTGTTTTGCTGACTACTGACCGCTGATGGCTGACGGCTGACCGCTACTTCCCCGCCTGCGCGGGAAGGACGTGGGGCGGCTTTTTCTTCTTCGCAACGGGGTGAGTGGAATCTGTGGAATTTAAGCTAGTGAGTCCGTTCGAGCCGGCGGGGGATCAGCCGCAGGCGATTCGCGCGCTGACCGAGGGTCTGAAGGCGAGCCGCCGCGAGCAGGTGCTGATGGGCGTCACCGGGTCGGGTAAGACCTTTACGATGGCAAACGTCATTGCCAACTTGCAGCGGCCGGCCCTGGTGCTCTCGCACAACAAGACGCTCGCTGCCCAGCTTTATAGCGAGTTCAAAGAGTTCTTTCCGCACAACGCGGTGAGCTACTTCGTCAGCTACTACGACTATTACCAGCCGGAAGCGTATATTCCGCAGCGCGACATCTACATCGAGAAAGACGCCTCGATCAACGAGGAAATCGACCGCATGCGGCTGGCCACGACCAGTTCGCTGGTCAGCCGCCGCGATGTAATCGTCGTGGCGAGCGTCTCCTGCATCTATGGCTTAGGCTCGCCGCAGGATTACAAGGCGATGATGGTCGGCCTCGAACGGGGGCAAATCGTCGATCGCGACGACGTGCTGCGGCGGTTGATCGACATTCAGTACGAGCGCAACGATATCGACTTTTCGCGCGGCAAGTTCCGCGTGCGGGGC
>CAYZVT010000360.1:0-4952 GCA_964481585.1 uncultured Pirellulales bacterium
TCGATGACCTCGGAGACGGGCGTCACGACCGCAAAGCCGCGCGCCTCGGGCGGCACTTGCGCGGCCAAGCGGCCCAGTTCCAGGCGGCAGCGGTTGGGCTGCTCGATTTGCCAGACGGCCGGGCCTTGGAGCACGACTTGCGCGCCGCTGGCGAAGCGGAACTTGGCCCAGCCGCGCGCCAGCTTCACCACTTGCCCCGCCGGCAGCGTCGCTCCCGGCTGCAGCTCTCCCCACGGCGTGCCCCATCGCGCGCCCACGGAGCGCACGAACGTCACCGGCGCGACGCTGCTGCCCTCCGGCGCGAGCGCGGCCGGGTGTCGCGCGACTTCGCCGCGCGGGATTTGCCGCAGCGTCAGCACGATCGAAACCGTGGTGATGATCGCCACCAGCACGGCGAACGGGAGCGGGTGGTTATGGTAGTTCAGCAGCGCGGTAAGCCGCTTTGTCCAGCCGACCGGCGGCGCGACGGCCGGCGCAGCCCGGAGCGACTCGGCCGCAAGCTGCGACTGCGACCAGCAGTGCAGATGGTACGACGACTGCATGTAGTGGACGTAGTAGTCGAGTGCCTCGGGCGACTGGCAAACGAGATCGTCCAGCTCGCTCCGCTCGCCATCGGTCAGTTCCCCAGCGAGCGAGGCGGTGACGAGGCGGCTAAGGGTGTGAGCGAGTTTCGATCGCGCGCTCATGGGCGTCCCTCCCGGAGCACGAAGCGCTCGATGCACTGCTGGAGCAAGACGCGAATCCGCGCGACGCTTTGTTGCGTCCCCCGCACCGAGCGCCCTAGCCGCAGGGCCACGTCTTTGATGCTTTGCCGACCGGCGTAGCACTCGACTAGAAGCTGGCGATCGGCGTCTTTCAGCCGCTCGATGCAGTTCATCAGCGCGTCGCGCCGCGCGTCGTTCTCCGCGCCGGCGGCCGCGAAGCGGTTGGAGACGAGTTCAAGAAACTGCTCGCTAAAACGTGCGGCGGACCGTTGCTTCTCTTTGCGATGCGCCAGGATCAGGTAGTAAGCGATGGCCTGCGCCCAATTGCCAAAGTTCTTGCTGCGGTCGTACTCGTGGAACGACTTCCACAGCCGCAGCTTCGTCTCTTGGGCGATGTCCTCCGCATCGCTCCAGTGCGGCACGAGCGCGAGGATATAGCCGCCCAGCTGCTTTTCGTGCGCAGCCAGAAGCCGCACGAACTCCGTCGCCGGATCGTCGGCCGTCGGTGGATGCGGTTCTGCCATGTGTTCAGCTCACCTTGGCGGCTAGCCCCTACTCCCGCCGTGGAGGATTTTGGTGGGGGGAGGATTTTGGTGGGGGGGACGAGTCCCTTTGGTAAGTAAGCTGCGGCGCGAGGGAAGCGTAGGGTGAAATCGCCGCTTTTCTGGAAAATGGCCAAAAACGGCCTTCGCGCGGCCACCGTGTGCTACTGCTGTTTTGTCCAGCGGTGCCGCCAGGGGGGCGAGAGAGTTACCCGTCCTTTTCAGCGCAGTAGCACGAATTGGGGAGGCGGGGGCGCACCGCGACAGCGGAAGCCCCCGAATTTCCGGCCGCTCTGGTCTCGATTCCCGCCTGCGCGGGAATGACGGCCTCCGGCGCTTCGCTGCGCGTGCGCCGTGCGCCACCTAAGCCGTGCTTGCGGGCTAATCAGGTACAGGCAACCTGGACTACCTGCTCCTTTGCTCGTTCGGCCACGCCGGTTAGACTCTAGGGGCCACTTTGGGCGGAGCGGCGGGCCGACACGCGGCGACAACACCGCCGCTCCGACCTATACACCTCCTTCAATTATTCCAAGCTAAGGATTCCGCGATGAAAGTTTCGTTGCTCGGACGTGCGTGGTTGTTGTTGGCGCTCTGCCTATGCGCCGCTGTGGCCCGCGCCGAGGTGAAGTTGGCTGCCGTCTTCACCGATCACATGCTGCTGCAGCGCGAGCTGTCGGCCCCGGTTTGGGGCACGGCCGAGCCGGGCGAGCAAGTCACCGTCCGCTTTGCCGGGCAGGAAAAGCAAACGAAGGCCGACAAGAACGGCCGCTGGCTCGTGCGGCTGGAGCCGCTGCAGGCGAGCGCCGAAGGCCGCCAGCTCGAAGCTCAGGGCAGCAACACCGTAGCCGTCGAAGATGTGCTCGTCGGCGACGTGTGGATCTGCTCGGGGCAGTCGAATATGGAGTGGAGCGTCGGCATGTCGGCCAACGCCAAAGAGGAAATCGCCGCGGCCCGTTACCCGGAGATTCGCCTCTTCGACGTCGAGGGGCACCACAGCGCCCCGCTGCCGAAGAACTCGCTACGAGGAACGTGGAGTCTTTGCACGCCCGAAAGCGTGGCCCGATTCTCGGCCGTCGGCTATTACTTCGGCCGCCAGCTGCACCAGGAGACGGGCGTGCCGATCGGGCTGATTGGCACCAACTGGGGCGGCACGCGCATCGAGCCGTGGACGCCGCCGGTCGGATTCCGCAGCGTGCCGGAACTAAAAGCCTTGGCGGAAAAAGTCAACGCCGGCGATCCCTCGACGCCGGCCGGCAAGACCGCTTGGAGCAACTACTTTAGTGCCGTGAAAAACTGGGCCGAGCAAGGTTCGGCCGCGCTGGAGGAAGGCCGCGATCTGCCGCCGCTTCCGGGCACGCCGGGACCGCAGAAGCATACCGAGCCGAGCGCGATCTACAACGCCATGGTCCATCCGCTCGCCCCCTACGGCGTGCGCGGCGCGATCTGGTATCAAGGCGAATCGAACGGGGGCGAAGGGATCGAGTACTTCCACAAGATGCAAGCCTTGATCCGTGGCTGGCGCGAGGTGTGGAACCAAGAAAACTTCCCGCTCTACTTCTACTTCGTGCAACTGGCCAACTTTCAGCAACCCAACCCCCATCCCGACGGCGGAGACGGCTGGGCACGCCTGCGCGAAGCGCAGCGGCAGGCGCTCACCATTCCCCATACCGGCATGGCCGTCACGATCGACATTGGCGAGGCGGGCGACATTCACCCCCGCAACAAGCAAGATGTCGGCCGGCGGCTGGCGCAGTGGGGCCTGCGCGACGTGTACAAAAAAGATGTCGTCGTCAGCGGACCGCTTTTCCGCGAGCTAAAGATCGAGGGCAATAAGGCCCGCGTCTACTTCGACCACGTTGGCGACGGCCTGATGGTCGGCCGCAAGGAAGGACTCGCCCAGACGCAGCCCGTTGCCGACGGCAAGCTCAAGTCCTTCGCCATCGCCGGCGAAGATCGCAAATGGCACTGGGCCGAGGCGACCATCGACGGCGACACCGTCCTCGTTTCCTCGCCCGAGGTGCCCAACCCGGTCGCCGTCCGCTACGCCTACTCAATGAACCCGCAGGGAGCCAATCTTTACAACCAGCAAGGGCTGCCGGCTTCGCCGTTCCGCAGCGATACCTGGTGACGAGAGGGAGGGCGGAAAGAAACGCTGGCGCGGTTCGCACCGCGAGTTCGATTATGCCCACCGCGTCAGCGTTTCCGCCTTCCGCCCTCCGCCTTCCACTTCTCTTGCTCCACCTGCGGCAGGCGAATAGGATGGGGGGAGCACGAGCGCGGGCGGTTTGCCCGTAGGCTGTGTTCCTCTCCTGGTCTTCTAACCATGCGTCGCCAGCAAGCTTACTTTCCGGCTCTTGCGTGGCTGGCGGCGCTGATGCTGCTTGGGGGAAGTCTGCTGTTGCCGGCCTGCGCCGAGCCACAGCCGACGGCGGTCGCCGATTCGCCGGTGCAATGGACGGCCTCTGGCGCGTCGCTCTGGGCGCTCTACGTGCGGAGCGACCGCGATGGGCAGAGCTGGGGGAGGCTCAGCGCGCTGGCGCTGCACGCGCCAAGTGGCGAGGCGATTGCCGCCGTGCTGCCCATCTTCCGTAGTGCCACAAGCTCCGCTTCTCTTGCCGCTCTGCCGGTCCCGACCGTTTCGGTCCATCTGAGGATTTAATCCTCTCCTCCCCGTTCGCCTCGTCGCGCGGATGCTGCGCACCCTCGTGCGCGCTTGTCCGTTGGCGACGGCGGGTGCCACTGCTGGCTTGTCCAGCAGTGCTGCCCCGGCGTCTCGGCATCTCATTCGAGCCGATGGCGGGGGCGCACCACGACGTGGAAGCCTCGGTCTGCCGTTGAAAGCCACACTGCTGGGCAAGCCAGCAGTGGCACCCCAGGCGTCTCCGAAACGAGTCCAACAAATATCCTCACGAAAATAAGGCGTAAACAATCATGGCAGCGAAAAAGAAAACCACGTCGGCCTCCGCGATCGGCAATCTCATGGGCCAGAGCGGACAGGCCGAGGATCGGACCACGCAGTTGCTCCGCAAAGCGCAAGGGCTGCTCGCCGACGGCAAGGCGAAAGAAGCCTTTGATCTGCTCAATGCGCAGGAGTCGGGCGATCCGCGATTGAAAAACGCGCGCGGCGTCTGTTTGCTCCGCTTGGGCTTGGCCGAGCCGGCCATTCGCGTCTTCCGGGGGCTATGCCTCACCGCTTCGGGCATCGTCGTCCGCAACGACGTGCCGCTGATCTACAAGACCAACTTCGCCGCAGCGCTGCTGCTCGACAACCGCGTGTCGGGCTGTCTGGAAGTGCTGAACGAAGTGCACAACGAGTCGCACCCCAGCGTCCAGCAGTTGCGGGGCCTCATCGCAAACTGGCAATCGCAGTTGACGCTCTGGCAGCGCGTGATGTGGAAGCTCGGCAATGAGCCAAAACGGCCGGTGTCGATCGACGTGCAGCTAGGCGACCTGGAAGAGCCGCAGGCTCAAGCCGCGCTGCGCGCGATGGCTTAAGCAGCCTCCTCCACCGAAGCGGCGGCCATGCGTGCCGCTGCTGGCTTGTCCAGCAGTGCTTCTGGGGGTAGCTGAGGATGTCGGCCATTTTTGTTGCAAGCCGCGAAGCGGCGGAAGCACAATCCTGGCGATGGGTGTTTCCTCGGTGCTTCGGCCGGAGCTATATCGCCTGGCCAGCAATGTCGCTGAAGGCCACTGCTGGACAAGCCAG
>CAYZVT010000361.1:0-4903 GCA_964481585.1 uncultured Pirellulales bacterium
AGCGCGCCGAGCTTGATGCCGGCCTCGACAGCCTCGTGACGACGGGCGGCACGATAGACAGCTTGGCCCCGGCCGCTGGACAGCTTGTCATGACCGCGCAGCCGGGAGCCGTGGCGGCTCTTGGGCAAGCGGCCTGCTCACGGGCCTAATCGGGCCGAAGTCGATAGCCTGCAGCCCTGGAGAAACTGCAAGGCAAATAGTAGAAGTGGTAAGAGCGCTGGAATTGGAAAGGCCCCGTGGGCCGGTACGCAAGCTCTAGGTGAATAGCTCGCGAAGCTGCTCGAAGGCGAAGGCGAGAATCGCGATTGTAAGCCAGGCAGCCGCCGCGACGATGAGCGTGAGGAGAAGGAGAATCGCGGCAACGAACAGCCAATCGGCGGCGGCTCGCCTTCGGGTGCGCGGGCCGGCGTCGAGCGCCCGCTGCAAGAGCCGCACGTTGCGCAGGTTCGCTTTCCACCATACATCAAATAGATCGCCCACCAGCGGCAGCGAGCCGACGAGATAATCAATCGCAATGTTCAGCGCCATCCGCGCCAGCGTGATGCGCGGCACGCCGTAGCCGCTGGCGACAATCAACACATAGAGCGAAACGGCGGCCGTGGCGAAATCCCCCACGCCCGGCAGAAGCCCTACGATCGCGTCCAGGCCGAACCGCCAACCAAGCCCTGGGATGCGAAACTTGGTGTCCATCCACCGGCTCAGTTCTTCGAGTGCCTGAGCCTCCGCGCGCGGCGGATCAGATGAGAGGCCTGTTCGGTGCGCAGGGAGGGCCATCGGTTTTCGCTACTATCTCGCTCAGACTCGCAGCACGCCGCCCACGAAGGACGAGAAGCCCGGCGTCACCACAACCTATGCCAGGACAGGCTGCGGCGCCGGGCTTCCCTGAGACATTCAGCAGGCTCCTTCTCTCCTGTTGAATGGCCGGTCCGCGTTTACGCGGCGGCAACGCCGAGCAGCACCATCGCCAGCAGCACAAGGAAGATTACCAGGAAGATGCCGAAGAGCACCTTGGAAACCGTCGCCGCTCCGGCAGAAACGCCTGAGAAGCCCATGGCCCCGGCGATGATCGAAATCACGAGTGCAATTATTGCCCACCATAAAAGGTCCATGTCACTCTCCTTTTTCCTGCAAGCGAAAACGCAGTGTCGAGCCGGCGCCGCCGCCGGAGCGCACTGGAACGAAACGAACAAGTCACTCGGTAGCAACCGCTCCCTCCGCAGGGCGGATCGACTGGCCGCGTCGCCGCGCCCAAACCTGGGTTAGCTCGGCCCCGAACAGAAAGATGATCGACGAGTAGTAAATCCACAGCAGCACCAACACGAGCGACCCGGCCGCGCCGTAGGCGCTGCCCACACTACGGCTGCCGAGATAGAGGCTGATCAGGAACTTGCCCGCCACAAACAGCAGCGCTGTCGCCACCGCGCCGAGCAACACATCGCTCCAGCGCAATTCGGCGTCGGGCAGGAACTTGTAGACCGCCGCGAACAGCAGCGTGATGATGACGAACGACACGAGCACGTTGGTGCCCATCAAAAGCGGCTGCGAAAAGCCCTGCGGCAAGTACTGTCGGAACCAATCCCCAAAGGCGCTCACCGCCGCCGTCAGCAACAGCAAAGCGATCAACAACAAGCCGATGCCGAGCACCAAAGCCAGCGAAAGCAGCCGTTTCCCCAAAAACGTCTTGACCGCGCTGGCCTGCGGCGCGACCTTGACATCCCAAGTCTTGTTCAGCGCGATCTGCAGTTGCGCCACGACACCCGTGGCACCGAACAGCAGGGCGACGATGCTCAGGATCGTGGCGAGCGTGCCCGAACCAGATTTTTGCGCCCCTTCGATCATCGTGCGCACCTGCTCCGCGCCGCCTGGTCCGAGCAGTTCGCGCAGTTGCGTCTGCACCGCTCCTTGCACGTCCTGCGGATTAAAAAAGAAACTGGCGATCGCAATGGCGATGACCAGCACCGGCGCGATGGAAAAGATCGCGTAGTAAGCGAGTGCTGCCGCCATCTGCGTGCACTCATCCTCGCTGAACTCGGAAAAAACGCGCCGCCAAAAGCCGACAAAGCCACGCGACGAGGCATCGCTCGTCGCGGATTCCTTCGGCGTCTGTCTCTGAATGTCGTCGCGCTTCATGGCTCATCGACCCGGCGAGTGCGAAAAGGAACTCGTTTCGACCTGGGCCAATAGCAAGCAAATCAGATGCCGAAACTAGGTGACGGGACAGACGGCGAGCAGCGCCCTTCCCGAGCAGGCGGGAAAGACTTGGCGCGCTTGGGGGACCAGGGATCGGAAAGCGCCTCTCGCCCGAGGCCGGCAGGCCGCTTGAATCTACCGTGACGCGAGAGCTGCCTCCGCCTATGGGGGAAAGACGGGCTTGCGCTCCGTGGCTTACCGGGGGCTTCCGCTCTCGCGGTGCCCTTGCCGCCTTCACCCTACCGCCTTCCAGCGAGCTTGGCGGCAGCGAGAATCCCATCACCAGGGCTTGAGCTTCCAGCCGAGCACAAAGCCGATTCCGAAGCACCAGAGCGCGGTGGCTTCCGGCTTTTGCTGGGCGTACTCGCGCAGGTACGCGAGCAGATCGTTCCAGGGATCGATCTGCTCCATCGCCTGCGCCCTCTCCTCGGTCTCATAGCCCCCTTCGTTGCGGTAGTTCATCGCCGCTTCTCCTCGCTCAAGGGATTCAGGTAGGGCGAACTCAGCGCGGCCGCACCGGCGCGCTCGGGGCGGTTGGCGTCGCGTGGGGATGCTGCATGACCGACTTGAGCCAGTTTACGTTCCGCACGAACTCGTCGCGCGAGCGGTTCAGCGTGTCGAAGCTATGGCGAACCCGCGAGTACGCAAGGCCGAGCATCGCGCCGGCCAGGAGGATCGCGCAGCCGGCGACAAGGAGGAACGACCAACTCACCATCCAGTCGGCGTATTCGACCAGCAGCCAACCCAGCCCGAGCAGCAATACCGGCAGACAGCCGAGCAGCAGCGCCGCGGCGGACACCGCCAGCACGACCGGCATCGTCAGTCGGCTGAGGGCTTGCTTGAGGTCGAGCGAAAGCAGCCGGAACTGCAAATCGGCCAGCGCCGAAAGATCGTGCGCAAAGCCACTCACGTTGCGTCCGATCGCGCGGGCCGGGGCCTCGGTCGAGCCGTTGCAATTTCTTAGCGTCGTTTGATCAGCCATCCGAGAAGCACTCCTATGGAAAGCGCCACGCCCAAACTCGCCGCCGGATGTTCGGCAATCGCCGAGCCGAGCGAGCGCGCCGCGTGCGCCCAGTGCTCGCGCCCCGGTAGCTGAGGCCGTTGCGAGGCGGCGGCGGGCGAACGCGAGGTTTCAGGATCGAGATACCCGAGGATTCGGTTTTTCATGGTCGGCGTAGCCTTTCGGGTCAAGGACGTAAAGCGAGAGGACTGGCGCCTACTAGACCCGCGAGCCGTTTGGCTGGCGCGGCCCGTCGGTAGCGGCCGACGCCTGCCTGCCGGCGACGGCCCCCATTTGTTGCCCGGCGTACGAGATCAGCCCGCGCACAATCGTATTGGCCGCGAGCGTAAAGAGCGGGCCGACGATGCCGCCGCGCTTGTGGGGTTCTGCTTCCGGCTTGACCAGCAACCGATTTTTCTTCGCCAACTTCAGGAGCGTGTTCACATCGGGGCTGATGACTTGCAGCCGATTCGGCACGACCAGGTAGCCCAGCGCCACCGCCGCTCCGGCACAGGCCCAGGGATAGGCGCGCACATAGTAGCGCCAGTCGCTCATGACCCGAGCGTTCTTGGCAATGTCCTCCACCTCGTGGTGCAGGTTGCCGCGGATCTCCGCCATCTGGCGCAGAATCTCTTCGCCTTCGCGCGAATTTTGACTCACTTTAGCCTCCACAGGGCTAGGCTCAGCGTTGAAGGTGGCTGGCGACCGATTCGGGCAACATGCGGCTCACGGCGTCGAGCACCTGTTCGCCGAGCCGCTCCACCGCACTTTGCGGCCGCCGGCGCGGCGCCGGAGCGAGCGTCAGGGCCAGCACGACTCCCACCGCCACGCCCGCCCCGAAGACGGTGGCGACCGAGGACATCGGCCGGTCGTGAATCGTCTCGCGCACCGTATCCATCGCGGGCGCGACGTAGTCGCGGGAAATCTGCTGCCTCACCGTCTCAAACCGCTGTTGCGTCGATCCGCCCGTGGCTTGCATCGTGACATCATTTTCGGCCATTGTGTTCTCCTCCTCGAAGATAAAGACGCGGCGCGCCAAACCCCGCCGCCCCAGCGCACGGCTGCCTAATCGGACGAACGCAGAAGCAGGCCGAGCACCACGCCGGCAATCACGCCGGCACCGAATGCCACCGCGAGCGATTCGGCCGGCCGCTGCTGTACCATTGCTTCGGCACCGCTGTAGCCTTGCCGCATCCGTTCGCTCATCTGTTCCGAGCGCATCCGCAGTGCTTCGGCCGCCTGAGCGCTGTAGTACCGTGCTTGCTCGGTGGCCTGCTGGCCGTAATGGCGAGCCTGTTCGGTCGCATGGCCCATTGTTCCGCCGCTGGAGGTAATCTCCTCCAGGTATTGCTCGACTTGTTCGCGGCTTTCGCCCGTCTGTCGCTGAATCAGGCCCACCAACTGGTCCACGTCTCCGTGAGCGCGCTGCAGTTCGTCGTCATTGAGTTCTCCCCAGCGGCTTTTCAGTTGCCCACGAATTTCGTTCCACCGTCCCTCCAACACCTGTTGGTTGACCATCGGCCTCATCCTTTCTGTGCAGTCTTGATCCAAGGCGCGCTCGGCCAGCACGGCCGGCTGTCGGCTACCACGGCAACTTGTATGCCAACGGTCGGCCGATCGCTCTTGCCGCTAGGAAGCGTGCCGTGGAGCCAGCCGTCGCACGTCAATCTGTCGCAGCCGGATGGCAGTTCCTCTTGCCGCCCCCCGTCGAGC
>CAYZVT010000362.1:0-4816 GCA_964481585.1 uncultured Pirellulales bacterium
TCGAAGGCGTGGCGCGGGTCTACAAGCATGTCCGCCGCAGCCAAAAGCACCCGCAAGGCGGCCGGCTCTCGAAAGAGATGCCGATCCAACTTTCCAACGTGATGCTCGTCTGCTCGAGTTGCAATCAGCCGACCCGCACCGGAGCGCGGCTGCTCGACGATGGGAGCAAAGAGCGGTACTGCAAGAAGTGCGGCAGCGGCCAAGGGCAGATCGCCCCGCCGAAGCAGCGCGCCGCGAAAGCCTAACTAAACCCGACCCACAGCAAGCGTGCCCGTACTCGCCGGGCACATGAAGACCGATCATGGCAACACCGCGACTGAAAGAACGCTACCAGCAAGAGATTCTGCCCGGCCTGGCGAAGCAGCTGGGCCGCGAGAATCGCCTCTCGCTCCCCCGGCTGCAAAAGATCGTCGTCAACATGGGCGTCGGCAGCGCAGTGAGCGAAAAGAAGCATGTCGAAGAAGCCGCCGAGGCGCTGCGGCAGATCACCGGCCAAAAGCCGCTCATCACCCGTGCCCGCAAGAGCGTGTCGAACTTCCGGCTCCGCGAGGGGCAGGCGATCGGCTGCAAAGCCACGCTCCGCGGCGACCGCATGTGGGAGTTCCTCGACCGGCTGATCTCGCTCGCCCTGCCCCGGGTGCGCGACTTCCGGGGCCTCAATCCCAACGGCTTCGATGGGCACGGCAACTATAGCCTCGGCCTGGTCGAGCAGCTGGTGTTCCCGGAGCTAAACCCGGACAAGTTCACCCGCGTGCAAGGCATGAATATCACGCTGGTCACGAGCGTCGATGACGACGGCGAAGCCCGCGAGTTGCTGCGAAGCCTGGGGCTGCCGTTCCGTCGCGAAGGCGAAACGGGCCGCCGAGGCGCCGCCTAACCCCCCCCACGCGCGCTGCCGGCCGCGCCGGCCTTGGCAGACGCAACCTTTTTCTTTTTTCCCTCCGAAGGAAACAGATTCCGTGGCAAGTAAATCCAAAATTGCCAAGGCTCTGCGGGAGCCGAAATACTCGACCCGCCTGGTGCGCCGCTGCCGCATTTGTGGCCGCCCGCGCGCTGTGTATCGCAAGTTCGGCATTTGCCGGATTTGCTTCCGCGAATTAGCTGACCAGGGCCTGATTCCTGGCGTCAAGAAGGCAAGCTGGTAAGAGGACCTGAACCACCATGATGACCGACCCGATCGCCGACATGTTGACCCGAATCCGCAACGCGGTTCGGATCGAGCGGCCGCAAGTCGAAATGCCCTCCTCCAAGCTCAAGCGCGGAGTGGCCGAAGTGCTCAAGCGCGAAGGCTACATCTGGGACTGGAAAGAGCACCAAGAGGAGCAGCAGCCCGGCAAGCAGCTTCGGCTCGATCTGAAGTATGGGCCCAACGGCGAGCGACTGATTCAACACATCAAGCGCATCAGCAAGCCGGGACGCCGCGTCTACAGCGGAGCCACCGACCTGCGCCCGGTGCTCAAGGGCCTGGGGATTTCGATCATTAGCACCAGCCGCGGCGTGATCAGCGACCGCGAAGCCCGCCAAAAGAAACTCGGCGGCGAAGTGCTCTGCGAACTTTGGTAAGCGGCCCTCAAAAAGCCAAAACTTGAAGGTACACCACCGATGTCACGTATCGGAAAAAAGCCGATCTCCGTCCCCGACAATGTCAAAATCGGGATCAACGGCAGCACGATCACGATCGAAGGCCCAAAGGGCAAAGTCGATTGGACCTACCGCAGTGAGGTCCAGGTCCAGTTCGACGACGAGGCCAAGCAGATCGTTTGCAGCCGTAAGAACGACCAGCGCGAGTCGCGCGCCCTGCACGGCACGACCCGCTCGATCATCGAGAACATGATCGGCGGCGTCACCAACGGCTATGAGAAGCGGTTGGAGATCGTCGGCGTCGGCTACCTCGCCGCCGTGCAGCAGGGAACGCTCCAGTTGCGGGTCGGCTTTGCGAACGAAGTGCAGAAGAAGATTCCCGCCGGACTGGAAGTGACCTGCCCCGATCAGACGCACGTCGTCATTCGCGGCACCGATAAGCAGCAAGTCGGCCAGTTCGCCGCCGAAGTCCGCGCCGTCCGCAAGCCCGAACCGTACAAGGGCAAGGGGATTCGTTACGAAGGCGAACAGATCCGCCGCAAGGCCGGCAAGACCGCGAAGTAACGAGGGCGGAGGGCGGAAGTCAAAAGCGGAAAGCGGAAAGCCGGTAGGATCGAGGTCTGATTGTTGGTTGCTGACCGCTGACTACTTATTGCCTGTAAAATTGCCGTTCCTGACAACTAATTTAATCTGTGGCTTACAGCCTATAGCTTAATAGCCTACAGCTTTCTCCGAGACAGAGCCGTGAACCACGAAAAGACGATCCAGCGACAACGGCAGCGGCGGACCTATCGCGTTCGGCAACGGATGCAAGGGACGCCCGACCGGCCGCGTTTGTCGGTGTCGCGCAGCCACAAGCACATTTACGCTCAACTGATCGACGATCTGGCGGGGCGCACGATTGCCTCGGCGAGCACGCTTGAGGGCGAGCTGAAAAGCTCGGCCGGTTACGGCGGCAACAAGGACGCTGCCCAGTTGATCGGCCGCACGCTTGCCGAGCGGGCACTGGCCCAGGGCGTCAAAGAGGTTTGCTTCGACCGGGGAGCCTACCGCTATCATGGCCGTGTCGCGGCGCTGGCCGATGCGGCCCGCGAAGCGGGCTTGCAGTTCTAATTCAAGACCGAAGCGGCGCTCGGCTCGCCCCGCAAGCGAAGCCCAAACCCGCACAGCAGCACTACCACTAGATCCCACAAGGGAGTAGCCGATCGTGGCGAAAGAGAGCAAACGCAGAGAACGGAAAGAATCGTCGAGCCGCAACGACATCGTCGAGAAGGTCGTCAAGATCAAGCGGTGCGCGGCGGTCGTCAAAGGTGGCCGGCGGTTCAGCTTCGCCGCGATGGTCGTGGTCGGCGACGGCAAGGGTCGCGTCGGCTGGGGCTACGGCAAAGCCAACGAAGTGCCGCCGAGCGTGGAAAAGGCGGTCAAAGAAGGCCAGCGGAACATGGTCGAGGTGGTGATCGAGGAAGGGAGCATCCCGCATCCGATCAAGGGCCACTACGGCGCGGCGCAAGTCGTGCTGCTGCCGGCCGCGCCCGGTACGGGCATCATCGCCGGCGCGGCGGTGCGTGCCGTGTGCGAAGCGGCCGGCATCCACGACATCCTCACCAAGAGCTTTGGCTCGAACAACCCGGTCACGCTGGTAAAGGCGACGATTAGCGCCCTGACGAACCTGCGGCCGCAACAAGAAGTCGAACGCCTGCGCGGAGTTACCCTGTCATGAACCTGAGCGAAGTCAATCGCGGAATCCAGAAGCATCGCAAGCCCCGCCGCATCGGCCGCGGCAAGGGAACCGGCTTCGGCAAGACCTCGGGCAAGGGGCACAAGGGGCATGCCGCCTACTCGGGCTTTAGCATGCAGCCCTCGTTCCAGGGGGGGCAGACGCCGCTGTTCCGCCGCATCCCCAAGCGGGGCTTCAACAACCAGTGGGCGCTGACCGTGGCCGTGGTCAACGTCAGCGAACTGGAAGCCGTCTTTGACGACGGCGCGGAAGTCACGCTCGAAGCGATGCAAGAAAAGCACTTGGCCAAGGGCCGCTTCGATGAGCTGAAGATTTTGGGAAATGGCGAGCTGAGCAAAAAACTCACCGTCTCCGCCCACCGCTTCAGCAAGTCGGCGCAAGAGAAGATTGAGCGGGCCGGCGGCAAGGTCAACATCCTGCCCGGCCCCACTCCGGTCGCGGAAAAACAGAAACAAAAACAGGCGGGCAAGTAAAGCTGGCGCTGACGCGCGAGGAAGCGATTTGCTAGAAAGCGCTTCGTAAAATGGACCTCCCCGGCACGATCCTCGCCGGCCCGACGGGCTGCGAAAGGACGCGGGAGGTCCTCCGACAAGCGGCTTTCCAGTGAACCTTGGGAGGACGGATCGACATGTGGGAAAAGCTTCGCGTCGTCTTCTCGATCCCCGAGTTGCGACAAAAGATCTTGCTGACGCTGGCGCTGTTGGCCATCTATCGCGTCGGCTGGCAGATCCCGCTGCCGATCGTCGACCAAGAGGCGATGAGCGTCTTCAGCCAACAAGAGGGCGGGCTGGGAGACGTGCTGGCGAAAGTCGCCGTCTTTAGCGCCAGCCAACTCGACCAGGTCACGATCTTCGGCCTGGGCATCATGCCGTACATTTCGGCCTCGATTATCTTCCAGCTCTTGGGGAGCGTCTGGGGCCCGCTCGAACGGCTCCAAAAGGAAGGCGAGAGCGGCCGCAAGAAGATCAACGAATATACCCGCTACGCCACGGTCGTGCTCTGTCTGGGGCAAAGCTGGTTCTACGTCAATCAATTCGTGATTCGCTTTGAGCTGGTCGATCCGGCATTCCTCAGCGCCGACGGGACGGTCCCCTTCGGCTGGGTGCTCACGTCGGTGCTCGTGATGACCTGCGGCACCGTGTTTCTGATGTGGCTCGGCGAGCAGATCGACGAGTTCGGCATCGGCAACGGCATCAGCTTGCTCATCATGGCCGGCATTTTGGCCCGCATGCCCGGCGCCGGGCTGGACCTGCTGAACCAGACGCAGCTTGAACTTGGCTCCGGCTCGGGCAAGCTGGGCATCGAGTCGCTCATCGTGCTCGCGGCAATGTTCGTGGCCGTCGTCGTCGGCGTGGTGTTTATCACGCTCGGCCAGCGCCGCATTCCGACGCAGAGCGCCAAGCACGTGCGCGGATGCCGCGTTTACGGTGGCACGCGGACCTATCTGCCGCTGCGGGTGAATCAGGCGGGCGTGATGCCGATCATCTTCGCCAGCAG
>CAYZVT010000363.1:0-4795 GCA_964481585.1 uncultured Pirellulales bacterium
AACATTCCGCCCGAACGCCGCTGGGTGCCCGGCTACTGGACCGAGGTGAGCGACGGCTACCAGTGGATCTCCGGCTTCTGGACCGAAGCCGACACCGAAGAACTCACCTATCTGCCGACACCTCCGGAAACCGTCGATCAGGGACCGAACATCGCCGCGCCGGGAGACGATTACTTTTGGGTGCCGGGAAGTTGGGTCTGGTACAACGCCAATTACGTCTGGCGGCCGGGCTATTGGTCGCATGCCTATGAAGATTGGACGTGGGTGCCGGCACGCTACTGCTACACGCCGCGCGGCGTGATCTATGTCACAGGCTATTGGGATTACGTGCTTCCGCAGCGCGGGGTGCTGTTCGCGCCGGTTTATTTCACCCGTCCGATCTACCGTCAGCCCGCCTATTACTATCGCCCGTTCGCGGTGGTGAGCGTCTCGCTGCTGACGAACCATCTGTTTGTCTGGCCGCGCTATCACCACTACCTGTTCGGAAGCCACTACGATCCGTTCTACAGCCGGATCGGAGTCTATCCCTGGTTCCGCTATCACTACACGCGGTTCGGCTACGACCCGATCTTTGCCTACCACCGCTGGCGCCACTTTGGTGAGGGCCGGGATTGGTACGATCGGCTCCAGAACCGTTACCGCTACTATCAAACGAACGTCCACGCGCGGCCGGCGGAAACCTTTGCTCAACAACTGCGCTACCGCGACCGTGACTTCCGGGGCGACGGGCGCTATGAGCGGGATTGGCTCGTCGAGCGCCTGGACCGCGTGGGCAGAGATCGCTCGCTACGGCTGACCCGTCTGGAAGAAAGCCAGCAGGACCGGATGCGGCGCTACGCCCAGCAAGTGCGCGAGCTGCAGCAAGACCGCCGGCAGCTTGAGCGAGACGACCGCTTCGCGGGCGGCGACGACCGGCGTGGCGGCGACCGTGGTGCGAACGCGCGGCGTGGCGGACTGCGACTGCCCGAGGATATGTTCCGTGGCCGGCAAGACGGCCGGCAGCAGGCGCAAGCCGGCCGGGGGCCGCGACTGGAGGACCAGATTCGCCAGCGCTTCGGCAGCGACGCAGCGCCTGGTCGCGGCTTTGCTACCGAACGCGGGCGTAGCGAAGCGTTCCGTGGTGATCGGCAAGATTTGCGCGACCGGGGCCAGCAGTTCGGCCAGCGGACGCCCGACTTCCGCAGCCGATTTGGGACTTCGCCGAACGGACGCACCACGGTCGAGCAGCGCGGTCCGTTTGAGCAGCGCGGCAGGCAAGACCTCTCGGACTTCCGCCAGCGATATGAACAACAAGGCGCGCCGTTCCAGCGACGCTCGTTCGAGCAGCGCGGCTACGGGCAGCGCGACGGTGCAGCGCCTCCCGCGTTTGATCCCGGCCGTGCCGTCCCACGCGAGCAAGCCGGCAGCCGCTTCGGCGGTGCTGGATCGGAAGGGAGACGGGCGATCATCGATGGCGGCAACTTTCTGCCGCGCGGCGGCGATCGCATCGGGACGCCGGGCGCGCCGGATGTGCGAAGTGGCGGCCCAGAGCGCCGCTTTGACGCGGGCCGTTTCAATCGTGGCGCGCAGCAGCCCCGGTTCGAGTCGCGGCCGAGCACGCGCTCCTTCCAGCAGCCCGACCTCGGCCGCGGCGCGCGGGGCGGCTTCTCGCCCGGCGGCGACTCGTCGCGCTTCCAGCCGCGCGGCGTTGAACGTGGCGGCGGCGGGCCAGCCCGCATCGAGGGACGCGGCTTCGACCGTGGCAGCCGGTCCTTCTCCCCCGGCAACTCCGGCGGCGGCCGTGGCGAAGGACGCGGCCGAGGCCGGGGCCGCGATTAGAGCGCGCCGAAGATAGCTGGAGCGACGGCATACTTCGCGCAGTGCGTCCTTCCCGCGCAGGCGGGAAACGGACAGTCGCTGCTACTTCGAGGAGAGGTCGAAGTGGGCCGTGCTGGTGCCTGAGGCGGGAACGTCGAAATGGAGCGAGCCGTCCTGGTAATGGCGGGGAACGGGATCGGGATAAACTCCGCCGGGCGCTGCGGGATCGTCGTTCGGATCAGCCTGGGCGGCGGTGATGAATACTCGGTGCGGCCCCACGACCGCGCCGGCTCGGTCGTCGTCGATCGTGCGGAGCGTGAAGCGACCGTCCGCGTCCGTTCGCCCGTACGATCCAGGTCCGACCAAAGCGTCCTCGCTGCCCGTGGCTGCGGGCTGAAACCTCACCTGGGCCTCGCGCAGCGGCTGGCCATCGAGCGTGACCCGCCCCGCGACGGGCGCGAGCGAATACGGCTCGCTGCCGCAACCAGCCGCGACGCCAAGCAGCAACAACCCGCACCACCGCGCGGCGATCCTGGGAACAGTGCGGAACACCCGGCAGGTTCTCCTTCTCGTGAAATCGCACCCGGCCGGGCTAGGGAACCTGAACCAACTCGCCGCGGGCGATGGTCCCCAGGCCGACGAACAAGGTGGTGTCGATCATCGGAGAGATGGCCCGCACCGAGCCGTCGCAAAGGACAAACTGAATCCCGCCAGGATGAAAGCTCCCCCAGCCGCGGGCACAGGGCTTATTGCTGCCGCCCACCAGATCGAGACAGCGCTGCATGTCGGGCAGCAGTGCTTCCGTGTGAGGAATGATCGAACCCATCGCGTGCGCGGTGTAGCCATAGGCCCACATCGGTCGCCGCCCTGGCAGGGTTGAAGAATGGCGCTCTCCCACCAGCAGCGTGTTGCTGGAGCCATCGCGGATCGACGCGAAGCTCTCACAGATCAGACGATTGACGCCGACGGTGTGCATCGGCCCGCGCTGGTTCAGCGGCTGCTCCATTGCTCCATGGTAGACGGGATATTCAACATCCGTTTTGACAAAGCCATCGAAAAATCCAGTACCGGAGGTGAAGCTGCCTGCGCTGACGGAAGTGCCCGCGACCGAGATATACGATGAGGTGCGATAGAGGACGTTGCGAGTGCCGGTGGACTTTGTCGCCCCGAAACCGCTATCGGGCACACGGGTTTCCATCGGAAGATCGCTGGGGCAAGCGTAAAGCGCGATGTGCGTCGCCACGACCGGATCGTTGACCGCGTCGGCAGTCGAGGCGGTGAAATCGAACTGGTCGAACAAGGGCTGCTGCTCGATGTAGGGCAAGAGACTCAGCCCCCAAGTCGACTTGGCTTCGACGTTGCAGCACACCCCTTCGTAGATGTTGCCGGCCGGAAAGCAGCCGTAGGTGGCGTGGTAGTTGTGCAGTGCCACGCCGATCTGTTTAAGATTGTTCGTACACTGCGTCTGCCGCGCCGCTTCGCGGGCCGCTTGCACGGCCGGCAGCAGAAGGCTAATCAGAATGCCGATGATGGCGATCACCACCAGAAGCTCGACCAGCGTGAAGGCGGGTGCCGCTGCTGGCTTGTCCAGCAGTGCTCTCCCCTTGGTGCAAGTTACCTTCCGATTTCGTCCCGGAGCCGCGACTTCGAGGAGGCGAATCGTCCGGCAAGCGACGTCGCTCAAAGACACTGCTGGACAAGCCAGCAGTGGCACCCTTTGAGGGCGCTTCGCTTGACAGATTCCGTGGCTAATCCCCATTCTGGTAGTCCCTATAGCCGGCGAGCAATGCTCGCCGGTCCCGTGCGGCGCGAACTGCGCGGCGCATTAGCGGAGCTTCGTTCCGTTCAATGCTGCTCTCGCACCACGGCGTTTGGCCGCGATGACTCCGAAGCCCAGGAGACCTCCGGCCAAAAGCGCGAAGCTGGCTGGCTCGGGAAGCGATGTACTCGTGTCGGCTAGCTTTGCCACCTGTTCGGCCGTGAGAATGCTGCGAAACAGCACCACTTCGTCGATCAGGCCGCCGAGTGGTTCGAGCCCTCCAGCGATTTCGCCGATCCAGAGTTCCTCGTTCGAATTGAAGGGTGCATCACTGAGGTTACCGGTGCCAGAAATGCTGGGTGAAGCCGCTACCTCTTGGCCGTTGACGTAGAGCTTGGTGTCGTCCGTGGTGCCGAAGGTGTGCGTCAGGGCAACATGGATCCAATCGCCGGCGGTCAGAACCACGTCGTCGCTGGTGTACAGAGGGTAGCCTTTGTTCGTGGAGTTGCGGAAGTAGAACGAGAGCCTTCCGCCTTGGGTGCGCAGGGTGTAGTTGGCCCCTTGGCTAGCACTGGTGCGGCCCCGTCCGAAGACGGTCTGGTGCCCGGTGATGTTCTCCAGCTTGATGAAGGCCGCCATTGTCAGCGATTCGCCCAGCCCGATTTTCAAACCCGGCGCATTGGGCACGACAAGGCGGCTGGATTGGGACTTGGTGAATCCGGCTGCCGTGTTGCCCGTGCTGCCGATGAGCGGTTGGGCCGGGTTGTTGAACGTCGTCCCCGCCGTCGCGCTCGTCGCGTGATGGACGCCGGTCTCGTCCCGAAAAGCGCCGGAGGGATTGCCGTCGCCATTGAGTCGCCAGTAGGCTTCCGGGTCGAGGGAGTGGACATATTTCATGTAGGTGGCCTCCGCCCGGGGGGCGGCACAGGCCAGAATCAACAGCGGGCAGCAGACGAGCCCGATACGCCAGAAACTGCTTTTCGATATCATGCGTTACGACTCCCAAGCGGCGGCCGCTCGACCGGGGTTAGCGACGGATGGGGAAAAACTGAGCCGACATGGACCCTAGTAAGTGAGTCCGCCTGGTGCGGGAAAAGTAACGCGATTTTTTCCGTGGCCGCGGCCGGACGGGCCTAAGCGGCGGCTGACGTTCGCTTTGCGCCGCCACACCCTTCCCGCGACGAGCGCGGCGGGAGCGCACGCCCAGCGGACAGCAGAGCACGCCCTTCCCGCCCAGGC
>CAYZVT010000364.1:0-4786 GCA_964481585.1 uncultured Pirellulales bacterium
TGCGCATCCCCGCCGCGTTCTGCGGGATCGCCGGGTTCAAGCCCCCGTACGGCGCGATCCCGACTCATAATCCCTTGGTCGGGGGTTCGAATCCCTCCGGGCCTACTTGCGTCAGCTGGCGTGCGAGGATCGCACTCTAGGTCACACTGCGCGCAACTGTAGCGCCCTCTGGTTGCCCTTTTCGCCCGAGGCCGCCAGTCCGGTTAGCCGCTCGGGCGCTACCGAGATGCGAAGCGTGCTCTCTAGATTCCCGCCTGCGCGGGAAGGACGTGCTTTGCTAACCGCTGACTGCTGACTGCTGACGGCCGGGGGCGCTGTTGAGCCCTTCGCTCTGACTGCTATTGCGCGTCTTCCAAGCTGAGCCGGCACGCGGCAAGTCGGCTGCGAGGTCGCTCTCCCAAAGGGAGCTGCTGTCGGGCGCGGGGCATTGGCCGCAACGGCCGGCGGCTGCGGAGTTTAGGCGGATGCGGCTGCGGGGCTTGCCGCTTGCTCTATAATCTTATTGCCTCGTTCCCTGCTCTAGCCCATGAACTCCCATGCCTGACAACAGCAGCGATCTGTTTCACAAGAAGATCATCGTCCGCCCACTGCGCGAGAGCGATTTCGAGCAGTGGGTCGTGCTCTGGGAGCGCTGCTTTCCCGCGCAGATGGGCGTCTGGACGCGTGCCCATCTAGAGAGCCAACTGCGGATCTTTCCCGAAGGGCAGATCGTGATCGAGTACGACGGCAAGCTCGTCGCCTCCTCGTCCAGCCTCATCATTGACTTCAACGAGTACGACGAAGGGCACAACTGGAACGAGATCGCCGACGAAGGCTACATCCGCAATCATGACCCCGAGGGGGATACGCTCTACGGGATCGAGATCATGGTCGATCCCGACTATCGCGGCATGAAGCTCGCGCGGCGGCTCTACGATGCGCGGAAGCAGCTTTGCGTCGAGCGCAACTTGCGCCGCATGATGCTCGGTGGCCGCATTCCCGGCTACCAGGACTACCGCGAGACGATGTCGGCCCGGCAGTACGTCGATGAAGTGGTGGCGAACAATCTTTATGATCCGGTCTTGTCGGCTCAGCTTCGCAACGGGTTCGTGCTCAAGCGGCTGATTCAGTCCTACGGCCAAGACCGGGCTTCGGACGATTGGGCGACGCTGCTGGAATGGTCGAACATCGACTACCAGCCCCAGTCGACGCGCCGCCGGCTACTCTCGTCGCTGCCGGTGCGGATCTGCGTCGTGCAGTACCAGATGCGTACGATCCGCTCCTACGAAGAGTTTGCCCACGCTTGCGAATACTTCGTCGATGTGGCGGCGGACTACAAGAGCGACTTCGTGCTCTTTCCCGAGATTTTTACGACACAGCTTCTCTCGGTGACGCGAGCCAGCGACACCCGCGAAGCGGTCGAGCTGCTGACCGGCTTTACCGATCAGTACATCGAGACGTTCCGCGATCTGGCGATTCGCTACAACGTGAACATCATCGGCGGCTCGCACTTCGCTCGCGAGGATGGCAAGATTTACAACATCGCCTACTTCTTCAAGCGCAACGGCGAGGTCGGCAAGCAATACAAGCTGCACATCACGCCGAGCGAGCGGCATTGGTTCGGCGTGCAGCCGGGCAAGAAAATCGAAGTGTTCGAGACCGACCGCTGCAAAGTGGCGATTCAGATCTGCTACGACATCGAGTTTCCCGAAATGACCCGCATCGCGGTCGAGCGCGGGGCGCGGCTGCTATTCGTGCCGTTTTGCACCGACGAGCGGGCCGGGTATCTGCGGGTCCGCTACTGCTCACAAGCCCGCTGCATCGAAAACCAGATTTATGTCGCCACGGCCGGAACGGTCGGCAATCTGCCGAACGTGCCAGAGATGGACATCCACTACGCGCAGTCGGGCATCTTTACGCCGAGCGATTTCGGCTTCGCGCGGGACGGCATCGCCGCCGAATGTACGCCGAATATCGAAACGGTCGTGATCCAAGACGTGGACCTGGGCGTGCTCGAACGCCACCGCCGCAGCGGCACGGTACAAAACTGGGCCGATCGCCGCACCGATCTCTACCGCGTCGAAACGAACGACGACTAACGCGGCGACTATTTTTGTGTCGCGGCCAGGCAGTGCTCCTTTCGCCCGCGGCGTCCACGCCGGTTTGCCGCTGGGGCGCTACCGTCCATCTTGATGCGCTACGCCTGGCTGGCCCGCGCGGGGGCGGGGCGGCCGAAGTGGTAGCCTTGGGCGAGCTTGAAATTAAGCTGCCGGCATGTTTCCGCTTCGGCGGCGGTTTCGATCCCTTCGGCCAACGGCACCACGCCCAGATCGCGGGCCATCTGCACCAGCGTGGCGATCATCTGCTGCCGCTGCTTGGAAGCGGAGTTGATGTTGCGCACGAGCGACATATCGAACTTCAGATAATCGGGCGGCACCTCGGCGACCTCATTCAGCCGCGTCTGCCCCGCGCCAAAGTCGTCGTAGGCCAGCCCGATTTGGAGGTCGTTCAGAGCCGCGCGCAGCTCGACCATCATCTGGGTGTTGGTCACGGCGGCCTCGTGGATTTCGAGCGTCAGTTGCTGGGTCGGATTTACCTCGCGCATGGCGCGCAGCGACTCGATCAATCCGCTTTCAACCAGCTCTTGCGGATGCGTGTTCACAAAGAGATGGGGGAGCGCGGCGAAGCCGGCACTGGCCAGCACGCCTTCGGAGCGAAGCATCCGGCTCAGTTCAACTTCCAGATTGAGCTGCGCGGCGACGCGGAACATTTCCTGCGGGCTTTCCAGCCCGAACAGCCGGCTGCGGCCGAGGACTTCGTAGCCGATCATCTGGCCATCGCCGATGTCCACGATCGGTTGGAAAAACGGCACCACCGCCCGTTCGCTCATCAGCTTGTCGAACTGCACGAGCGCGAGCGCTCGATCGCAGACGTTTTCCTGCACCGTATGGCGGTCCTTGTCGGCCGCTTGACGCCGCAGGCGGAAGGCGATGTTGGCGAACTGCACCAAGTCATCCTGGCGAAGGACCACTTCGCCCGTGACGCGCTGGCCGTTGACATAGGTCCCGTTGGTGCTCTGTAGATCGCGCAGCATGAGCGTGCCTGCCACCTCGGCAATCTCCGCATGTGCTCCCGAGACGGTCGGCGAGCTGAGCGTGAGCGCCACATCCTGGCGACGGCCGATCGAGAAGGGCAAGCAGTGGAGCGGGATATAGCGGATCGTTTCCGCCGAATCGAACGGCCCCACCAGGAACCAGACGGCGCTACTTGTGGTGGTAGTTGAATCGGTCGCCATACTTGCAAGCTCTGGTACTCAAGGAAGAAAACCGCTTCCTCGCTGTAGCATGCCCCGTGCCCGGCATCGCCCTGGCCAACAGAACCATAGGACACGAAAGTCGGCAGCGACGTTTCCTGGGCTGGGTTTCTGCCGGAATCCGGCTCGCCGCCCGAGGCCGTACGAAGGGAGTGGGATTCACGCGCAGCGCGGTCGTAGCGGTCGTGGCGAAAGAGGCGTCTGCGCTCGACCAGGGCAGCGCGGTTGCTCCCCGGCCACACCTGGCTTTAGGTGTGACCTACACTTGCTTCGGTCGCTTCCTTATCGCCTGCCAGCAGGGGGCCGAGCGAGCGCGGCATCCGCGCCCGATGAAAGCGGCCACTCAAACCGCCAGTTCCCCACACGACCTCCATTGCGAGATGCGCCCGTGGCTATGTCTTCCGAAACCCAAGATATCGAAGAGACACTCTTGGCGTCGCTCCTTTCGGACGAGGCTTTTTGGCCGGCGGAGCCAAAATCAATCGAGGAAACGGGCTTGGGCGATGAGTTCATCGAGCAACTCATCTGCAAGCACCTGGTCGTCTTCGGAACGCTCAAGGGGCGAGCCATCGCCGACCAGCTTTGCTTGCCGTTTCGCCTGCTCGAACCTTTACTCGGGTCGCTCCGCACCAATCAGCTTGTCGTCTACTCCGGCTCCGCGCCGTTTAACGACTATTACTACACGCTCACGGAGTTGGGCCGCAAACGGGCGCAGAGCCTGCTCGAAGCGTGCTCGTATGTCGGTCCGGCCCCGGTGCCGCTGATGGACTACGTGATCTCGGTCGAAGCCCAGTCGATCAGCGCCGAGGCTCCTGGCCCCGAGCGGCTTGCCGAGGCGGTCGAAGGAATCTCGGTCGATCCGACCCTCTTTGAAAGCCTGGGGCCGGCGGTGAACTCCGGCATGGGCATGTTCCTCTTCGGCGCGCCGGGCAACGGCAAGTCGACACTCGCCAAACGCATTACCATGTGCTTTGGGCAGCAGATCTGGATTCCCCACGCCCTCTACGAAGATGGGCAGCTGATCAAGTTCTACGACACGGCCTACCACAAGCAGGTGCAAAAGAGCGAGCGGAGCCTCATCAAGCACGCCGACCACGATCAGCGCTGGATCAAGATTCTGCGGCCCACGGTCGTCGTCGGCGGCGAGCTGACGATGGACAACCTCGAAATCCGCCACGACCCGCGGAGCAATGTCAACGAAGCGCCGCTGCAGATGAAAAGCAACTGCGGGTGTCTGCTGATTGACGACTTCGGCCGCCAGCGGATCGAACCGGGACAGTTGCTCAACCGCTGGATCGTGCCGCTCGAAAGCCGCCAAGACTTCTTGACGCTGCCGACGGGCAAGAAGGTCCAAGTGCCGTTTGAGCAGCTCGTGATCTTCTCGACCAACCTGGAGCCAAGCGAGTTGGTGGATGAGGCGTTTTTACGGCGCATTCCCTGCAAGATCGGGATTGACGACCCGACCGAGGAAGAGTTTCACCAACTCTTTCAGCT
>CAYZVT010000365.1:0-4779 GCA_964481585.1 uncultured Pirellulales bacterium
TGGGTGGCGGGGGCGCACCGCGACAGCCCCCGAAGCTCTGAACTGCTTGGTCTGGATTCCCGCCTGCGCGGGAATGACGGGTTCTGCTGAAAGGATGATAGCTGACGGCTAACCGCTCACCGTGCCTGTGCTACAATGCGGCTCGGAAAATGTGCGAGCGAATTGCGTCGCTCGCCACGAGACGGAGCCGCGCCACAAGGAGCAGCGCCATGCGTCAAGTGCTGACCGGACTGCTGCTGTTGATGGTCGCCACGACGGCGATTCCCACCGCCACCTACGCCGACGAGCCGAAGCCAGATGGCTGGAAGCGGCGGCTGGTCAAGGCGTGGATTCGTGAAGCGGTGGTCGAAGAAAAAGACCTCGCCCGTTACGGCCTTGAAATTGACCGGCGTTGCCAAAGCTGCCTCGCCGCACGGAAAGACCGGCCGCTGGTGGTGCTCGTTCACGGCTACAATTCTAAAAGCCAGCGGCATAGCGATTTTTCTGACGTGCTCCGCGCCGCTGAGCTGCCCTGCGCCACGTTCTGCTATCCGAACGATCAGCCGCTCGGCGATTCGGCGGAACTGCTGTCAGAGGAGCTGCGCGCGTTTCGCGCCGCGCACCCTCACCGCCGCGTGGCGCTCGTCACCCACAGCATGGGCGGACTCGTAGCGCGGGCCTGCGTCGAAGACCCGGACCTTGATCCCGGCTGCGTCACCAAGCTCATCATGATCGCGCCGCCGAACCATGGGACGTTGCTGGCGCACTACTCGCTCGGCACCGACGTCTGCGAGCACTTTGTCACGCGAGGCGGCGGCAGTCCGCTCGCGCGGCTACGGGCGTCGATTGCCGATGGACTAGGGGAAGCGACGGACGATTTGGAGCCAGGTTCGGAGTTTCTCACGAAGCTCAACGCGCGGCCGCGCCATCCGCAGGTGCGGTACACAATCTTGCTTGGCACGGGGGGCAAGATTTATCGCAGCGAGCTTGACTTGGCGCGCAAGATGGTCGGCTACGGCGAAGAGGTGCCGCTGCTCGACCGCTACGCCGAGCGGCTCGACCGGCACCTGCGCGAGATGGATGAACTCGTCGCCGGCCACGGCGATGGCGTCGTCGCCGTCAAGCGGGGCTGCCTCAAAGGCGTGCGCGACACGGTCGTTTATCCCTTCGAGCACGTCTCCGTCACCGGCTCGGCCGACGAGGAGGCGGTAGCCGAAGTCCAGCAAGCCGTGCTCGACCGGCTGCTCGCGCCGTAAGCGATTGTAACCGTTGAACTGGTTGCGCGCCTTAGTTCGTCATCCCCGAAATCGGGTGCGTCACATTTCGCGGTAGCGCCGTTGCGGCTATCCGGCCGGGCGGCCACGGGTGAAAAGGGCGCGAGCGTCATGTTTGTGGACGTAGGGTGCCACGGCTGGCTTGTCCAGCAGTCTCGTCAGTAGGCTTCAGCGGGTGGTTCGACTTTGAAGCGGAACCGCATCGCCGAGAAAAGCTCGACCTGCACGCGCGATATTTCCCTCGTAACCCGACTCAGGACCAAACCTCTTTGGCCATGGCAATGTCGATCCCCAGCACTGCTGGACAAGCCAGCCGTGGCACCCGGCGGCGGCACTTCTACTCCAAGGCGCACTAGCCAAACGCCCTCCGATCCGGCACAATGTGGGCGATTTGCAAACCAAGCAGACTCAGAAACAGCGTTTTTTCAGCGAGGAAACTATGAGTACGATTGCGGACGTGCAAGGCCGCCAGATTCTCGACAGCCGCGGCAATCCCACCGTCGAAGTCGATGTCACGCTCGTCGATGGCTCGGTCGGCCGCGCGGCGGTCCCCAGCGGCGCCAGCACCGGAGTCCACGAAGCCTGGGAGCTGCGCGACGGCGACAAGTCAATCTACCTGGGCAAAGGCGTCAAGAAGGCGATCGAGAACATCAACGACCGCATCGCCGACGCCGTGATCGGCATGTCGGCTCTCGAACAAGCCGCCGTCGACCGCGCGATGATCGAACTGGACGGCACTCCGAACAAGGCCGAACTCGGGGCGAACGCCATTCTCGGCGTTTCGCTCGCCGTGGCCCACGCGGCGGCGAATTACTGCGAGCTGCCGCTTTATCGCTATCTCGGCGGCTGCGGCGCGCGGCTGCTGCCGGCTCCGATGATGAACATTCTCAACGGCGGCCAGCATGCCGACAACTCGGTCGACATCCAAGAGTTCATGGTCATGCCGCTGGGGTTCGAGAGCTTCCACTCGGCCTTGCGCTGTGGCGTGGAGATTTTTCATAATCTGAAAAAGGTGCTCAAGGACAAGGGCCTCAACACGGCCGTCGGCGACGAGGGGGGCTTTGCTCCCGATCTGCCGAACAACGCCGCCGCGCTCGATCTGATCCTCACCGCGATCGAGCAAGCCGGCTACAAGCCGGGCGAGCAAGTTTTCCTCGCGCTCGACGTGGCCGCCACCGAGTTCTTCGACGAGAAGACCGAGAAGTACAGCATCGACGGCAAACAGCTTGATTCGGCCGGCATGGTCGATCTGCTCACCAGCTGGGTCGAAAAGTACCCGATCTGCTCAATCGAAGACGGCTGCAGCGAAGACGACTGGAAGGGCTGGAAGATGCTCACCGAGCGGGTCGGCCAGCGCTGCCAACTGGTCGGCGACGATCTGTTCGTGACGAACGTCCAGCGTCTGCAAAAAGGGATCGACGAAGGCGTGGCGAATAGCATTTTGATCAAGGTCAATCAGATCGGCACGCTGACCGAGACGATCGATGCGATCGAGCTTGCTCACCGCAACGGCTACACGAGCATTTCGAGCCATCGCAGCGGCGAAACCGAAGACGCCACGATCGCCGACTTGGCCGTCGGCCTCGCCACCGGGCAAATCAAAACCGGCTCGGCCAGCCGCACCGACCGGATGGCGAAGTACAACCAACTGCTGCGGATCGAGGAAGTCCTCGGTGAAACCGCCCTCTACGGCGGTCCGCTCTTCCGCAAGCGCTAAGCCGCCGACAGCCCTGCGACAACCCTCCACTCCCTCCGCGCCCCCGCTGGCGCGGAGGGATTTTTTTGTCGTGCAGCGATCGAGCACTGGGCGCAGCAAGCTTCCGCCCTCCGCCCTCCGCCCTCCGCCTTTCCTCCGCTTTCCGCTTTCCGCTTTTTGGCCCCTCGGGGGCTTCCGCTCTCGCGGTGCGCCCTCGCCCCCCGTCGGTCGCATTTTGGTTGCTCCTCTGCCCGCGCCCGGCTACAAAGCAGGCATGGAACACCAGTCGCGTAGCGATGAGCAGCGTAGGGCGATCGGCGACTCGCCGTGGTTTTGGCTGCTGCTCTTTTGCGGCGTGGCGCTGGTGGGGCTGCAGGTGCTCGACTTCAAGTATCGGCATCGCCAGGCGCAAATCGAAAAGCAGCATCAGGGCCGGCAGTACGCGCTCTGGCAAGCCAGCGAGCCGGACCGCGCCGAGCCGCCGCCGATCGAGTTTTCCTCGCCCGAGCGGACGGTGATCGGGCTAGGGCCGCTGCGTCTGGTGATTTTTGCCTTGGCCGTCGTTGCCGCCGTGGCCCTGGCGCGCGAGCGGCGGCAGCCTCGGGAGCCGACATGACTTGGCTGACGGAAAACCCCGCCCCAATCTTCTGGACCGCCCTTGCCGCCGAAGCGGTGCTCGTCGTCGCGCTTTACCAGACGCAGCGGGCGGTCTACTTGCTCGGCATGCTCGGAGTGCTGCTCGTCGGCGGCGGTCTGCTGCTGGCCGAGCACCTGATCGTCACCAAGCGCGAGCAAGTCGAGTTGGCACTGGACGAAATCGCCACGGCGCTGGTCAATGATGACCGTGCCGGAGTGATCGAGCGGATCGATCCCGCTTCCGCGAGTGCCCGCAACCGGGCCGATGCGGCGCTGCGGATTTTCAAAGTCTCGACGGCCAAGATCGGCAGCGATCTGACGATCACGCTCAACCAGCTCACCAGCCCCCCCTCGGCCAAGGCGAGCTTCACCGGACGGCTCGACCTCCAACAGCGACGCAGCGGCTATGAGCAAACCGCCGTCCGCCGCTTCACGCTTGTCTTCGTCCGCGAAGGAGAGCGGTGGTACTTGGCCGACTACGGGCACGGCGAAGCCGGGCTGCGGTGAAGGGCGGAGGGCGGAAAGAAAAGCGGAAAGCGGAAAGCGGGGCTGACACCTGGGGCGGAGGGCCTATGGGGGGCCGAGCCTTCCGATCTTCAGTCCCCCGGCCCCTCGTCCCTCGCCCCTCCCTCAATACCCATAGCGCGGATACCAGCCGCCATAGCCGTAGCCGTACCCGCCGGAGAGGACGGAGCGCTGCCAGACATCGTTGTAGCGTTCCCACTCGGCGTCGATGCGATGGGGCTGGTTCGACCAATTTTCGGTGTAGTAGTAGCTCGTGACTGAGCCGTCGGCGGCGCGTTGATTGACGCGGGTGCGGAGATAACCGCTGGCATAGATCGTGCTGTCGGGGAACGCCGGCAGCGGCGGGGCAGGGGCATACTGCGCCACGCGGGCACCGCTATTCGGATCGTGCGTGTACCGGCCCGGCATGAAGGCCCAGCCGCTATAGCATGTCGGATCGCCCGCCACGGCGGGAGCCGCAGTCAGCAGTAGCCAAGTAAATGTCAGGAGCAGACGACGATTCATAACAGGATGCTCAACTCAAAGAAGTTCGCCGGAGCATCCATGCTTTAAGAAAGTCACGTAACACGTTCGCCGATTGCAGCGCTAGAGGACTTCCTGCACTGTTTAGCGGCGGGACAACGTCCCGCGCGTTAGAAATTAGAAAACGGCTAAAAAACGCGCGGGACG
>CAYZVT010000366.1:0-4763 GCA_964481585.1 uncultured Pirellulales bacterium
CATGGCGAACTGGGCGGCGGCCATTCCCACTCTGGAGCGATGATCTATCTCGGCGGCAACTGGCCCGAGAAGTACCGCGACACGATCTTCATGTCCAACACGCACGGCAATCGGCTGAACCACGATCTGCTCCGCCGCCACCGTTCCGGCTATGTCGGCCGCCACGCGCCCGACTTCATGCGGGCCAACGATCCGGCCTTTCGCGGCGTCGAACTCAAATACGGCCCCGACGGCGGCGTGTATGTCACCGATTGGAACGATTTGGGTGAATGCCACGACCATGACGGCGCGGCACGCGAGACCGGACGCATCTACAAGATCGTCTACGGCCAGCCGCAGCCGGCGAAGGCGTTTGACCTGGCGCGGCGGAGCGATTTGGAACTGGTCGAATTCCAACGGCACCCGAACGACTGGTACGTCCGCCACGCGCGCCGGCTGTTGCAAGAGCGCGCGGCAGCCGGTCATAACGTCGATGCCGCTGCCGCCGCGCTGGAGGACATGCTGCGCAGCCATCCCGAGACTCCCCGGCGGCTCCGCGCGCTGTGGGCGCTGTACAGCATGGGCCGCATGAGCGAAGCGCGTCTCGCATCGCTTCTGAACGAACCGGACGAGCATTTGCGCGCCTGGGCGGTGCGGTTGCTTTGCGACACGAGCGCTCCCACGACTGCGGTGCTACAACAACTGGCCTCGCTTTCTCATAGCGAGCCGGGCGGGCTGGTGCGGCTTTATCTCGCCTCGGCGCTGCAGCGGCTGCCGCTCGACGCGCGAGCGGGTGTGGCGCAGGGTCTGGTGACGCGGAGCGAGGACGCCACGGACCACAACCTGACGCTGATGATCTGGTACGGAATCGAACCGCTCGTTGCGTCTGATTTGGCTGCCGCGCGGCAGCTTGCGCGGCGGGCACAGAACCCGCGACTGCGCCAGTTCATCGCCCGCCGGGTCACGCTTGCCCAAGCCGAGACGGGCGTTGCTGAGAATGCGGTTGTCAGTTGGCTGGCGGAGAGTGATGACGCGGCGGTGCAGCGCGATCTGCTGCGCGGCATGCACGACGCGCTGCGCGGGCGGCGCGAGCAGCCGATGCCGCCGGGGTTTGACGATCTGTACGAACGACTGGCCGCCAGTAGCGACGAAAGCGTGCGCGAGACGGTGTTGGCGCTGGGGGTGATTTACGGCGACCGGCGGGCGATCGAGTATCATCGCCAGCGAATGCTGGACACAGACGCCCCGGCGGCGGCGCGGCGCGAGTCGTTGCAAACGCTGCTTGAAAAGCGCGTGCCGGACCTGGCGCCGCTGCTTCATGCGCTCTTAGCGGATCGAGCCGTGCGCGGCGCGGCGCTGCGGGCGCTGGGAGCTTACGAAAGCTCCGACACGCCGCGCATCATCTTGCAGCATTACCCGCGCTTGGAAGCAACTGAAAAGCGGGTCGCGCTGGCGACGCTTGCCTCGCGCGGGCCGTATGCCGAAGCGCTGTTGGCCGCCGTCGCCGAGGGCACGGTTCCGAGCGCCGATCTTTCGCCTGTTGAGGTGCGGCAAATCTATTCGCTCGGCAGCGCGGAGCTGAACCAGCAGCTCGAAAGACTCTGGGGCCGCGTGCGGCAGTCGTCGCAGGAAAAGCAAAAGTTGATCGGCGACTACAAGCAACTTTTGCAGCCGGCGTATCTGGAACAAGCCCGGGCGTCGCAGGGGCGAGCCGTGTTTAACCGGGTCTGCGCATCGTGCCACACGCTCTTTGGCGAAGGCAATAAAATCGGCCCCGATCTGACCGGCTCCAATCGGGCCAACCTGCACTACGTGTTGGAAAACGTGATTGATCCCAGTGCTACCGTCGCACGCGGCTACCAAGTCGCCACGGTCATCACGGTCGATGGCCGCGTCTTGTCGGGCATGGTGAGCGACGAGACGGATCAGACGCTGGCGATTCAAACCGCCACCGAACGGGTGGTGCTCGACCGCGACGATGTCGAAGCGCGGAAGCCCTCGGAGCTGTCGATGATGCCCGAAGGGCTGTTCGAAAAACTCGCCGACGAAGAAATCCGCGATCTCGTCGCTTATCTCGCTAGCCCCCGGCAAGTGCCGCTCCCCGAGGGGGGCGTGGAGCCTGCTCTGGCTGAGTAGAAACGGAACGGGCGAACGCCTTGCGCGGTGCGCCCGGCGCGGGAAGCGACCCTTCGCGGCGCGTCTGGAACGACAAGAACCGTCGGCGCGGATCTGGCGCTTGGGCCGGTTTTGCCGGCGCAATCTTGCCTGGCTTGCGGCTCTGCGGACTCCCGCACGCAGCGGCGGCGAAAGGGGCGTCCTATAGTTGCGTTAGTCACGGTCGCCGGAATGGTTGCTGTTTCCGGCTGCAAACGGCGTGGTCCGAGTAGGTGGGGATCGCTTCCACTTCTCCGCCTCTCCGCTGGCCGTGCGCAGTTGCCATCGCGTCTCGCTCCGTTTTCGGTGGGCGGGAAAGGCGGCTGGCGGCGCGAGACGAATGACCGAAGCAGATCACCCGCCGGGCGTCGACGGCCCGCAGCGCACGAAAGACTCCCACGCATGAAGCAGGCTTCCGCGGCAACACGGATGACGCTTGGCCTTGCCTGCTTGGCGGCGCTGGTGATTTTCGTTGCCCAGACCGTCGGCCTCTTGCCGGATCACGACGATGCGATCGTGGAGAGCCGCCGGGCGCTGAGCGAGGCAATGGCGATCAACTGCGGGCTGCTCGCCCAGCAGAACGACATCGAGCAGATGGAGGAGAGCCTGGAGGCCGTCGTGACCCAAAATTCCGACGTGCTCGCGGTGCGGGTGCGCCAGGCAGACGGCAAAACAGTGGTCGCGGTCGGCAGCCAGCCGAAGTCGAACTTCATCCCGAGCCGACCTACCGCCGCGAGCGACGCCTCGATTCCGATTGTCGCCAATGGCCGGCGATGGGGGACGCTCGAAGCGCGGTTCAACTCCACGCTTCTCGACCGGCTCCCGCTTTGGCAGCGGCCCAGCGTGCAGCTCATGCTGTTTATCGTCGTGCTCAGTTCGGGCTGCTACTTCCTCTATCTGCGCGGCATGCTCGAACACTTCGATCCTTCGCAGGTCGTGCCCGACCGCGTGCGGTCGGCGCTCGACACGCTCGCCGAAGGGGTGTTCGTGCTCGACAACCATGAGCAGATTGTTTTGGCGAATGAGGCGTTCGGCCGCTTCCTGCGGCGCACGCCGGACGATCTTACCGGCTGCCGCGTCGCGGATCTGCCTTGGGTCTTTGAGGAGGATCTCGATGGCCCAGCGGCATTCCCGTGGGTGCGCGCCTTGGCGGAGGGCAAACCTCAGACCGGAATCGTGCTCGGGCTGCGGACCGGCGATGGAAGCGAACGGAAGCTGTTCCGTGTCAATAGTTCGCCGATCTTCAGCGAAGATGGCAAACAGCGCGGCGCGCTGGCGAGCTTCGACGACGTGACGCAGATCGAGAGAAACCGCGCCGAACTGCGCGAAATGCTGCACGTGCTCGAAGAATCGCGTGACGAGATTACGCGGCAAAACGAGGAGCTTCAGGTTCTGGCGACGCAAGACCCGCTGACGCTGTGTGTCAATCGTCGCTCCTTTTTCACCGCCTTCGAGTCGCATTGGAACCGTGCGGAGGAGCATCACGAGTCGTTGAGCTGCGTGATGGTCGATGTCGACAACTTCAAGCTCATCAACGACGAGTTCGGGCATGCGGTGGGTGATCGGGTGTTGCGATGCGTCGCGGAATTGCTCCGTAGCGGCCGCCGCGAAAGCGATTGGGTCTGCCGCTACGGCGGCGAGGAGTTCTGCGTGCTGCTTCCTTCGGCCGATGTGAACTATGCCTGCGAGGTGGCGGAGTCGATTCGCCGCGCGATCTGCGCGGCGCCCGTGGAAAATTTGCCCATCACGGCCAGCTTTGGTGTGGCCTGTAATGCGTCGGGCGCGCAGGACCCGCACGAACTGCTGAATCAGGCGGATCGGGCGCTGTATCTGGCCAAACGCAATGGCCGCAATCAAGTCGTCCGCTGGGATCAGGTGCCGGCCGACCTGGACGGGGATGACATTAAGACTTCGCGGGCACGGCCGCTTTCGGCATCGGACGCGCAGCCGGCCATTCCGTTCCACGCGGTTACGGCGCTTGTGTCGGCACTGGCTTACCGCGACGCGGCGACCGCCGAACATAGCCGGCGGGTGGCCGATCTCTGTGTGGCCGCCGCCAACGGGCTGATGTCGGTTGGCGATGCGTACATTCTGGAGATTGCCGCGCTGCTCCACGACATCGGCAAGGTCGGCGTGCCGGATGCCGTGCTCCTCAAGCCCGGCACGCTCGACGGCGAGGAATGGAAAATGATGAGCGTCCACGACCGCATCGGCGTGGAGATCGTTGGTTCGACCTTTGCTTCCCCTGAACTGGCGCGAATCATCCAGACGCACCATGCCTGGTACGATGGCAGCTCGCACGGGCCGGAGCTTCAGGGCGAGGAGATTCCGCTGGCGGCACGGCTGCTCTCCATCGCCGACGCCTACGACTCGATGATTAGCGACCGCGTCTATCGCGAAGGCCGGCCCCAGCAAGAGGCGTTCGAGGAACTACGCCGCTGTGCCGGGAAACAGTTCGATCCCGAACTGGTCGAACGCTTCATTGAAACTGTGCGGGCACGGGACGAAAACCGCGCCGTGGCACTAAATCCCATCTCCAAACAAGCCGCTTTGCGGATCGGGATGGAAATCGAACGGCTGGCGGCGGCGCTGGACGAGCAGGATCTGTTCGGCCTAACCGTGCTTGCCGG
>CAYZVT010000367.1:0-4735 GCA_964481585.1 uncultured Pirellulales bacterium
CCGCAGTCGACGGTTTGTCTAAGGGAAAAATTCACAACCTCTCAGCCGTCAGCGGTCAGCGGTCAGCAAACCACGCGCTATCTCGCGCGGGGGTGCAACGATGTGTCCCGCTGCGTTGGAGAAAATCTCAGCGGCGGCGACCCATCCATGGCGGCAATCTGTCGCGGCCTGGCCGCTCCTTTTTCCTGCTCCCGCCACCAGCGGCAGCAGCAACCCTTTGCGGCGAGCCGTACCGGCCTACAATGAAAGTGCAGGCACGAGCTGGGTGAAACAGAAAGTGCTGGCATTGCTGCATTTCTAGCACTTCCACAGCTAGCGCCTCCACCGCCGAGGACGGCTGCCACAGCCCGCAAACGTGGGTAGGGCGCCGTTCGGCGATTCGGTTATTCTAGGAACGCTTCCTAGTGCGGCTGAGGCAATTCTTCTCAGCCGCGTCCACGGATGGACAAAGTTGGTTCTCGCGCGCAACGGGATTTGTGCCGAGCGCCGACTCGGTACGTGAGGACGGTCTTCATCGAGCTGAAAGGAGCCGCCGATGCTCGCATCGCAAGGCTCTCCTTGGCGCGCCGCTGCCCAGGGCTGGGCGGCACTGCTGTTGGTGCTGATGGCCTTGCCGCTGGCGAGCAAGGCGAGCGAACCGCCGAGCTTTAGCCCCGAGCAGTTCGACTTCTTTGAGAGCCAAGTGCGGCCGCTGCTGGTGACGCACTGTTACGAGTGCCATAGCAGCCAATCGAAAAGCCTGATGGGCGGGCTGCATCTCGACAATCGCCAAGCCGCGCTCGACGGCGGCGAATCCGGCCCGGCGGTCGTGCCCGGCAAGCCCGAAGAAAGTTTGATCGTCGAGGCCGTGCGCTTCGAGTCATTTGAAATGCCCCCGCAGGGCAAGCTGCCCGAGCAAGATGTCGAGACGCTCGTGAAATGGGTGTCGATGGGCGCGCCGTGGCCGGAGGCCGCGCCGAGCGAGCCGGTCGAGCACTGGCACAAGAACTACGATTGGCAACAACTCCGCGCCTCGCACTGGGCTTGGCAGCCGGTGCAAAAGCCGCTGCCCCCGCCGGTGCAAGACGCCGAATGGCCGCAGTCGCCGATCGACTACTTTGTTCTCGCGCGACTGGAAGCGGCGGGACTTAAGCCCGCGCCGCCGGCCGATAAGCAGACGCTCGTGCGGCGCGTGTACTTTGATCTGCTCGGTTTGCCCCCGTCGCCGGAAGAAGTCGCGGCCTTCGTAAGCGATGACCGGCCGGAAGCCTTCGCGGAACTCATCGACCGACTGCTTGAGTCACCGCACTACGGCGAGAAGTGGGGCCGGCACTGGCTCGACGTAGCCCGCTACAGCGACGGCTACGGCGGCTTTTCCGACAGCGAACCTTTGCCCCATGCGTGGCGTTATCGGGATTGGGTCGTGGAGGCGCTGAATCGCGACCTGCCGTACGATGAGTTTTTAAGGCAGCAGATCGCGGGGGATTTGCTCGGAGTGCCCCGCGGCGGCGTTGCCACCGGGCTATTTGCCATTGGCCCGACGTACCAGTCGGACGGAGGCAATGCCGAGAGCATCGCCGCCGCGCGGGCGCAGACGCTCGACGATCGGGTGGATACGCTCACGCGCGGCCTGCTGGGCGTGACCGTTTCTTGCGCGCGATGCCATGACCATAAGTTCGACCCGATTCCGCAGCAAGACTACTACTCGCTCGCCGGCATTTTTAATAACACCCGCAGCGTGGGGACGCCGCTTGTCGCGCAGCAGGTTGTGGCGCAGTACCACGCCCATCAGGATCAAATCCGCGCGCAAGACCGTGCGATCGAGCTTTGGCTCGACGGCAAGCGTACGGAGCTAAGCCAGCGACGGCTTTTTGAAAGTGGCCGCTACCTTGAAGCGGTAGCCGATTACCGCCAGCAGCGCGCAGCCGAAGGCGGCATTACCGACTTGCGCGCCTACGCCGGCGCGCAGGGGCTGGACGGCCGATTGCTCGCCAGGTGGGACGACTTTTTGCAGTCGTCGGCCAGCCGCGAAGCGCTCGCCGCGCTGCGGCCCGGTTTTGATGGGACACCAGCCGATACCGGCGCGCCGCAATCGAGCGGGCGCGCCGGCGCGCTGGCCGAGGAACTGAATCGAGCGATTGCCGCGCTGCGGCTCGCACACGAAGCGCTCGCAGGCGCCGCGCCCGATCTCACTGCCCAGGCTGCCTTGCAGCAAGCGAAGGAAAGGCTGCCGCCGGAGCAAAAGCATCTGCTGGAGCAGGCGCTGCGGGTGGTTCAGGTCGGCCAGGAACTCGAAGCACTTCTCTCGGCGGAGGAACGCGCGAAACTCGCTGTCGATCGGCGGGAGCTTGACGCGCTGCGGGCCACGCAGCCGCCGCCGTATCCGATTGCGCACACACTCGCCGAGTCAGGCGCGGCGGATATGAATGTCGCGCTGCGGGGCAACTTGCTCAAGCCGGGCGAGCTGGCGCCGCGGCGCTTTTTGCGGATCTTGGCGGGCGAGCAGGCGCCGCGCTTCACCCAAGGAAGCGGCCGGTTGGATTTGGCCGCAGCCGTGGCAAGTGCCGACAACCCGCTCACCGCGCGGGTGATGGTGAACCGCGTCTGGCTGCATCTGTTGGGCGAGGGAATCGTGCGCACGCCGAGCAATTTTGGCACGCTCGGCCAGCCGCCGACGCACCCGCAGCTACTCGATTGGCTCGCTGCGACGTTCGTGGAAAACGCCTGGTCGCTCAAGGCGCTGCAGCGCACGATCTTACTCTCCTCCACCTATCAGATGAGCAGCCAGTTTAGCGCCACGGCGTTTGCCGTCGATGGCGACAATCGGCTCCTGTGGCGTGCCAACGTGCGCAAGCTGCCGATTGAGTCGTGGCGCGACGCGCTGCTCACGGCAAGCGGCGAACTTGATTTGACAATCGGCGGCGAGCCGCTCGACGACTTGCACCACAGCCGGCGGCGCACGCTCTACACGCGCGTCAGCCGTAGCGGCGACCGCTGGGAGTCGGACGAACTGCTGCGGCTGTTCGACTTCCCTTCGCCCCGCGCCACCAGTGACGGGCGCACGACGAGCATTGTGCCGCAGCAGTTTTTGTTCATGCTCAACAGCCCGTTTGTCGCGGAGCGCGCCAAGGCGCTCGCCGCCCGGCTGTTTAACGAAGCCGAAGGCGATGCGGCGCGGATCGAGCGGGCGTATCAGTTGCTCTACAGCCGCAGCCCCACCGAGACGGAAAAGCAACTGGGGCTGGCGTTCGTGGCGAACGATGCGCCGCTCGAAGCCGAGCCGGTCGTCGAAATCGTCCTGGCCGACTTTGAAGCAAACAATTACGGCGACTGGCAAGCCGAGGGCACCGCCTTTGGAACCGCGCCCGCGCGAGGCACGCTCCCCGGCCAAGCCAGCGTGATCGGTTATCGCGGCCGTGGGCTGGCGAACAGCTATCTCGATGGCGACCGAGGCCAAGGCACGCTCACCTCCCCAACGTTCAAGATCGAGAAGCGCTATTTAAAATTTCTCCTCGGCGGGGGCCACCATCCGGGCGAGACGTGCATCAATCTTGTTATTGACGGCCAAATCGTTCGCACCGCCACCGGAAACGACCGCGAGGAGCTGACTTGGCAAACCTGGGACTTGGACGACCTGCAAGGCCGGACCGCCACCATCGAAATTGTCGACCGCCACCGGGGCGGCTGGGGGCACATTAGCGTCGATCAGATCGTGCTCTCCGACGAGCCGGGCGAAAGCGCGGTGCGGTGGCCGACCGAAGACAAGCCGCGTCTGACGCGCTGGCAGCAATACGCCCAAGTGCTGCTCTGTGCGAACGAGTTTTTCTTTTTGTTCTAAGCTTTGCCGCGTGCTTAAGGCGCATGGCGAGAAGATTGACAGTGAGGCGGAGATGAATGAGCGGCATGAAGCGATCCCCCTGCTCACGCGCCGCGCGCTGCTCCAGCGGCTCGGCGCGGGGCTGGGCACGGTCGGACTGGCAAGCGTCTTGGCCGAAGGCGGTTTGCTCGCGCCGCAGGCCAGCGCCGCGCTGCCGGCCAGTTCGCCGCTTGCGCCGAAGCCGCCGCATTTTGCGCCGCGGGCAAAACGGATCATTCAGCTTTTTATGCCCGGCGGGCCTTCGCACGTCGATACGTTCGACTACAAGCCCGCCATCGCGCGTCATGCCGGCGAGCGCCCCCAGGAAGTTGATTTTCAGTCGCTCCGCAGCACGCAAGGGGGCTTGCTCCCCTCGCCCTATTCGTTCCGGCAGTATGGCGCGTGCGGCAAATGGGTAAGCGAGATTTTTCCGCACGTCGCCGAGTGCGTGGATGACATCTGCTTCATCCACTCGATGCACACCGACATCCCCGAGCACGCCAGCGGCATCCTGATGATGAACGTCGGCCATCTGCAGCCGATCCGCCCCAGCGTAGGCTCGTGGCTCGTCTATGGCTTGGGGAGCGAGAACCAAAACCTGCCCGGCTTCGTGGCGATGACCCCGCGCGGCCAGCCGCGTGGCGGGATGGCGAACTGGGGCAACAGCTTTTTGCCCGGCGCGTATGCGGGCAGCTATGTCGATTGCCGGCAGCAAGACCCGGCCCAAGTGATTCGTGATTTGCGCAGTCCGTATCTCGCGCGCGGCGCGCAGCGGAGGCAGGTGGATTTGTGGTCGCAACTGAATCGTTTGCATCTCGATCGGCAGGAGCAGGACGCGCAGCTTGAGGCGAGCATCGAGGCGATGGAGCTGGCGTTTCGGATGCAGTTCGAGGTGCCCGA
>CAYZVT010000368.1:0-4714 GCA_964481585.1 uncultured Pirellulales bacterium
AGGGCCACGACTCCGTTCTGGTACCGGTAGTAGAGCCGTCGGTCGGCGTAGGTGACCGCTGCCGAGTCGGCCCCTTCGCCGCGCTGCTTGCCCCACATCATCTTGCCGGTCTTCAGGTCCAGACAGAACGGGAAGCCTTTGTTGTGGCCGTTACCGCCGTATAGGTAGTCGCCCAGCAGAATCATTCCGCCGTGATGGTTTTGAAGCGTTTGGGCCTCTAAAAAATAAACCTCGTCGGCCCGCACGCCGTCGCCGGTGGCTGAGAGTTTCAGCAGTGCCGCGCCCGTTCCGTACCCGGTCGAGGTGAAGACCAGATCGTCTTTGACTACCGGAGTAGGAATGTTCGCGACGCCGTTGGCGATGCGGTTGTAGCCCCACAGAAAGCGTCCGTCCTCGGCGGCGACGCTCACGAGTCCGCGTCCCATAAGCTGCACATACTGCTTCACGCCGCCGCCGTGCGAGATCACGATCGAGGAATAGCCCGCGCCATCTTTGCCGTTCTCGCCCAGCGCGGGAATCGTCGCTCGCCAAATTTCTTTGCCGGTCAGCTTATCGAGCGCGACGAGCGCCGCATCGGGACCGCCGGGCGTACAGATGAGCTTGTCTCCGTCGATCAGCGGCGATTCGGAGTAGCCCCAGCCCGACATCATCCGCCCGCCAAAATCTCGGGCCATGTTCTTCTTCCAGCGCACGGTGCCACGGGCGGCGTCGAGACAAACCAGATCGCCGTGCGACCCGAGCGCGTAGACGCGATTTCCATCGACCGTGGGCGTGCAGCGCGGCCCCGAGTAGCCGCCTGGTGCCCACACGTCACCAATGCTCGTCGCCCAGAGCTTTTTTCCGTCCTTTGCCGACAGGGCAAGGACGTGCATCTTGCCATTCAGGTCGCCCATCGTGTAGATCCGGCCGCCGACGAGCGAGATTGACGAAAAGCCGCTCCCAAGGCCGTCCGCCTGCCAGACCAGCGGCGGCGCGCCGTCCCACTCTTGCAGCAGCCCTTGGTCGGGAGAAATACCGGTCCGATCGGGGCCGCGCCACTGAGGCCAGTACGGCTGATTGCCCGTCGGCGCTGCCCAAACGAGCGCGCTCGACAGAAGCGCGACGAGACTAACCAAGCGGATCATAGCGGCGTCCTTCAAAAGATAGAGATTGGTAGCGGCCAGGGGAGCGCTCTTTTCGCCCGCGGCGTCCACGCCGGCTTGCCGTGGAAACGCTCCCGTTAATCGTGCTGCGCGGCAGGCTCGCCGCCTTCGACCTGCACCGTGCCGGCCGACATCCTCACCCAGTCGCCGACAAGCGTCGACTCCTCCAGTTCGGCCGGTGCCCGCCAACCGAGCAAGACTTGGTAGCCGTCCCGTTCGGTCAGATACAGTTCTAGCACGCCGGGCGCTTGAGCCGGCTCCTGCACGCGATCGGGGTTCACCCGTTCAAAGGTCATCTCGCCTTCGACGCGGAGCTTCTTCCAGGTGTGCGGCGTCCCTTCGAGCGAGTGCAGTTCCACGTCCTCCCATGTCTCGGGCGTCGCCGGCAGCTTTTCCGCCAGCGCCGCGCGCAACTCCCCTGCCACCTGATCGAGCGGCTGCGCGGCACGCTGCGCGGCGAGGTAGAAGTAATACGGCCACTCCAAACCCTGCTCGCCCTTGCCGTAGGCCTCGTAGGTGCGGAAGTACCCCGGCGGCTTCACCCCCGCTGGAAAGAGCCGCTCGGGCGTGAGCGGCTGGCCGGTTTGCGGGTCGCTGGTTCCTTCCTCATACGCTTGGCTAAAGACCTGCGGGATGCGCAGATTCACCGCCTCGCCCGGCATCGGCTGCCCTGCGGGGATGTAGCCGTAAAGCTGTTTCGGCGAGACGCGAAACTTCGGCGCCGACTCCAGCCGCGCTTTCGTCTCCGACATCCGCGCTTCGTATGCTCCCGTGCCGCAACCGGCCGAACCAAGCACCACAACCGGGAACAGAAACACGAAGCGAAACGAATGCGCAGCCATAACCACTCGCTTGCAAGCAGGAACGGAGAAGATGTGACGGAAAAGCTTATGCCGATTGTCGCACCCGTCGCAAACGGCTGTCAAGAACAGGCCCAAGCCGCGACGCAGAACACTTTTGCCACGGCGCGACGAGCAGTATCATAGCGGCTCGCCGAAATCAAAATCGTGCTCCAAGGCACTGCTGGACAAGCCAGCAGTGGCACCCTCAATCTTTGGCGTTGACAGTGCTCTTGAACAACTGCCCCATCAGGCCGAGCCTCTGTGGAGAGAGAGATGCCCCGCTACGAACTTCCTGAGACCCCCAAGCCCGCCAAGCTCAACAAGAAACAAGTGCTGCTCGTGGCCAACGGCGATCTGCGGCTCTCGGCGAATCAGCGGTGCTGGCCGGCGCAGAAGGAGATGGAAGACCAACTCGGTCGAGCCGTCGCGGCCGCCGGCTACGAACTGCAGCGCGCACATCCCTACAAGCCGAAAGAGAAGCACGGCTTCATCGGTTCGCAGAAAGAGGGGATGGAGGTCTTTCGGCACATCGACCCGACTGCCAAGTTGATCGTGGCCGAGGCGGTTTGGCAGTACTCGCACCATCTCTTGCACGGGCTGCTCTCCCATCGGGGGCCGCTCTTGACCGTGGCAAACTGGTCCGGCACTTGGCCGGGCCTGGTCGGCATGCTCAACCTCAACGGCTCGCTGACGAAAGCCGGAGTCCCCTACTCCACGCTTTGGAGCGAAGACTTTTCCAACACCACCTTTCAGCAACAGCTCAAGAGCTGGCTCACAACGGGCAAGGTCGAACACGCGACCGACCACGTGACGCCCTGGCAAGACGTCAAGCCGCCGGCGGCCGAGCGGCGGCTGGGCGAAACACTTGCCCGCCAGTTGCAGCAAGAGAAGGCGATCCTGGGCGTCTTCGACGAAGGTTGCATGGGCATGTTCAATGCCATCATTCCCGACCACCTGCTCAACCCGACCGGCGTCTTCAAAGAACGCCTCAGCCAGTCCGCACTCTACTACGAAACCACCCAAACCAGTGATGCCGAGGCGGACGAAGTGCGGGCGTGGATGGAAAAGAAGGGCATGACCTTCGTCACGGGACCGAAGCATGAAGAGCATCTCACCGACGAGCAGATTCGGCTCCAGTGCAAGATGTACCTCGCCGCCGTCCGCATCGCCGACGACTTTGGCTGCGCCACGATCGGCATTCAGTATCAACAGGGGCTGAAAGATCTGCTCCCGGCGAGCGACCTGGTTGAAGGCACCTTGAACAACACCGCCCGTCCGCCGGTCAAGAGCCGCGACGGCAAACGCACGCTCTACGCGGGCCAGCCGCTCCCGCACTTCAACGAAGTCGATGAGTGCGCGGGGCTGGACGGGCTGATGACCTACCGCGTGCATCGCGCGATGGGGCAACCGGTGGAAAACACGCTCCACGATCTTCGCTGGGGCGATTGGGATGCCTCGGGAACGGTGGACGATTACGTGTGGGTCTTTTTGATTAGCGGCTCGGCTCCCCCCGCCCATTTCGTCGGAGGCTGGAAAGGCGCATCCAGCGAACGCCAGCCCGCGATGTACTTCCCCAACGGCGGCGGCACGCTCAAAGGGATCTCCAAGCCGGGCGAAATTGTCTGGTCGCGCGTCTTCATCGAGGATGGCAAGCTCAAGATGGACCTCGGCCGCGCGGGCGTGGTCGCCTTGCCGCTTGAAGAGACCGAGCGCCGCTGGCAGGCCACCACGCCGCAGTGGCCGATCATGCACGCCGTTACCTACGGCGTCTCGCGCGATCAGATGATGGCCCGGCACAAGGCCAACCACATCCAAGTCGCCTACGCCGACACTCCCGCCGATGCCGATAAAGCGCTAATGGCGAAAGCCTCCATGGCGGCCGCGCTCGGGCTAGAAGTCGCGCTCTGCGGAACGCGCAAAGACGGCCACCCCTGGGCGTAAAGCCGGCAATCCGAAGCGTCGTTCCCGCGCAGGCGGAGAACAGCAATTAGCTCTCAGCCGTCAGCAAAGCACGTCCTTCCCGCGCAGGCGGGAAGGACAGCAAGCAGGCTTTCCGTCACGGTGAGGTTAATTCGGCTATCCGGCCACGGGCGAAAAAGGTAGGAGCACGCGTTTCGGTTAGACGCGGTAGCTCGTGCCGCGCCGTTGAAAACTTTTGTGCTCGCTCTACGATTGCGCTAGACCTCTTTCCCCTTTTCCGGAGGACGCGATGGCGGCGCAGCACGATTCCGAGACACGGCGACTGGCGGCGATGCGCAAACTTTCGCCACGGCGGCATTCGACCCAGGCGACCGACGCGCGCGGCTTGGCCGAGGAGCAACTAGTCCACTTTGGCATCGATCCAGCAAGCGACTTTGGACGCACGCTGGCGCAGTTGACCGAACGGCTTTACGCCAGCCAGGCCGATGTCGAATCGCTGTGGAACGAGACGCTGCAAACGATCCACACGCTCGACCGCCGCGACCGGATCGCGCAGTTCAACGCCAAAAAGTTTCTCTCCTTCCAACTTGCCAAGCTGCTCGACACGCTACAAAACCCCGCCCGCCGCAGTTACCAGGCATTCGACTACAGCTACACCACGCGAGCGACCAAGGGACCGTACGCGGTGTTTGATAACGTCACCGCGATTTTTTCGGCCACACCCGTCATCACGCGGACCGCGACGTACATCTATGCTTGCGCCGAATGGATCGCCGACGCCTTTCAGGGCAAAGAATTGCTGCTGGAGAT
>CAYZVT010000369.1:0-4681 GCA_964481585.1 uncultured Pirellulales bacterium
TTTTGTAACCGCAGTCGACGGTTTGTCTAAGGGAAAAATTCACAACCTCTCAGCCATCAGCGTTGGGTGGCGGGGGCGCACCGCCGAAGGCGGAAGCCCCCGAGGCTTCAGAAGGCGGAGGGCGGAACGAAAAAAGCGAAGGGCGGAATCTTTCCTGTCGTGTGTGGTAGGCCCTTTTTGCCCGTGGTCTTCAGGCCGCCTTAGCCGCTCTGGCGCTACAGAGAAATGACGGCTAGTCGAACAGCGTCGGCGCGGGGTAGATCACCTGTCCGCCTTCAATTCGCGCGAACTCGGTCAGCGTGCGGGGCTTGGTTTGCGTGGGGCTGAGGATATCGAGCACCTGCCAGTTGCGCGCCAAGAGCGCGTCGGCGATCAGCCGGCGGTGGCAGCGCCACGGCAGCGCTTCGGAGCAGAGCATCGCCGTCGGCCGTCGCGCGGCCTGTTCCATTAGTGCGGCGAGCGCCTGCTGAAACTCGTCGCTCTGCATGTGGTCGGCATAGGCGTTGAACGACGTGACGCGCCACGCCTGGTTCGGCGAAGGCCCTTTGCTGCGCGAGCGACGGCCACCGAGCCCCGCAAAGTGCTGGTAGTCGATCTGCGCCTCGGCCAGCGCCGCGGCGAACCGTTCGCGGTTGAACTGCGGATGCAGCCGCGAGCCGGGAAAGCGCCGCACGTCGGCCACCAACGCGATCGCCTGGCTGCGCAGCAGCGCGAGGAAATCTTCTAGCGAGCGATTGGAGTGGCCGACGGTCCAGATCGTATGGGGCATGGCAGCACTTCTTCGGTTGCTTCGATCGCGGCGGCTAGGCGTGTCTCTATTCTAGCGCAAGTGTGTCCTTCCGGTGCAGGCGGGAGTCCAGGGGCGCGGACAGGGGACGAGGGATGAGGGACGAGGGATGAGGGACAGGAATCGGGGCGCGGACGGGGGAATCCGAGCACATCGCCTTTCCCTTCTCGCGTGCGCTGCACCTCTTTTCGCCCGCGGCCTCCAGGCCGGTTAACCGCTCTGGTGCTACAGAGAAACGCACCACGCGCTCTGGATTCCCGCCTGCGCGGGACAGGCACTTCCGCCAAGCCGGCGCAAGGGCGACATTTTGTCGCCCCGTCCGGCGAGCGACTGTGGCGGCACGCCTGCTGCGGCGGGGGTAGTGCTGGCGGCATAGCGATTGCAGAGCGTCTCGGCTGGCGCTTTGGGTCTTCTTTCGGCTCTCCAACGGGTGAGGCAGCAGCAACGATGAGTTCTCCGGCCCATGTGTCGCGGCCGTTTGTGCAGCAGGTGCTTGTACTCGTAGGCTTGGCTGCACTGACGGTTCTGGCGGTTCTGATTCTGTGGAATACCTTCGAGGTGTTTTTGCTGGTCTTCGCCGGCACCCTGCTAGGCGTCTTTCTCTACAGCCTCAGCGCGCTGCTCGCGTCGCGGTTGCCGCTCAGTTACCGCTGGTGGCTCGCCATTGTGGTGCTTGTGCTGTTCGGCGGAGCGGCCATCGGACTGTATTACATGGTGCCGCAGATCACCGGCCGCGTGAGCCAGCTTACGCAGCAACTGGACGAGGCGGTGACGCAACTCCGGCAGCAGGTCCGGCAAATGCCGTGGGGACAACAGCTTCTCAACCGCGTGCCGAAGCTTGGCGAACTGTTTTCTGGCCAGTCGGAATTGTTCGCGGTCATCAACAACATCTTTCGCACCACGTTTGGCGCGCTGGTCAACATCGTGGTCATCTTCTTTCTTGGCCTGTACACGGCCGCCACGCCGCGCGTTTATCGGCACGGCATTCTGAGCCTCGTTCCGCCGGCGCGGCGCGATCGCGCGGCGGAGGTGCTGCACGATGTGCGCGTGACGCTGTGGCGGTGGACGCTCGGCCGGCTGTTCTCGATGGCCGTGATCGGCGTGGCGACCGGAATTGGCTTGTGGCTGATGGGCATTCCGCTGCCGATCACGATGGCCGTGATTGCCGCGACGCTGACGTTCATCCCCAACATCGGGCCGATCCTGTCGGTCATTCCTCCGATGCTGCTCGCCTTTCAGCAAAGTCCGATGATGGCGCTGTACGTGGCCCTGTTCTACTTCGTATTGCAGTTGGCCGAAAGCTATCTGCTCACCCCGCTCGTGCAGCGCCGCCAGGTCTCGCTGCCGCCGGCGCTGACGATCTCGGTTCAACTGCTGTTCTACGTGCTGGCGGGCATTCTGGGCCTCATCCTGGCCACGCCGCTGGCCGCGATGGTCCTGGTGTTGGTAAACGATCTGTACGTCCGCGACGCGCTGCACGACTACAACACGCCCTTGCCGCACGAACGGGCTGGGTGAAGGCGGAGGGCGGAAAGAAAAAGCGGAAAGCGGAAAGCGGAAGGCCGGTGGCGAGGCAAAATCTTCTCGTCCCCAATCCACCATCCACCATCCAAAATCCAAAATCCAAAAGGAGCAACGCCATGCCGCTGTTCGCCATTATTGAAACGGAAGCCGGGCTTGCCGTCACGGAGGTGCCGAGTACTTCGCAAGTGGAAGACGCGGCGGTGCGCCAGCAGGGCGTGGTGGTCGATCCCGGCCCTTACCTGACGTTTGATGATGCCTACGACGCGCTGCTGGAACTGCAGCGCGAGGAGACCGGAGGCGATCCCGAGATTCTTCCTGAATAACCCGCCAAGACACCGAAGGATACGAGAAAATCACGCACCGATGAGCAAATCGCACGGCCAGATCCTTCGACTCCGCACGGACGCTTTTCTGCGCGACGCACTCGACCGGCTGCAGGTGAGCGACGAGATGCGTTACCTGCTCAGCAGCCCACACTTGGAAATCTGCTGCGAACTGCCGCTGCGCCGCCGCGACGGGTCGATCGCCGTTTATCATGGCTATCGCGTGCAGCACGATTCGAGCCGTGGCCCGTTCAAAGGCGGCTTGCGCTATCATCCGCAGGTCGATATGGATCATTTTTACGCGCTGGCGTCGGTGATGAGCTGGAAGTGCGCGCTGGCCGATATTCCCTTTGGCGGCGCAAAGGGGGGCATCAACTGTGATCCGAAGGAGTTGTCGGCCTACGAACTGGAAGTGCTCACCAAGCGCTTGGTCGAGCGGCTCGACTCAATCCTTGGCCCCGATCGCGATATTCCCGCCCCGGACCTGGGCACCGGCCCCCGCGAGATGGCCTGGATCTTCGAGTCATATTCTAAAAACCACGGCCATGAACCGGCCGCCGTGACCGGCAAGCCGTTGCAATTGGGTGGCTCGCCCGGCCGCATGGAGGCGACCGGCCGGGGTGTGGCGCTGCTGGCACGCTGGGCCGCCGAGGCGGAGTCGATCGACCTCGAAAACGCGACCATCGCGATCCAAGGGTTCGGCAACGTCGGTCGCCATGCGGCCAAGTTCCTGCACGAGTACGGCGCGCGCATTGTCGCCATCAGCGGCGTCAGCGGGGGGCTGTACCGCGAGCCGGGGCTCGACATTCCCAAGCTGTTCGAGGCCACCGACGATCGGCAATCCGCACCGCCGGTCATCGAGCTCGACGGCGACGCCGAAGTCATCAGCAACGATGAACTACTGCGGCTCGAAGTCGATATCCTGATTCCCGCCGCGCTCGATGGGGTAATCGACGAGAGTAACGCCGACGAGTTGCGCGCCAAAATGATCGTCGAAGGGGCGAACCTGCCGACCACCTCCGAAGCCGATGCCCGACTCCGCGAGCGCGGCATCCCGATCATTCCCGACCTACTCGCCAACGCCGGCGGCGTGACCGTTTCGTATCTCGAATGGGTGCAGAACCGCCAGCGCTACCGCTGGGAGGCGCAGCGCGTCAACGAGGAACTCGAAACGCGCCTCCGCCGCGCCTGGGACACGGTACGCCAGCGCAGCCGCCGCGAGAACATCTCCTACCGGCTCGCCGCCTATCTGATCGGCGTCGAACGCGTCAAACAAGCCACCGAGCTGCGCGGCTTTTAGCGCAGTGGTTCCAGTTGGCGCACGGCGCAGGCGGGAAGGACAGGGGACTGGGGATTTTGAAGGGTGGATGGTGGATTGGGGGCTAGGGGATGAGGGATTAGGGGAGAGGGATCAGGGGATTAGGACGCTGCTCCCTTCTCGTGTGCGCTACACCTTTTTTCGTCCGTGGCCTCCAGGCCCCCTTAGCCGCTTCGGGGGCTACCGGGAAACGTCGTGAAGATATAGGCCCGGCAGGAATGGTTGACCGTGGTGGTCCGATTCGCGGAGCGCATCGACTACGCTGCCCGTTTCGACAAGTGGATACAGCTTTGCATGCGGGGCGCAATGAGGCGCTTTGAGGCGCTTTTTACCGATCGCCGAGCAGCGCGTCGGCGCAACTGGTCTGTGGCAAAGGACTTCGGCGCTTCGCTCGTTTTCCAAACGGGGCGCTGCGCCCCGGCGCGTTCCGGTCAAGCAACGCAAACCCCTGCCGCCGCAGCACTTCGACGCCTTCTCCAACCCCGCCGCGCGCCCCGGCGCCCCTGGTTTCTTGCGCCTCGGGGGCTTCCGCTCTCGCGGTGCGCCCCCGCCACCCGGCCGGTGACTCTGCCTCCTTGGGAATAGGAAAAAACAGCAAAAAAGGCGGGCAAAATCAACAGACAAGCCCTCCGCCATCTGCCATCAGAAAAGCCTTCGTTCGCGGACCGCTGAAAGCTGACCGCTGAGAGGTTGTGAATTTTTCCCTTAGACAAACCGTCGACTGCGGTT
>CAYZVT010000370.1:0-4605 GCA_964481585.1 uncultured Pirellulales bacterium
GGCGGCGCAAGCGAGCGCTTGTTTCAACTCAGCGATGCCGACTTTGCGGTTGGCCTGCGTTTCGACGACCGGCACGCCGAGTTGGTTTCGCAGCCGGTCCACGTCGATCGCGATGCCCCGGTCGCGGGCGGCGTCGATCATGTTCAGCGCCACGACCGTCGGCTTGGCCAGTTCCAGCACTTGGCTCACCAAGTACAGATTTCGCTCCAGATTGCTCGCATCGACGATGCACAGCACCAAGTCGGGCGTTTGCATTCCCGCTTGCCGACCGAGCAGCACATCGACCGCGATCATCTCATCGGGCGAGCGCGGCGCGAGGCTGTAGGTGCCCGGCAAATCAACCAGCGTGAACGGCTGCCCGTCGATCTGCACGCGGCCGATTTTCTTCTCGACCGTGCATCCTGGATAGTTGCCGGTTCGCTGCCGCACGCCGGAGAGCGCGTTAAAGAGCGTCGACTTGCCCGTGTTGGGATTGCCGATCAGAGCGATCGTTTGCGTCTTGGTCTGCGTCGCGGTTGCCATCGGAAGCCGTGATGTGCTCGGCTGCCGCACAAGCGCCGCCGGAGCGAAGGAAAGAAGATCGGAGGAGGCGGAAGCTGCCCCGCTAGGCGGTCAGTTCGACACGTGCCGCTTCGCTGCGGCGGACGCTGAGGTGGTAGCCGCGGACTTCCAGTTCGAGCGGGTCACCGAGCGGCGCCGTGCCGAGGACGACCAGTTCCACGCCCGGCGTCAGCCCCATCTCCATCAGCCGGATACTAATGTCATCGACGCCGTGGATCATCGCCACGCGGGCACGGCCGCCGACGGGGAGTTCGGCCAACGTCTTCACGCCACCGCTCCCGGCCGCACGAGCACGCTGAGAAGGTCACCGTTGCGAAAGCAGAGCTTGCTCCCCGCGACGCGGACGATGCACGGCACGCCCGGATCAACCATCTCGACCACCGCCCCTTGCCGCAGCCCGAGTTCTTCCAGCCGCAGCACCTGCTCGGGCAGGCCCATGAGCTGCCCGACTTCGGCCGTTTGGCCGCGCTCCAAAATGTGCAGAGGGATCAGTTCGTGCATGGGAGACCGTCACGAGGATTGAGAATCAATCTCATTTAGAACCCCATCATAGCCGGTTGTAAATCTTTACGCAACGGACTGGGGCCGCCAATTTATGGCCGAAGCAGACGAGCATTAGCTCGTAGCCGACTCCGCCGGCGTCACGAATGAGGCGCAAACGGGGCGCTTTGAGGCGCTTTTTCCAAAGGTCCGGCGCGCCCCATGCCGCAACTGCTGCGAGCTTCACGACTTGCCGCGATCGCTGCGGCTCGCGATGAGGCGCGCGCCCCATTTCCACTTCACTCCCGGGGCTGCCTTCCGCAAGCCGTGCTCGGCCGTGGGCTTCCGCTGTCGCGCTGCGCCCCCGCCACCCATCCACGGCCCCCGCCACCCAATGCATGCTTGCGGGCTAATCAGCCACTGCGCGACCGCGCAATCTACCGCAGGGGCAGGCCCAGATCAACACTTTGGGCCGTGCAAAGCGGGGCTGCATGCGGGGCAGCGGCGGCATACGATAAGGATGGACCGAAAACACGGGAAGGAAAAGCAGCCGAGCAAGCATGAGCCAGCCCCTGATTCCCCTGCCGGGCGAGAAGATTCGTCTGAGCGACTTTGACCCGCGCGACACCAGTTCGGTTTCCGGAAAGCAGGAAGCGAAAAAGGAACTGGCCGAGAATCGCCAGGCCATCGCCGAGTTTTCCTACCGACTTTGGGCCGAAGACCGCCGCAGCGTGCTGCTGATCCTGCAAGGCATGGATACCTCTGGCAAGGACGGCACGATCCGCCACGTCCTGCGCGACGTGAACCCGCAGATGTGCCAGGTCACGTCCTTCAAGCAGCCGAGCGCCGAGGAACTCGATCACGATTTTCTGTGGCGCATCCACCGCGCCCTGCCCCGCCGGGGCATGATCGGCATCTTTAACCGCTCGCATTACGAAGACGTGCTTGTGGTGCGCGTGCACAGTCTGGTGCCCGAGCACGTCTGGCAGGCGCGCTACGACCAGATCAACACGTTTGAGCAACTCGTCGTTAGCGGCTCGACGACGCTCATCAAAGTCTTCCTGCACATCAGCAACGAAGAACAGCGGAAACGGCTGCAAGCGCGACTTGATAGTCCGTCGAAGCGTTGGAAGTTCAGCCGGGGTGACATCGAGGAGCGAAAGCTCTGGGATACGTATCAACGGGCGTATGAGGACGTACTCACCCGTTGCAACACGCCGCATGCGCCGTGGCACATCGTGCCGGGCGATCGCAAATGGTATCGCAACCTGCTCATCAGCCGCATCCTGCGCGCGGCGCTCCAGCGGCTCGACCCGCAGTTCCCGCCCGGTGCCGACGACCTGCCCGAAGCGGTGGAATAACCGCCAGTGCCAGGAAGGGAAGCGTTGGTGTGGCTCGACGGGGGCTTCCGCTGTCGCGCGGCGCGCCCCCGCCACCCGCCTTGGAACAACTAACCCGCCACCCGCCGCCGCGGCCCTAAAAAATACCCCCGGCAGGATTCGAACCTGCGACACAGAGTTTAGGAAACTCTTGCTCTATCCCCTGAGCTACGGGGGCGACTGCATGAATTTATACCCCGCCGGGTCTCCGCTCTCAACGCCGGGGCCGTCCGGAGCACCCGCGCCCACCGGTGCGCAAATCCGTAGCGGGGGAAGGTGTTCCGTCGTTGGCGTGGGCGGTGTAGGATGGAAAGAGAAGGCCGAGCCAGGGGTGCGCGGGCGTGGAGACGAGGAATTGCGATGGGTTTGATGCAACTTAGCTGCCCCCTGTGCGGCGGCTGGTTTCAGGTTGACGAGGCGCATGCCGGCATGCAGGTTGCTTGTCCGCATTGCCAGGGAGCGATCTGGATTCCCCAGCCATTCTCCGCGCCGCCCCCGTCACCCGGTCCGTCGCCTTATCCGGGCGATCCCTGGCAGGCGCTGCAGTCGTACGACGCCCCCCCCCAAGGCACATTGCCGAGTGGTTCTCTGCCAACCGGCTCGCTGCCAAGCGGGGCTTTGCCGAGTGGGGGACTTCCGAGCGGCGCACTTCCGTCTGGCTCCGTGCCGACGGGGGCGCCGTCCCAGCCGGCGAGCTTTTCTCCCGGTCCGGCCCCGGCGCGCGACGCGGCTCCGGCTGAGAAAAAAGAGGCTCCACGCCCCGCGCCGGCGGCTGCCCCGCAGTCCAAGGACTCGCCTTCCTCGCTCGGTTCGCGCTCTGATCTCCAAAAGCGACCGCCAACGCCGGCCCGCCCCGCAGCACGTTCCGAGGCTGCGCCGGCAAAGCGTCGATCGGCAGCCGTCCCGTCGGACGCCGCTCCGGCGAAGCGACCCGCGCCGACGCAAGCGACGAGTCCACCGAAGCCGAAGCGTCCGCCGCAGGACGTTCCGCCGCCGGAGCGTGAGACGCCTGTTCCGCCGCGGCCAGTTCCCGCGCCGTCGGCCACTGCCAACGCTGCCGAAAAAGCTGCCGCAAGGGAGGTGAGCACGGCTGCCGTGACCGCTCCGGCTCCGGTGGAGAAGGAACCGGCGAGCGAGATGCCCTCCCCCGTCCGCTCGTCCGCGCCTTCGCCGGCTAGCCCGCCGGCGGCGGAGCGAAAGCGGCCGCTGCTGCGCGATACGTCGACGGCCGACGCGCTCTTGCCGCCGTCGGCATTGGCGGGGATGAACGGCGCGGCGCGGGCGGTGCCGCTGCCGATGGCACCGGTGCCGCTGCCGGAGTTCGATCAGAGGAGCCTGCCGGAGAATCCGGATCAGACGCGGCTTGATGCGCTCTTCGATCCCGAGCAAGCGGCGCTATTGCGGCTGAAAGATCCGACGACGAAAGTGATCCAGGCCGGCGACGAGGTGATCGAACTGCGCCGGCTCAGCCCCGAAGAAAGAGCCGCCCGCCGCCGCAAGTACAACCTCATCATGGTCGCCACGATGGCCGTGATCGTGGCGATCGTGCTGTTGATTGGGCTGAACGTCTAGCGACGCGGCGGGCTAGACGCCTTGGCCGATGCGGTAGATCTCCTCGGCGTCGAGCACGCGGTCGTTGCTCTCGAATAGGGCGGCGAGCGCGGCTTTGTGGATCTTCATCTTCTTGCCGCCCACGCCGATCGCGCCGTAACAGAGCGCTCCGTCGCGCTCGACCGCGCGGTCGTTCATGTCGATCCCTTCGATGCCCAGCGGCGGGACCGCCGACAGATCAATCGCCACGCGCAGCGTCGCGCAGCTTTTGCGCTCGCCGGCTGAGAGGAGTTGCACGCCGGGAGCGCCGGCGGCGATGATGACCTCGGTTCCTTCCAGTGCCGCCGCCATCGTTTGCGGCGTGTTCGCTTCGATTGCCTCGAGCTGCGCGCCGGGGACTTGATGGGCGACTTCACGGCAGGCTTCCATCGCGCGGTCGAGACTGCGCGAGGCGACACGCACCTGCGCCCCCTCGCGGGCCAGCAGGCGCACCACGCGGCGGCCGACCGGGCCGGTCGCGGCCAGCACGAGCGCCTTCGCCCCGTCGAGCTTCCCATGCTCGGCCGCTGCGAGCACGGCGGCTGCGGCGGTGGTGTTGGCTCCGTTGGAGTCGAGCATCACCGATACCCGCATC
>CAYZVT010000371.1:0-4586 GCA_964481585.1 uncultured Pirellulales bacterium
ATCGTCTCGGGCCGCTATGGCTCAGGCCGCGTGCTCTGCATCAGCCCGCATCTGGAAATGGCGACCGGACAAGAGGTCCTGCTCCGCGCGGCGCTCCGCGGCAAACCCGCCGACGTCATGAACGAAGATCGCGCCAGCCAGACGGCGCAGCGCTAGGCGAACGGGTGGCGTCATTCCCGTGAAGGCGGAATGGCATGCCCACCTTCCACTCTATTCTTTCACGCCCGGCACGCCCTGGGCATCCGGCTCAAGCGGCGGCAGCGGGACCGCCTCGGCTGGCAGTCCACGTACTTCGTCCAGGTCGGTTCCATCCACCGCCCGCCGCAGCAACAGATAAATTGCCGTTGCCGCCGCCCAAAAGAACGCCAGTTCGAAGACGACGACCATCATCTGCACCAGTCGCAGCCAGAAGGCGATGAGCCGCGCGCCGGCGGGCGGGTCTGCCAGCGGCGGCCGGCCGGGCGTCAGCACGACCTCGGCATCGGCTCCGACAATCTCAGGGTAATCGTACGGCGCGAAGACCTCGGCGGCCCGCTCGGCTCCCATACCCCAACTCGTGCCCAGGCGGCTGAAGTGGACGACCGCGTCGGTGAACAGATCGACGAGCACCACGCCGGCTAGGCCCAGCAGCGAAACGACGAGCGCGTAGAGCACCAAGCGAAGCGGACGCTGGTAGACGTAGGCATAGGACCGGCTCAGCGCATCGAAAGCGTCGGTCTCTTCCGTGGCGATGGTCGGCCACATGAGCGTCCAGCCGACGAGCAATCCGATCAACAAAATCGCGATCAACAGTCCCGCCAACAACACCAGCGGCCACAGAACGGCTGCGATCACCACGCCCGGCTCCCAGCGCATCAGCAGCCCTAGCAACATCAAGAGCAAGCTGACCAGCAACACGCCCACCAGCGGCATGAACGGCGCGGCAAAATACGCCGCCAATTTTTGCCGGGCATGCTGGAGCGCCCCTTTCAGCCCCAGCGGTTCGCCCCGCGCCAGCGCAAGCGCCGCGATGCGCGTCGCCGCTCCGCCGAGCAGTGCTACGACGAGCACTGCCCACAGGCAACAAAGCAGCGCGTAGGCCGCGCCGACGACCGACGCTTCGGCCGAAAAGAGCATCCGAAACGGGCGCGACAGATACAGCCAAGTGGCCGCCACCGGGCCGGCCGTGATCCAATCGCCGACCACCGGCAGCCGGTCGGGCCACACCGCCACGCGGTCAGGCGGATGCGCCGCGCGGTAATGGGCGTAGCCGGGGTTCCACGGCCACGCGCTTTGCGCGGCGATCCACGCGTGTACCACCGGATCGTCCGCGCCGCGAAAGCCCAATCCAATCAGCCGCCAGCCGGCGACAATCGCCACCAGCGCCAGCGCCGCGAGCAATAGGAGCCGAAAGCTGATCGCCAGGCGAAACGTGCGCAAGAGAAGCAGCCAGGGAAAAATCTCTTGCCAGGCGATCTCCCGAACCGTGCCACGGCCGTGGGGCATGCTGCATTTCCTCCGAGCGAGCGAGCCAAAGAAGCGCCCCGATTATGACTCGTGCTCCGAGGGCACGCAAGGCAGCGGTCGCCCCCCGCAGAACTTGCTCAAGCCCATGCTGCCCCGTGCGGTTACTCCTCGGTCCACTCTTGCTCGTCATCGTCCGAACGGCGCGGAGGAAGCGGCAAGCCCATGTCCTCGCTCAGCCAGCGTCCCAGGTCAATCTGCCGGCAGCGCTCGCTACAGAAGGGCATCGCCGGCGACTGCTCGGTATCGAATCTCTTGCCGCAGGTGGGGCACCGCACGAGGCTCATACGCTGGCTCGCCTTACTCGCTGGAAGAGGCTTTGCTCTTTTCGCCGCCCGACTTCTCGCCGCTCGCAGACTTGCTCTCGGACGATCCGCCTTCGGAACTCTTGGCTGCCGCAGCGGCCTTTTTGTAGGAGTCGCTACGGTAGTCGGTCTGATAGAAGCCAGAGCCTTTGAACACGATCGCCCCGCCGGTGCCAAACAGCCGCCGCAGCTTCGACTTCTTGCACTCGGGGCACTTTTTCTTGGGGTCTTCCTTAATCGACTGGAACAGCTCAAACGCATGCCCGCAGGCATCACACTCATAGTCGTAGGTGGGCATACCAACCAGGCTCCGCAAAAATGCTAACAAACTCTCGCGCAACCGTGTTCCCACTCGCTGGCCGCACGGTGCGCGCGTGCGGGGCGAAGAATATTACGCTTGCGCCGCCTCGCTGGCGACGATCACCTGCGCCGGACGCACCACGCGGTCGTGCAACTGGTAGCCGACCTGCGTCACCAGGATCACCGTCCCCGGCGGGTACTCGGCCGAAGGCTGCTGGAGAATCGCGTCATGCAGGTTCGGGTCGAACGGCTGGTGCAGGGCTTCGATCCGCCGGCAATCATGCGCAGCCAGCACCGACTCCAGTTGCTGCGACATCAGTTGCACTCCTTCGAGCAAGCCGCTTGAGCCGTCGGACTTCTGCGCGGCCTCGATCGCTCGCTGGAGATTATCCATCACCGGCAGCAGATCACGAATCAGCGGCAGGCTGGCGTAGCGGCGTTCGTCCTCCAACTCGCGGCGAGCGCGGCGGCGGAAGTTTTCCAGCTCGGCCTGCATCCGCAGCGCCCGGTCCTGGGCGCGCTCCAGCTCCGCGCGCAGCGCGGCGGCTTCTTGTTCCGGCTGCATCGGAGCTTGCCCTGCGTCGGCCCCGGCGTCGGCAGCGCGCTGGGTCTGCTCATCGGCCCGGTCAGCGCTTTCGCTCTGGTTCTTGGCAGCTTCGTTCATCACGTCGCGTGGTCCTCGGCTTGTTCGGTTTCGGGATCGGAGACAAAATATTCCTTGAGCGTCTCAAAAAAGCTGCGGCGGCGGGGCGTGACGTTCGCCTTCTCTAGGTCCGCCAACTCCCGCAGCAACTCTTCCTGGCGTTTATCGAGTTTGTGGGGCACCTCGATTTGCACCTGCACCAGCAAATCTCCGGTGCCCGAGCGGCGGGGATCTTTCATCCCGCGCCCGCGCAGACGAAAAACCTGCCCGGACTGCGTGCCGGGGGGAATCACCTGCTCATCGCAGCCGTCGAGCGTCGGCACGTCGATCGTCGCCCCGAGCGCGGCCTGCGAATAGGTGATCGGCACCCGGCAGATCAGGTGCTGTCCATCACGTTCAAAGAGCGGGTGCTCCTCGACGTTGATGAAGCAGTAGCAGTCGCCGGGCGGTCCACCGTTGGGGCTTGGCTCGCCTTGGCCCGCGATCCGCACCCGCATCCCGGTATCGACGCCGGGGGGAATCTGCACTTCGGTCGTCACCTTGCGCGGCATGTAGCCGCTCCCCTTGCAGAGCCGGCAGGGATCTTTGATGACCATCCCTTCGCCACGGCAGGAGGGACAGGTGGTTTCGATGCGAAAGATGCCGCTCGATTGGATGACTCGCCCTAGCCCGCCACAGTACTCGCAGGCGGTGCGTTCGCTCCCGGGCCGCGCGCCGCTGCCGCCGCAATCATCGCAGCGTTCGTGGCGGCGGAACGTGACCTTCTTCGTCACCCCCCGCGCCGCTTGGAGCAGATTGATCGTCACCTCGCAGCGGACGTCGGCCCCCTTGCTTACGCGCCGTCCTGCCGGCCCCCGCCGGCCACCGAATACATCGCCAAACATGTCTCCAAAGGCGGAGAAGATGTCCTCCATGTCGGAGAATCCCGCACCGCCGCCGGCCCCGCCTAACCCGGCGTGGCCGTAGCGGTCGTAGCGGCTCCGCTTTTCGGAATCGTTGAGCACCTCGAAGGCCTCGGCCGCCTGCTTGAACTTGGCGACCGCCTCTTGGTCCCCGGGATTCTTGTCCGGGTGGTACTGGATCGCCAGCCGCCGGTAGGCCGACGCAATTTCCTGCTGCGTGGCCGAGCGGGTGACGCCGAGCACCTCGTAGTAATCCAGATTAGTTGCCATGGAGCGGTTCATGACGAGCAGTGATGGCCCGCCGGCATCATGCGAGGCTTGGCTGACGAAGAGAGAACAGTTTATTGTACCACGCCGGTCCAGAGCACTGTAGCTTTGCGGGCCGGCCTTGCGGTGGTGCAAAAGAACGGGCCACTTCGCCCAGCCGTGGTGCGAAGTGGCCCGCCTGACATGCGAAACGCAGGACACGCCGCGAGAGGCTAGCGAATGCTTCCCTCGATGCGCTTCCTGTCGGTGTCCTTCTTGTCAAAGTTGGTGACCAGCGCCTCGGTGGTCAGCATCAAGCCGGAGATGCTGGCCGCGTTGCTGATCGCCGTCTTGACGACCTTCGCCGGGTCGATGATGCCCGCCTTGAGCATATCGGTGTACTCGCCCGTGTTGGCGTTGTACCCGGTGTTGACCGGCTTCTGGCTGACCTCATCGGCCACGACGCTGCCGTCGATGCCGCAGTTGTCGACGATCTGCTTCAGCGGCGCATCGAGCACGTGCAGCACGATGTCGACGCCGATCTTCTCGTCCCCCTTGGCGCTCGAACGGGCCGCTTCGACCGCTTCTTTGCACCGCAGGAGCGCCACGCCGCCGCCGGGCAAAATCCCTTCTTCGACCGCCGCGCGCGTGGCGTGCAGCGCGTCTTCGACGCGGGCCTTCTTCTCC
>CAYZVT010000372.1:0-4581 GCA_964481585.1 uncultured Pirellulales bacterium
TTGGCCGAAAAGATATTGGCTGTCGTGCGGGCCGGCCGAGGCTTCGGGGTGGTACTGCACGCTGAAGGCGGGCAGCTCGCGGTGCCGGATGCCCTCGATCGTCTGATCGTTCAGGCTGCGGTGCGTCACTTCCAAATCGGCCGGAAGCGACTCTTCCTCAACGGCAAAGCCGTGGTTTTGCGACGTGATCTCCACACGCTCGGTGGCGTAGGAGATGACCGGCTGGTTCGCGCCGCGATGCCCGAACTTCATCTTGAAGGTTTTGGCGTGGCAGGCGAGCGAGAGGAGTTGATGGCCGAGGCAGATGCCAAAGATCGGCTTCTTGCCGAGCAAGCCGCGAATCGTCTCGATCGCGTAGGAGAGCGGCTCGGGATCGCCGGGGCCGTTCGAGAGAAAGATGCCGTCGGGCTGCTGTGCGAGCACCTCTTGGCTCGTGACGGTGCCGGGCAGGATCGTCACGCGGCAGCCCAGCTCGCTCAGATGGCGGGGGATGTTCCACTTCATGCCGAAATCGAGGGCCACGACATGCAGCCCCTCGCCGGCTGGCGCGGCGGCGTTTTGGCTCTGAGACTCCAGCCGCATCCACGGGCTGAGTCGCTCCTCCCAGCCGCGCGGGCCTTCGGGCATCACCTCACGCACCAAATCGCGGCCGACCAGCCCAGCGCTGGCTTTCGCTTTTTGCACGAGGCTGGCGTCGTCGAGATCGACCGTCGAAAGGATGCCCTTCAACGCCCCCTGCGAGCGAATGTGACGCACCAGCGCGCGGGTGTCGATCCCCTCGATGGCGACGAGGTTCGCCTGGCGGAGGTACTGCGTGAGGCTGGCTTCCGAGCGGAAGTTGCTCACCGTGCGGCTGCACTGGCGGACGACGAAGCCGGCCAGATGCGGGCGGCTGCTCTCGATGTCCTCTTGATTGACGCCGTAGTTGCCGATCTGCGGGTAGGTCATCGCCACGATTTGACCACGATAGCTCGGGTCGGTGAGAATCTCCTGGTAGCCGGTCATCGACGTGTTGAAGCAAACTTCGCCGGTCACTTCGCCGTCGGAGCCAAAAGAGATGCCGGTAAAAACCGTGCCGTCTTCCAGGGCAAGTTTGGCCGTCTTGGTCATCGTTCTCGCTTGGGTAAAAACCGAAGGGGAGCGTGCGTTGTGTCCCGAGCGCGCAGTGCGCAACCTATCGGCCCGGTGGACGCGACTTGCTCTCGCGCGGAGTTTCGCCGCCGTCATTAAAGTCTGATCGCACGGCAGCCCGATAGGTGGGGTACGGCTGTGGGTCTCCTGGTCGCGCTGTCGGCTTGCCGCCCGTGCGACTTCGGTCAGCCTAACAAAGAGGGTTCTTGCTCCGGCGAGCAAGAACCCTCCCTTTTTGCGCTCCCGGCATTATAGCGGCGCTCGCATCGGCTGGAAAGTGGCGGCCCGAGCGCAGATGGGTGGCGGGGGCGCACCGCGAGTAGCGGAAGCCCCCGAGGCGCAAGAAAGCGGAAAGCCGTCCTTCCCTACCGGGCGGGAAGGCTCAGCCGGGGCTACACGGTTTGGCGCTGGGCTTTGTCGGCCAGGCAGCGGCCGATTTGGCGGACGGCTTGCCGCAGGCGGTTCTCGTTTTCAACGAGCGCCATCCGCAGGTAGCCTTCGCCGGCTGGGCCAAAACCGCTGCCGGGGCTGACGGCCACGTCGGCTTTTTCCAAGAGCATCATGGCGAAGTCCATCGTGTCCATGCGGCTCGCCCACAGTTCGGGCACCTTGGCCCAGACGAACATGCCCGCCTGCGGCGCGGCAACCTGCCAGCCGATTCGCCGCAGCCCTTCCACAAGCACGTCGCGGCGGCTTTGGTAGATCTTCGATTGGGCTTCGACGGCGGCTTCGGTGTGCCGCAGGGCCATGATCGCGGCGATCTGGACAGCTTGAAACATGCCGTAGTCGTAGTAGGCTTTGATCGTGCCCAGCGCGCGGACCATCTCGGAGTTGCCGGCGCAGAAGCCGACGCGCCAGCCGGCCATATTGTAGCCCTTGCTCATGGTGGTGAATTCAACGCCTACGTCCTTCGCCCCCTTCGAGGCGAGGAAGCTGGGGGGCTTGTAGCCATCGAACGCCACATCGGCGTAGGCAAAGTCGCTGATGACCATGAACCCATACCGCCGCGCGAGCTTCACGATCTCGTCGTAAAAACTCTGCTCGACCGTGACGGTAGACGGGTTGTGCGGGTAGTTGACGATCAGCAGCTTGGGACGCGGGTAAAGGTGCTGACAGGTGTAGGCGATGTTTGAGAGAAACTTTTCCTCGTCGGCCACTTCGAGCGAAATCACGTTGCCCGACGCCAGCGCCACGGCGTAGACGTGGACCGGGAAGTAGGGAGCCGGCACGATCGCCGTATCGCCCGGCCCCATCAGCGCCAGGCACAGATGCGAAAAGCCCTCCTTCGATCCTAAACAGGTGATGATCTCCGTCTCGGGATCGAGCCGCGCGCCGTACTTGCGATAGTACTTCGAGGCGACCTCGCGGCGAAGATTGGCGATGCCGTTGCTTTTGCTGTAGCCGTGGTTGTTGGGATCGGCGGCCGCTTCGGCGAGCTTTTGGATCACGAGGTCTTCGGGCGGGTCGGAGGGGTTGCCCATCCCGAGATCGACCACGTCGTCCCCGGCCCGCCGCTTTTGGTAAAGCAGCGTATTGATGCGGCCAAAGAGGTACGGCGGCAGCCGCTCGACTCGGGAGGCCACGTTGATCTTAAACGGCACGGTCGTATCCGCTGCGTCGCGTTCGTTGGGTTGTTCGGTCATCGAGACCACCTTGACAGAAAAAGCACGCCTCGCCGTCTCCGTCGGAGCACGGCCCATCACGATTCAGCATAGCCGCTGGCGAAAGATCGGGAAACGGCTGGCGCGGCGAAATCCAGGCCGCGCGGGACCGGCGAGCGTGTAAGTGATTAGCCCGCAAGCACGGATTGGGTGGCGGGGCGCACGCGAAGCGAAGCCCCCGAGGCTGCGATCTTGGTGGAGGTGGTTCGGCGCGAAGAGCTACGCCTTGAACGCGAAGGACCATGCAGAATCCTTCCAGGTCCTGCCTTCCGCAAACCCTGGTCGACGGGGGCTTCCGCTAACGCGGTGCGCCCCCGCCACCCAGTTATTCAGGGGCTACGGGAAGCGGATAAACCGCGCTAGCGGCGGGCGGCCTCGCCGGGGCGGGTGGCAATCGCTGCTTTCGGCGATTGGGAGGTGCCGGTCAGGTAGTTGTCGATTTGGGCCGAGTCTTGCAGCCGCTGAAACCGCTCGGCCATCGCTAGGCGCAGCTTCTTCTCGAAAATGTCGCTGTAGAGCAGCTCGTGGACCTCGGCCGGTTCGACTTTCACCGGGTCGGTGAAGCCTTCGCAGTAGAGGATCACATACTTGTCGCCGACCTGGACGACGCTGGAAATTTCGCCCGGCTGGAGCGTGAAGGCTTCGTCCTCAAGCACCTTCTGCCCCCCGTGCCGCTTGATCGGCGGCACTTCGCCGCGCAGCGAGCGGCTGCTCGCCTCGACCGAATACTGCTCGGCGAGTTCTCCAAAGTACTCAGGCGTGGGATTGCGGCGCGCCTTGTCCCACACTTCCTGGGCGCGGCGGAGGTTCGCCATCACGATCGCCCGGCAGCGCACGCGGCGGCCGTAGTTGGCCTCGAAGCCCTTTTGCAGATCTTCTTGCGTCACCTCGACGCGGCTGTTGACCAGCTTTTTCAGCGCGGTCGACGGCCACACCACGTCGCGCACGTAGAGGTCGAACGAGTAGCCTTGCTGCTGTTCGATCATCTGCCGCCAGCGGGCGAGATCGGCCTTGCCGGTCTTGTCGATGATGCCCGACAGCTCCGCGCCGCGGGCAATCTCGGCGTCGAGTTCCTCGCGCGTGACCTGCTGGTTGGTCTTTTGCAGGGCTTGTTCGAGCAGCAGCCGGTTGATCTGCCCTTCGAGCACCTGCTCGCCGTGGCGTGCGATGCACTCCTCGGCCAGTTCGTGCAGCGGAATCGGGTGGCCGTTGATCTTCGCCGCGACGCCGGGCGTCTGCTGGCTGCGGACCGGGTCGTTGAAGACATTTTCGACAACGGCGTTCTTTTGCAACTGCTGGAAGATTTCGCTGCCGACGGAGTGCAGCTTCGCTTCGCGGATTTTTTCTTCCAGTTGGGCCTGCACGTCGGCCATCGCGACCTGCCGCGCCGGAATGTGGCCTTCGCAGTGCAGGATCACGTACTGTTCGCCGACGCGGACGATCGGCGAGATTTCGCCGGCCTTCAGTCCGAACACCACCTTTTCGATTTGCGGATCGCCCATGTGGCGGCGAATCGGCTGAATCATGCCGCCCAGGCTAGCGCTGCTGATGTCGCACGAGTGCTCGCGGGCCAGCCGGGGGAATTCGTTGGGCTGAGCCTTGAGTTGCGCGTGGAGGCGGCGCGCGAGATTCACATCCGTCACGGCCAGAATCCGTGCCTGAACCGCCGGGCCAAACTCCGTTTCGTACGCCTTTTGCAATTCTTGCGGCGAGACGGTCAGCCGACCGGCGGCCAGTTTCCGCAACGCGAGCGTCGGCCAGACGATATCGCGGGCGTACTGCTCACTGC
>CAYZVT010000373.1:0-4572 GCA_964481585.1 uncultured Pirellulales bacterium
TCAAGCGCCACAACGGAGTGGGCGCGGTCCTCCCCCTTCGCCTCGCCTTCACGGACGAATGATGCGTTTGTCTCGTCGCGCCTTCTGTCGCGCCGTGCTCGGCCCGCTGGTGGCGGCCCCGCTGGGTCTGCTGAGCGGCTGTAGCGGCGCCAGCGATTCGCCTCCCGTCGCCGCAACCGAAAAGCCCCGGTTGCTCTCGCCCGACGTGGTGGCCCAATCGCTCCGGTCGGTGTCGGCCCAGCAGCTTCCGTGGCGTGCCGCAAGCGCCAGCGCGGTCGAGCCAGTCCGTGACGAAGGCGTGTTCCGGCTTCCGTCGCTCCCGCACGGCGAGCTACGTCTGGCGCAAGCGCCGCAGCCGATCGTGCCGGGGCCGTTCTTCCCTGAGCACAGCCCGCCGCCGGCGATGGCGCACGATCCGCCGCACGAGTCGCCGGAGTTGGTCGGTTCCGACGGCGCGGCGCTGGAAGTGCCCTCGGAACTGACCGCCGAGGAGATTGCCGACGTGCATCCGCTGCCGGTGCTCAAGGGCGAACCTCCCATCGGCGCGCCGCAGAGTGAGCCGACTCTCGCGCCGCTGGGTGAGGAAGCTGAGGACGCAGCGCACCGGCCGGCAAACGCGCCATCGCCGCTGCCGTGGGCGTCGCCGGCCGCCGTGTCCGATCCGGCGATGCAGGCCGTTGTCGCGCGAGCGGCGGAGCAGGTGCGGGAGGGCTTTGCGCTTGCCAATCGCGGAGCCTACTTCTCCGCGCGGAGCGAGTTCATCGCCGCACTGCGCACGCTTTCGCAAGCGCTCGACGCCCAGCAGGGAACGCGGCTGCACGGCGACGCGCTGGCCGCTGGGCTGCGGGCACTGGAGGAGTCGGACGATTTCGTGCCGCAGGGGTCGCGGGTCGAGTCGGACCTCCACATCGGCAGCGTGCTCCCCGCGCATCAGACGCCGCTGCTGAAGGACGTGCCGCTCGACGACGTGACGCCGCTCCTCGCGCGCCGCCGCTACTACACCTATGCTCAGGAGCAATTGGGCCTCGCGGCGGGGCAGGACCGGGCGGGGTCGATGGCGCTGTTCGGGCTGGCGAAAGTGCAGATCGCCCTCGCGCAGCAAAACCCCAACAAGTTCGTCGCGGCCGAGCCGAAAGCGATGGCGCTCTATCAAGCGGCGCTGCTGGCCGACGGCCAGAACTATTTGGCCGCGAACGAGTTGGGCGTGCTGCTGGCGCGGTTCCGGCTCTACGAGCACGCCCGTTCGGCGCTGCTGCACACGGTTCGGCTGGCACCGCTGCCGACGGCGTGGCATAACCTGGCGGTCGTGCAGCATCACCTCGGCGAAGCGCAGCTTGCCGCCCGCGCCGAGCAGCACGCCCAGGTGCTCGCCAAGCAGGCCAGCAGCGCGCAACTGGCCGGGCAGCAGCCGCCGGTGATTTGGACCGATCCGGCCACGTTCGCCCGCGTCAGTTCGCCCGGCGAAGGCCCGCCGCTACGTGGGCACACGGCTTCGGCTCCGCGTTCGGCTCCTGCTCTGCTTCAGCGCTAAGTTCCGCCCATCCCCTGCTCCGCCGCAAGCAACTCCGTTCATGGAAGGACTCCTTGTGCCCCGCCTCTTGCTCGTTGTGCAGAAGCGTGTCGCTGCCCTCGTCGCCGCGGCGCTGGCTGTTGCGCTCGTTGCAGCCGCTCCCGATTCACGTCTGGCGACTGCGCCGGTCGCGCCGGCGAAGCTGGCTTCGCGCGCCACCGCGAGCGCGCACCAAGCGCCACCAGCGGCGGGCAACGTGCGGCTTTGCCAGTACCCGTGTCCACTTCCGCCGCCGGCGACGCCGTATCAGGGCGTGGATTCGGCGCTTCATGGGCTGCAAGGCCCCTGCGGCGAGCTGCAATGGCGTCACGCGCAGCCGATCCCCTGGGAGTATTTTGCCCAAGGCGAGTACGTGGGGCTGGCGCGCGCGCCGCATGTGCCGGTCTATCGGCTGCGGGTCGATGACGAGTTGGAATTCGTCTACCGCCTGACGCGCGAGACGATGGCCGAGCCGTACGAGTTGCAAGTCGGTGATGAGCTGTTGCTCGAATCGTTCACCGACGAGCGGCTTGACCGCACGCTGCTGATTCAGCCCGACGGCACCGTGACGCTGCGGCTTTTGGGTCAGGTCCGCGCGACAGGTCGCACGGTCGAGCAACTGCGCGAAGAAATCGAACGGCTGTATCTTGAGTATTACAAGGTGCCCGCCGTCACGATCACGCCGCTCCGCGTCAACACGCGGCTGGAAGACCTGCGGGCGACGGTCGATGCGCGGGCCGGGCAAGGCGGGCAGCGAATCTTGGTGCGCGTCACGCCCGAAGGAACCGTGCAACTGCCGGCTCTCGGTTCGGTCTTTGTCCAAGGCTTGACGCTCGATGAAGTTAAACGCGAAGTCGACGAACGCTACGCCATGGAGTTCTCCGGGATCGAAGTGACGCCGGTGCTCTTTGAACGTGCTCCGCGCTTCATCTATGTCGTGGGCGAGGTAGCGCAGCCGGGCCGCTTTGTGCTCGAAGGCCCGACCACCGCTTCGCAGGCAATCGCGCTCGCCGGCAGTTACCGCATCGGCGCGAATCTGCGACAGGTGGTCGTCTTCCGCCGCGGACCGGATTGGCGGCTGATGGCGACGGTGCTCGACCTGCAAGGGGCGCTGCTCGGCAAGCGGCCTTGCCCGGCCGACGAGATCTGGCTGAACGACTCGGACATTGTCGTCGTGCCCAAGAGTCCGGTCCAAGTCGCCAACGATTTCATCGACCAGATATTCGTGCGCGGGATCTATGGAGTGATGCCGCTCAGCTACGGCATCACGCGGGCGAGCAGCTTGTAACGTTCACCCGGCCAGCGCGGCGCGTCGCCAACGAGAACTCGCCGCGCCGGTGAGCTGCGCCAGCAGCGAGGCCAGCAGCACGACCGCCGCGCACCACAGCGTCGGCTTGCTCCCTTGCTGGCGACAAAGCTCTCCCAAGCCCAAGAGCAGCGGATCGCCCGGCTCGGCTTGCAGCGTCATCGCCGCCCCGGTCGCGTACAGCGCCGCCACCGCCCCGAGCGCGAGCATGACCACCCACAGCGAGCTCCAATCGGGCGTCAGCGCCAGCCAGGCGGCGTAGGCCAACTGAAGTAGCGCGACGAGCAACACCAGCCGCGCCCAGCCCGGCGCCTCGCTGAGATTCAAATGCCAGAGGGCCGGCAGCATCGTCAAGAGCGCCAGCCCGGCGCAGCCGGCGGCGAGATAATAGACGCCCGTCCGATGTCGCGGATCAATCGCCCTGGGATGAAGGGGGCCTCTTGTCGTTGAGGCGAACGTCGTTGGCGCGACGACCGGCGGCGCAACCGGCTCGGGCAGTTGCGGCGTGGCCGAACCGGCGGCCGGCACGGCGACCTCTTGCTGACAGGCAGGACAACGGACGACGGTCCCGGCGCGCTTCGGCGACACCTTGAGCCGATGCCCCGCCGCGCACGTCACCTGAATCGCCATCACCACTCCCCCGCCCAAAACGCCTCACACCCTGCGTCTGTAGTGTGAAGACCACCGCCGCGCCGGTCAAGCGCCGGCGGGAATGGTGGATGGGGGATTTTGAATGGTGGATGGGGGTGGCGGGATGTACTGCGCCGGGTGGCGGGGGCGCACCGCGAAAGCGGAAGCCCCCGGCGAGCCACAGCATCACGTTCTTCCCGCGCAGGCGGGAATCTAGAGAGCACGCTCCGCATAGCTAGAGCGCCAGACCGGCTATCCGGCCAACCGATCTCGGATGAAAACGCTGATAGCTGACCGCTGATGGCTGAAAACGATTTTCTGAATTCCCGCCTGCGCGGGAAGGCCGCTCGCGCGCGGGAAGGACTACTGATCCGAGTAGACGCGGGTGCTTTCCTCTTTCGTCACCGGCGTCTGCAACTCGTCGGTGTCGACTTGCACCCGTACGCGCTGATCGCCCGGGCCGACGGCTTGCAGCTTGACGTGATACGTCGTGTCGGCCTTCGGCGCGAGCCGGGCGAGCGGCGCGAAGAGTACTTGCCCACCGGCAATCTCAAACGGCGTCGGGCCGCTCGCCGAAAGGGCTTTCAGGCCCGGCGGAACATGTACCACGAGCCGCACGCCCGCCGAGGCCTTTGAGCCTTGGTTGACGATGCGAATCTCGTAGGTCGTCTCCCCACTGAGTCCGATCGGGTCTTGCAGATCCGCGACCGAGAACATGATCGCCGCCAGCCCTTCGACCTGAATCGTCTGCTGCGCCTCATCGGTCAAGCCGCGTTCGGCTTTGCCCTCGACGCGCAGATTCAGCTCGCCCGGCTCGGTCGGCACGGCGACCAGTTCGACGCTTCCGGACTGCTTGGCCGGCAGTTCCGCCAGCCCCCACGAGACGCTATGCGTGGCCGGGTCATACTGACCGGAGTTGTTCGCCTTGACGAACTTCATCTCCTGCGGCAAGTACGTCGTCAGCAGCACATCCTTCGCCGAAGCGGTGCCGGGATTACCGACCGAAAGCGTGTAGGTGGCCGGCCGTTCCAAATAGCGGCGCGAGGGGCCTTCCACCGCCACGTCGAGCGCCGGAGCGATGACTTCA
>CAYZVT010000374.1:0-4547 GCA_964481585.1 uncultured Pirellulales bacterium
CCTGAACTGTGCGGCCTTGAGCGAGAACATTCTGGAAAGCGAATTGTTCGGACACGTCAAGGGGGCCTTCACCGACGCCTCGACCGACCGGGTCGGCAAGTTCGAGTACGCCCACGGCGGCACACTGTTTCTCGATGAAGTCGGCGACATGCCGATGGCGACGCAGATTAAACTGCTCCGCGTACTCGAAAGCAACGAAATCACCCGCGTCGGATCAAACGAGCCGATCAAGGTCAACGTGCGGATTCTCTCGGCCACGAACCGCGATCTGGAAGAAGCAATCGCGGCAGGGCTGTTCCGCCGTGACCTCTACCATCGCCTCAAGGTGGTCACGATTACGCTGCCGACGCTCGTCGAGCGTGCGCACGACATCCCGCTATTGATCGAGCACTTCATCCGCCTCGCCTCCAAGAAACACAACAAAAAAGTCAAAAGCGTCACGACCGCCGCGCGGCGCAGGCTGATGGCCTACGACTGGCCCGGCAACGTCCGGCAACTGAAAAATGTGATCGAAAGCATGGTCGTCGTCGACTACGACGAAGTACTCGACGTGGACGACCTTTCGAGCGAGCTATCCGACGCCCAGGAAGCGAAGCCCGAAACCTCCGGGACCATTGGGCTGCACACGCTCGTCGGCCAGCCGCTTTCGGAACTGGAACGGCTGTTCATTCAAGAGACGCTCCACGCCACCGGCGGCAACCGCGAAGAAGCCGCCAAAATGCTCGGCATCGGCGAACGCACCCTCTACCGCAAAATCAAAGACTACCAACTCACCTAGTGGCAACCGGAGCGGACGGTCGCGCCGACACGGCGAACCGGCCTGGCGGCCACGGGCGAAAAGATCCCGGCTCGCAAAAGTTCCCGCATCACCTTCCCGCCTACAGCCTACAGCTCCTAGCCTAAAGCCGATAGCTTGCAGCCTGTGGCCCGCGGCCCGTAGCTCCTATGCCCCTCATCCGCCAGCTTTCCGCGAGCGTCATCAACAAGATTGCCGCTGGCGAGGTGATCGAGCGGCCGGCGAGTGTTGTCAAGGAGCTGATGGAAAACGCCGTCGATGCCGGCGCGACGCGGATCGACGTGGCGATTGAGCAGGGAGGGCTGGAACTGGTCCGCGTTGCCGATAACGGACACGGCATCGAGCCGCAGCAGTTGCCGCTCGCCGTGGCGAGCCACGCGACGAGCAAGATTGCGACGGCCGATGATCTGTTCGCCGTCGGCACGCTCGGCTTTCGCGGCGAAGCGCTGGCCTCGATCGGCGAGGTAAGCCAACTGCTGATTCGCAGCCGTACGTCCGACGCCACGGCGGGGGCGGAACTGGAAATCACCGGCGGCGTACTCCGTGAGGTCGCTCCCTGCGGCTGCCCGGTCGGCACGATTCTTGAAGTGCGGAATCTGTTTTACAACACGCCGGTGCGGCGGAAGTTTATGCGCACCACGCAGACCGAACTGGGCCACGCGACCGAGGCTTTCACGCGGCTCGCGCTCGCGCACCCGCGGATTCATTTCACGCTCCGGCACAACGGCCGGCCGATTCACGATCTGCCGCCGTCGGACGATTGGCGCACGCGGCTGGCCCGCTTTTTTGGCGAAGATTTGGCGGAGTCGCTGATTTGGGTCGAGAGCAGCGATGGGGAGGTGCGGCTGGCCGGCTATGTCGCCAGCCCCAGCCACAGCCGCGCCAACAACCGGATGCAGTATTTGTTTCTCAACGGCCGCCATATCCGCGACCGCGCGCTGCAGCACGCACTGAGCGAGGCGTACCGGGGGCTGCTGCTAACGGGGCGGTTTCCGATCTGCTTTTTGCGCATTTGTCTGCCGCCCGACGCGGTCGATGTGAACGTGCATCCGACAAAGCTCGAAGTCCGCTTCCAAGACGGCGGCCAGCTTTACAGCCAACTGCTCGGCACCCTGCGTTCCCGCTTTTTGAGCGCCGATCTGACGCATCGCCTCCAGCCGCAGCGAAGCGAGAGCGAGATTGATCCCGACCGGCCCGACCACGCCGCCCAGGCCGAAGCGGCACGCCAGGAACTGGTCGATTGGGCGAAGGGGGAATTGAGCAAACGCACACCGAACGGCTCTGCACACGCCGACGAGCCGCAGGCGCGCTTCGATCTGCCCAACACGCCGCCGCGACCGCGCGAGCCACTCGTGCTCAGCCGGATCGACACGCCGCCGGATTCGGGCGACGGACCGGTCACTGCCGAGCGGATTCATGAAGGCAACTCGTCACTGCACGGCCCGCCCGCACGACGGGCGGCGGCGCTGCAGGTGCATAATCGGTATCTGGTGGCCGAGCACGACGAGGGGATGGTCGTGATCGACCAGCACGCGCTGCATGAGCGGATTCTGTATGAGCAGATTCGTGAAAAGGTGCTCGCCGGGGCGCTCGAAAGCCAGCGGCTGCTCGTGCCCGAGCCGGTCGATCTCAGCCCCGAAGAAGCGGCGGCCGTGCTCGAACAGCGAGAACTGCTGCGACGGCTGGGCGTGGCGGTCGAGCCGTTTGGAGGCGATACGGTGCTCGTGTCGAGCTACCCGGCGATGCTCGCCAAACTTGCCCCGGCCGAAGTGCTGCGAGGGCTGGTCGATCAGCTTCTCTCGGGCGGCAAGCAACCCGACCGCCGCGACGTGCTCGATGAACTGTTGCACATGATCTCTTGCAAGGCGGCGATCAAGGCGGGCGATCCGCTTTCCCGTGAGGAGATCGAAGCGCTCGTCGAGCAGCGGCATTTGGCCCAGGACGCCCACCACTGCCCTCACGGCCGGCCCACGGCGCTCGTCTTCACCCGCGAGCAACTCGACCGGCAGTTCAAACGCATTTGATTCCGCTGCGGCCATGGAGCACAATAGCCGCTTCGCCACGATGCGCGGCCGGTTTCCGGTCAGCCGTACCTTCCCCAAAAGTCCTTACCCCTGCGTTTGTCCATGATTTGCGTGAGCATCGGCCGTGGTCGCCACCGTCACATGATCGCCGAACACCGGCACCTGGTGGAGCAAGGGGCGCGGCTTGTCGAGTTGCGGCTTGATTACATCGACCACACGATCAACCTCAAACGGCTGCTGACCGATCCGCCTTGCCCGGTCATCGTCACCTGTCGCCGTAAAGCCGACGGCGGCAAGTGGTCCAAAACCGAGGAAGCGCGGCTGATGCTGCTCCGCGCGGCGATTGCCGAAGGAGTGGAGTACGTCGACCTGGAAGAAGACATCGCCGCCGAGATCCCCCGCTTCGGCCGCACCAAACGAATCATCAGCTACCACGACTTCCGCAAGACGCCGCAAGACCTCAAAGGGCTGTACGAGCATCTGGCGACGCTCGATCCCGACATCATCAAAATCGCCACGATGGCCAACCACCCGCACGACAACGTGCGGATGCTCGAAATGGTCCGCGATGCGCAGATCCCCACGACCGGCTTCTGCATGGGTGACATGGGCACGCCGTCGCGCATCCTCTGCGGCAAGTTCGGCGCGCCGCTGACCTACGCCACGTTCAATCAAGAGCGGGCGCTCGCGCCGGGGCAAATCAGCTTCCAGCAAATGAACGAGGTCTACCACTACGACGAGATCAACGGCGACACGGCCGTCTATGGCGTCATCGCCGATCCGATCGGACACAGCCTCAGCCCCCAGGTCCACAACGCCGCCTTCCGCAACGCCGGCATCAACGCGGTCTACCTGCCGTTCCGCGTCCCGCGACACGACTTGCAGCAGTTCATCGACGACGCGCCGCGGCTGGGGATTCGCGGCCTGAGCATCACAATTCCGCACAAGGAAACGATTGCCGCGCGACTCACCAAAGTCGATCGCGCGGTAAAGGGCATTGGCGCTTGCAATACCGTCTTGTTCGACGGCGACGATCTGCTCGGCTACAACACCGACTTCAAAGCCGCGATGGACAGCCTCGAAGGCCATCTCGGCACCGTCGGCAGCGAGCCAAGCCCGCTCGCCGGCAAGACGGCGCTCGTGCTTGGCGCCGGCGGGGCGGCACGGGCGATTATCTACGGCCTCAAGCGGCGGGGAGCCAACTTCGTTGTCGCCAGCCGAACGCTCGAACGCTCCGCGCAACTGGCCGAACAGTACGAGGGTCGCTCCGTGCCGTGGAACCAGCGTCACAACATCACGGCCGATTTGCTCATCAACTGCACGCCGATCGGGATGCACCCGAACGTCGATGAAACGCCGTTCGACAAGCACCGCCTGCGGCCTTCGATGCTCGTCTTTGACACGGTCTATAACCCCGAGTCGACGCTGCTCATCAAGGACGCGCGGAGCCAAAGCTGCCAGACCGTGACCGGCGTGGAAATGTTCGTGCGGCAGGCGGCGCTGCAATTCCGCCTCTTTACCAGCCAAAACGCGCCGGCCGACCTGATGCGCGACGTGCTCAAACGCGCCATCGCCGCCGTGCGGTACTAGCGCTGTTTTCCTTTGATGTAACCAAAGCTCCAATAGCCAACGCGGCAACGCCGGCCGGTTCGCGCCGCGTCGGTCCGCCGCGCGCGGGACCGGCGAGCGTTGCTCGCCGGCGATTGAGTACGAGAAGCGGGTAAAGC
>CAYZVT010000375.1:0-4524 GCA_964481585.1 uncultured Pirellulales bacterium
CATCCGTGCGCTGACGACGAGTTTTATCGGGCCCAGCGCGCGCCCGAGCGGCAGCAGGAACAAACTTTCGTGCTCGACCGCGTTGGCAAGCGCCGCGGCGCTGTGCTCGGCCACAACTTGGACGGCTTGCACTCGTCCGTCGGGCAGGCGGCAGTCTTCGATCTGTTCGACAATCAGCGCGCCGAGTAGTTCGCCCTTCGACTGCCCCTTTGCCTCATTGAGCGGACGGACGAGCGGAACAATGGCGACGGCCTTGCTGTGGGCGAGATCGACGTAGGCTTCGACGGCTCGTTCAAGCTGCGGAGCAAGCGCTTCGGTGCTGCCGGTGTACCACAGCGGCTCGCCGGTTCGCAGCACGGCCGTGGCGAGTTTGGCCAACCGCGTCGTCACGCTCGCGCGCGGGTCGAAGCAGTCTTGCCCGCTGATCGCTTCGATGCGGCACGTTCGGCCGCGATAGAGTGCGACGCTCAGCCGGTCGCAACCGATCAGCCGGCGGCCTTCGTTCGCAATCGCGTAGGCGACGGTCGTCTTGCAGAGGCTTTTGTGAATCGTGCGCGTAAAGCGATCAAGTTGCTGCCAGAGCGTTTGCTTGTCGGCGAAGTGTTTGAGCCGCCGCGTGCGGTCGTAGTCGGCCGCCAACTCGCCCATCTGTTGTACAAATCGCAGAAACCCGCGCTGCGTGCCGGAACGGGTGTTGGGACGCTGCAGAATTTCCACCACACCCTGCGGGCCGCTCTCGCCGGGGATCGGGGCGAGCACGAGGAGCAGTTCCGTCGGGTTGTGCGTCGTCTCACTTCCCGAGCGCGGCGGCACGAGCAGTCCTTCGCGGCTGTCGAGCGCCGACTTCAGCAGCGCGGCATGTTGCTGCTGGCGGGCAGCGGTGCGTAGCCCAGCTTGCTCCAAGTTGATTTGGTAGGCCAGCTCCAAGTCGCCCTGCTCGCTGCGCGTCCAGACGGCTCCGCCAATGGCGGCCAGCGCCGAGACGGCGCGGGAGAGCATCTGCTGATAAAACTCCGCCGGCGGCACGTCCGACTTGGCAAGCTGGGCCACCTCGCGGAGCAGCGTTTGGATCTCGCGCCGCGCCTGCTCGACCGCGCCAGCATCAAGCGGCGGCTCGGCCGTCGGCGCGGCATTGCCGGCCAAGGCGACAGGCCGGAGCGGCGTGGCCGCGTTGTCGAACGAATAGGTCGTCACGTTGCTTGCGCCTGCTTTGAGGTAGAACCGTTTTTGTCCCCAAGCTCCAATAGCCGGAGGGCAACGCCCTCTGGTTCGCGCCTTACAACCGGCGAGCGTTGCTTGCCGGCTATTGGGCCGGCAAGGCTTGTGTAACCGGCAGGGTCGGCAGCCCCGCTCTCCTTTTTCGGCATTTGCGGGTGGCAAATTCGGTCTAATTTCCGCCACTTGCCAGTGGAGAGACCGCCAGGGCGTTACCTAGCTTCACCAGGTTCGTCAGGTGTCGCTAGCACGTCGGACGATTCGCCGACGAGCGGCTCAACGAGGCTCAGCGCCACGCCCAGCAGCAACAGCCCAACCGCCCAGAGGGCTTCGATGCTCGCCTGCGAGTAGGCGTAGCGGAGGCTGGAATAGAGTACCAGCAGGCAGCACAGGCAAAAGACCAGCGGCGTGAGCGGATAGCCCGGCACGCGGTAGGGCCGCCGGCGGTGCGGCTCTTTGCGGCGCAGTACGATCAGGGCCAGCCCCACCAGGAAGAAGAAGAACCAAAACACCGGCGTCGTGAAGTTCACCATCCGCTCAAAGCCATTTTCATAGAGGCCAAAGCCTCCGACGACGAGCAAGGTGATTGCCGCTTGCAGCACCAGCGCCCGCAGCGGGGCGTCGCAGCGGCGGTTCCAGTGCGCGAAGGGGGCGAACAGCCGGTGCTGCTGACCGACGGCGTAGTACACCCGCGCGCCGGTGAAGATCATGCCGTTGATCGCGCCGAGGCATGACAAGCAGATCAGCACGCTGATTGCCCGCCCGCCCACAGGGCCGAGCCACGCCGAGACCACGTCGGCCGCCAGCGCCGTCGCGTTTTGCACCCCGGCAAAGCCGAGCACGCGGAGGAACGCCAGATTCAGCAACACATAAATCACCACGATCGCCAGCGTTCCCAGCAGCAGCGCCCGCAGCAGATTTTTGTCGGGGTCGCGCACCTCGGCGGCGACATAAGACATATCATTCCAGCCGCCGTAGGTGTAGAGCACGAGAATCAGCGCCAGCGCCAGGTTCGCTTCTCCGCCCGTGGCGACAGCCGGCGCGGTGGCCGCCTGCGGCGCGAGCAAGCCCACGGCGGCGATGCCGAGCAGGCCGACGACCTTGAGCAGGGTGAGCGCGTTTTGCATCCACTTGCCTTCGCGCACGCCGAGGAAGTTGACGAGCGAGAGCACCGCGATCGCCGCACAGGCATAACCGACGCTCGCCAGCGGACCGCCGCCGAAGGGGTAAAGCTGCCGCGCGTAGTCGGCAAAGACATACGCCACAAAGCCGATCGAGCCGGGCCGCACAATCCACAGGCTTGCCCAAGAGAAAACAAAGCCCATCCGGCGACCGAAAGCCCGCGTGAGATAGACGTAGTCGCCCCCCTCCTGCGGATAGCTCGTTGTCAACTCGGCGTAGCAAAGCGCCCCGATCAGGGCCACCACCCCGCCGGCAATCCACACCCCCACGAGCCAGCCCGGCCCCGGCACGCTGGCCGCGATCAGCGGGCTGGTCATATAGATCCCCGCCCCGATCACGATGCCAATAATGATCGAAACCGCGTCAAAGAGCGTCAGTTGCCGACGTGGGCCGGCGGCGGAAGGGTGCGGATCGGGCATGGAGGGGCTACAGGCTGCGAACTACAGGCTGCAATAGCTTTGTATTATGAACCTAGAGCGTATAGCTTACAGCCTACAGCTTATCGCCCGTAGCCCGAAGCCCGTAGCTTAAAGCCCGCAGCATTGCCATGACCAAACGCATCGAAGACCTCTGCGCCGAGCCGGCGCGGTTGCCGGCGGTGGGGGGCGAGCCGCTCGCGCCGCCGCTTTGTCTTAGCTCGGTTTATCGTTGTCGCACGCCGGCGCAAGCGGAGGCGATGCTGGCCGGCGACGAGGCCGGCTATGTCTACAGCCGCGTCGGGCATCCGGCGGCAGATATGCTCGCCGACAAGTTGCGGCAGCTTCACGGGAGCGAGCAGGCCGCAGTCGCCGCGTCGGGCATGGCGGCGCTCGCCGCGCTGCTTTTGACCGAGTTGCAACAGGGGGACCACGTTGTCGTGAGTCGGCAGCTGTACGGCACGACGCTCGACCTCGTGACCGACGAAGCGGCGCGGCTGGGCATCACCAGTACGGTCGTCGATACGCTCGACCTTGCCGCGACGCGCGCGGCATGTCAGCCGGGCACGCGACTGCTCGTCGTCGAGACGATTACCAATCCGATGCTCCGCGTCTCGGACTTGGCGGCGCTGGCCGAGTGCGCGCAAGGCTGCGGAGCGCGGCTCGTGGTCGATAACACCTTCGCCTCGCCCGTTGTCTGTCGTCCGATCGAATGGGGCGCGGACTGGGTGGTCGAAAGCCTGACCAAAATCATCAGCGGCCATAGCGATGTCGTGCTCGGGGCGCTCTGCGGACCGGCGGACGCCGCGCCGCGCTTGCAGCGCGTGCTCGCGCGGTGGGGGCTGGGCAGCAGCCCGTTCGACTGCTGGCTGGCACTGCGGGGGCTGGCGACCTTGCCGCTCCGCAGTCGTCAGGCATCCTCGACCGCGCACCGCGTGGCGGAGTTTTTGAGCGAGCAGAACCCCGTCGCCGCCGTGCATTATCCGGGCTTGGCGAGCCACCCCGATCATGCGCTGGCGGTGCGGCAGTTTGGCGACTCGTGTGGCACGCTGGTCAGCTTTACGCTCGCCGGGGGTCGCAAGGCGGCCGAAGCTCTGTTGGCGGCGGTACAGGGGGAAATCCCGTTTTGTCCTTCCTTGGGCGCACTTTCCACGACGCTCAGCCATCCCCAGTCAACCAGCCATCGGACGCTTTCAAGCGGCGAGCAGCGGGCACTGGGGATCGAGCCGGGAACGCTCCGGCTGTCGGTCGGGATCGAGTCGGCTGAACAAGTTTTGGCCACACTCGCCCGGGGCCTACGGCCGGCCGAAGGCACTTAGCGACAGGCTGACGGGCACCGGATTCCCGCGCCTGCGCGCAAAGGACGTGAAGACCGCGATTCCTCCGGCAGCGGAACGGCGTTTGCCGGTAAGTTGAACTTGAGGCGGCGGCGTTCGGCCGCTTTTTCCGGCTCGGCTGGCAGAGGGCTGCCGGAACAGATAAGATAGCAAATTCTAAGGGCAGCCGGTGCGGGCCGGTTGCGAGGAGTCGTTGTAGGCGAGGGCCTTATGGCAAAACAAAAAGAAGAAGCGTTGGAAGTAGAAGGAGTCGTCACGCAGGCGCTGGCGAACACTCGGTTTCGCGTCGAAATCGAAGGGGGCCATACCGTGACGGCGCATGTGGCAGGCAAGATGCGGAAGAACTTCATCCGGATTGTGCCGGTCGATAAGGT
>CAYZVT010000376.1:0-307 GCA_964481585.1 uncultured Pirellulales bacterium
CGGGGCTTCTTCCGAAGCCGGCTCGACGGATTCACCCGCGCAGCCGAACGAGAACAGACCGAGGCTGAAGAGCAGCAGCAGATAACCGAGCTTTTTCATAGGACTTCCTTTCGCATGCTATGAGGAGGTAACAAAACTTCCGGTTAAAGCTCTCCGAGGGCGGAGAGGCAAACGTTACGACCGGAGCCGTCATACCTTCATAGAGTGGAGAGGCGAGCGATTTATTCCCAGCGGCCGACCCTTTTTCTGATAAAATGTTTCCGTGCCCGCTCCGTAGGCTTTTGCCCGATGGCTCGGGAATAAAATT
>CAYZVT010000376.1:317-4516 GCA_964481585.1 uncultured Pirellulales bacterium
TGCCCCTGGATGTCTCGTTAGTAGTAGAACGGCAGGCAGCCCTCGTGGAACCGAAAGAGCCACTGGATCTGGTTCGGCTGGTCGAAGAGCATTCGGCGTCGGTCTACCGCTATGCCTACCGCCTGACCGGCTCGGTTCCCGATGCTGAGGATCTCACGCAGCAAGTATTTCTGATTGCGCATGAGAAGCTCGGCCAACTGCGGGATCAAGCGTCGGTGCGGAGTTGGCTGTTTACGGTTCTGCGGCGCTGCATGCTGCGAGCGCGTCGGCGGTCCGCGCCGCTGGCGGCCAGCAGTATTGAGATGGAGATGGAGCTAATTCCCGAGGAGCTGACGACCGAACAGGTCGATCGTGAGCTACTGCAGCAAGCGCTCGACGCCATACCGGATGACTTTCGGCTGGTGCTGGTGATGTTTTACTACGAAGGTTGCTCTTATCGCGAAATCGCCGAGCAGCTACAAATGCCGATCGGGACGGTGATGAGTCGGCTTTCGCGGGCGAAGGGCCTCTTGCGGCGAAAGTTGGCGGGCGAAGTGCCGGTTCCGGTCGAGCGGTCAGGTCCCAGAGCGGCGGGAAGTAACGAGGCGGCATCATGATCGAACAACGGATTTGGGAAGCGCTCGACGCCTGTCGGCCGGGAAGCGAGGACTTGCAGCAGCCCGAGATGGCCGAGGCTGCTGGCGAGCTTGCCCATGATCCGCAGCTTGCGGAGCTTGCCCGGCAGTCGGCCGCGCTCGATGCCAGAATCATGGCGGCGATGCACGATCTGCCGGTGCCGGAGGATCTTTCCGCGCGGCTGCTGGCGCGGCTCGCCGCCCAGACAAAGGAGCCGCAGACGGTGGAAACCGCCGCGCCGGCCGCCGAGGAGTCGGTCGTGGAGCGTCGGCGATGGGTGCCGACGCTGCGCTGGGCGGCGGTGGCCGCACTGGCGGCAGCGCTGCTCGTGGGGGCGTCGCTCTCGTTCCGCCAGCCCGCCCCGCCGGTGCTGACTCCGCAGAACGTACAAGAGTTTGCCCAGCAGCAGTACGAGGCGCTGCAACAGGACGGCAAATGGCAACCGATCGGCTCAGCGCCGCGGCAGGCCTATCCGCTTTCGGGGCGCGTTGCCGCGCGGGCTTGGGCGTGGCGGTCTTTTCGTAGCCCGGTCGATCCCGATGCGGTCGCCTATGACCTGACGATGCGCGGCTCGAAGTACCAGGTGACGCTGCTGGTGATGCAGACGAAGGTGCCGGGGCTGACCAGCCTGCCGCCGAAGAAGCCGGTTTGGACGCAGGGCCGGCTGATCTCCGCCTGGCAGCAAAACGGGCGACTCTACGTGCTCGTGCTCGAAGCCCCGCCCGGCGGCAGCCAGTCGCTGCCGCACCGCTACCGCAGCCTAGTTGACACCACGCCGGGCATCGTGAGCTAAAAGGCGGTTAGCTGATAGCTGTTGGCTGTTAGCTATCAGCCGTCAGCGGTCAGCGTTCAGCAATATGTGGGCACCGCGTAGGGCGGCAGTCTAGCGCCCGACGTGCCCCCTGGTCCCCGGCCCCCGGTTCCCAATTCGCCATCCACAATCCACAATTCAAAATCCCCTCCCTGGATTCCCGCCTGCGCGGGAACGACGTGCTTTGCTGACGGCTGACCGCTCCTGAGCGATTCGGCGGCAAAGTCTCGCTGGCTTGGCTAACTTGGGACGCGCGGCGCAATCCGAAAAATCGGGCTTATCTTGCAATGCGGCGCGTGCCGAAGGCCATTAGTGCGTCGGCCGCGCCCCCTCCCGCAATTTCCCGCCTTGGGGCAAACGGCGGTCGGCCTCCTGCGGCCGCTCGCCATGCTGCGGCGCGACGCCCGCACGATCTGACCCGAACTCTGGGAGGAATCCCCGCATGAAACGGCTTTCCCTTGCGCTGGCGCTGCTGGCGAGCCTGACCGTTGTCCACCGCGCCGCCGCACAACAGCCGGTTGCGGCGCCGGCCGAAGCGGCTACGACCGCCGCCGAACTGTCGTTCTATCAGCAGCAGTTGGAGCGGTACGAAGAACCGAAGTCCGCCGTGCGGCGCAAAGCTGAGTTCCGAGCCGCGCAGCGGCAAGCGCGCATCGCGGCGATGAAGTGGTATGGCTACTCCAACGCCCGGCCAACGGTCAATCCGACCCCCTGGGGCGCGCAGTTCAGCCCGCGTTGGGGTTCCGCTTCGCAGCGTCCCTTTAGCTGGTACGGCGGTCCGACGATCGTGCTGCCCGGCACGGGCTACGTCCGCTAAAGCGCGTTTTTCCCGTCAGCGTCATTCTCGCGCAGGCGGGAATTCAGCGAGCAGGTTTCGCTGCATGGGAGCGTCAGGCCGGCTAACCGGCTTGGCGGCTTCGGGCGAAAAGGTCAGCCAGAGCGCGCTACCGTTGAGCAGCAGTGCGCGCTCCAGCGCGCCCCGCAGACCGGCTCGCTCCTCGTCCGCAGCGCACGTACAATGGCGGGAGCGAGGGAGGCGCGGGGCATGGAAATCAGAGCGGTTCGTTACGACACGGCGCAGCCGGTGCGGCTTGAGGTGGCCGAGGGGCGTGTCGTTGCGCAAGAGCCACTAAGGAGTGAGGAGCAGCGGCTGCCGTGGATCGCGCCGGGGCTGGTCGATTTGTAGGTGAATGGTTACTTGGGCCAGGAGTTTTCTTCGCCTGACCTGACGGTCGAGCACGTCGAGCGGATCGTGGCCGCGCAGGTCGCCCTGGGCGTGACGGCGATCTGCCCAACGGTCACGACCAACTCGTTTGAAACGATCTGCCACGCGCTGAGCACGATTGCCCGCGCCGCGGCGCGGCCGCAATTCAGCCGCCGCATTGCGGGGATTCATCTGGAAGGGCCGTACCTGTCGCGCGAGGACGGGCCGCGCGGGGCGCACCCGCTCGCCTATTGCCGCCCGCCCGACTGGCAGGAGTTCCAGCGCTTCCAGAACGCCGCCGAGGGCAAGATCCGGCTCGTGACGCTCTCGCCAGAGTACGATTCGGCCCCCGATTTTATCGCTCGTGCGACGGACGCCGGCGTCGTGGTGGCGGTGGGGCATCTGAGCGCGACAGGCGAGCAGATTGCGGCGGCGGTCGAAGCCGGAGCGCGCCTGAGCACGCATTTGGGCAACGGCGCGCACCGCCTGCTGCCGCGGCATCCGAATTACCTCTGGGAACAGCTTGCCGAAGATCGTCTGTGGGCGAGCCTGATCGCCGACGGGCACCATCTGCCGCCGGCAGTCATGAAGTCCTTCCTGCGCTGCAAGATGCCCGAACGCTGCGTGCTGGTAAGCGACTTGTCGGGCATGGCGGGGCTGCCGCCGGGGGAGTACGACACGCAGCTGTGTCGGCTTGAGCTTTTGCCCGACGGCCGGATCGTGATCGCCGGCCAACAGCAGCTCTTGGCGGCGGCCTCGGCACCGCTGCCGGTCGGCGTGAGGAAGGTGATGCAACTGGCCGGCCTGCCGCTCGGCGAGGCCGTGGCCATGGCAAGCACGCGGCCGGCTGGGCTGATCGGCTATGAGTGTGGCGGCTTCGAGCCTGGCGCGGCGGCGGACTTCATTTTCTTCGATTCGCCGCAGGAGTTTCAGATTCAGGCCACGGTCTGCGATGGCGAATCCCTGTCGCGCGGCGCAAGCGACTAGGCCGCACGCCGCCGTTGTTCCAAGGGCACGGTGAAGAACAACTCGTGCGCGAGCCGCTGGACGACCTGGTTGGTTGCCCGCTGGACCAGTTCGGGCTGGCTCTTGCGGAGGATTTGCGGCTGAGTTGCCATCAGCCGCTCGACCTCGTGGTGGACGACCGCCGCCGCGCGTGCTCGGATGTAGCCGCGCAGTTCACCCCGCCCGAGCTGCACGACATCGGCCCGGAGCCGTTGCTGCACCGCCGCTTGGCTGTCGCTGGCGATCTGGCCGGCGAGGGCTTCGAGCCGTCGCTCGTGCCGCGTGCCACAGAGCAAATCGATCAGACCCATGAGCGCTCCTTCCTTGCGAGCTTGGCTTGGAGAGCTTTAGCTGCTTTGCGTCGGCTTGCCAAGAGCGACCGCTCCCCTTTTGGCATCGAACGCGCCACGGCTCGCTCTCCAGTCCCAGCCCACAAGCCCGCATAGTCGGTCGCTCTGGTGCGGATTGCCAGGCCGTTGCTGTCGCTCCCGATCTGGGAGACGAACTTCACCTCGCCGGCTCCACGTGGGGGGGGGGGGGTGACGCCCCTTGGCGGGTGCGCTG